>DASWSH010000146.1:0-10728 GCA_036402735.1 Solirubrobacteraceae bacterium | reverse complement strand
GATGCTTCTGCTCAGCTGGAACGTCGCCGGCAGGGTCAATGCGCTGCCGTTGCAGGCCGAGCGCGTGCAGTCGCTGCGCCCCGACGTCGTGTGCCTGCAGGAGGTCACGCCCACGACCCTGCCGCTCTGGCGTGAGCGGCTCGCCGAGGCGGGTCTGCCGCATGCCATGCACGCAGCCGGGGACGAGGGCGTCGCGCGGCGCCCGCTGATGGTGCTCACCGCGGCCGCCGTCCCGCTCTCGGGCCTGGAGATCCCGGGGCTGCCGTGGCCCGAGCGCGCGCTCGCGGTGCTCATGGAGGGCGACATCGAGGTCGTCAACGTGCACTCGCCGACCAGCCCGAAGCCCGAACGCGCGAAGCTCGACACACACCTCGCCGTCCATGCCCACCTCGCCTGCGCCGCATCGCACCCTCGCATCCTCTGCGGCGATCTGAACACGCCGCGGCGAGAGCATGCCGACGGCACGCTCTGGTCGTTCGCCCGCGACCAGTACGGCCGGCTTCGCGAGGATCGCGGCGAGGAGTGGGAGCACGACGAGCTCGCGCTGCTCAGCGGCCTGCAGCGGCACGGCTTCAGTGATGCGTTCCGCCTGATCCACGGCTATGGGCAGCGCGAGATCAGCTGGGGGTGGAAACGCTGGCCCGGCGGCTACCGCCTCGACCACCTGCTCGTCGACGGTCTCGAGGTCGTCGCGTGCACGTACGAGCACGGCTGGCGCGAAGAGGGGCTGTCCGACCACTCTGCGCTGCTCGCCCGCCTGCGCAGGCCATAGCGGTTCGCGCAAGGCGGCCGAGCTCTGACATGTGGGCCGCCGGAGCCGTTTCGGGTCCTCGCGAGCGGGAAGCTGCGCAGAGCCGCGCCCCTGATGAGGCAACTCAAACCACGACCGAAGGAGCGACCATGTTGTTCGAGCGGTTCAACACGCCAGAGGAGCTCTTCAGCTTCAAGCTCGGCTCGGCCCTCACGATGGAGCGCAAGCTCGTCGAGACGCTCGAGCAGCTCGAGGAGGAGGCGCAGCGCGGCGAGATCAAACAGGCGCTCGCGCAGCACCGCCAGCAGACGATCCAGCATTGCCGCAACGTCGAAGAGTGCTTCCGGCTGCTCGGCGAGGAGGTCGACGACTCGCCCTGTCCGGTGATCGACGCGATGGCAGCGGAGGGCAAGGCCACGATCAAAAAAACCGAGGACGGCCTCGTCGACAACGTCGTCCTGTCGTCGGCGATCGAGTCCGAGCACCACGAGCTCGCGGTCTACGAATCGCTGATCATCCAGGCTCAGGCGCGCGGCAACTCGGAAGTCGTCTCGCTGTTGCGGCGGAACCTCGAGGAGGAGAACCAGGCGCTCGAAATCGCGCGCTCGGCGCTGACAGACATCTCACGCGCCGATGCCGCCGTGGGTGGCGCAGCCCGCGCGTAGCGGCGCGCCACCAACGCCGGCTGCTCGCGTGGCCTTCGCCGGGGGCATGGATGCCCGGTGCGCTGGTCGCATCGAGCTCCTCGACGGTCGGCTGCAGCTCCGACAGCGGTACGATCTCTGACGTGCCTCGAATGCACCTGGCCACCCTGCGGCTCGCCCGGGCCGATGGGCGCCGGCACGGGTGCTTCGTGAAGCCGAAGCGGAGCTCAGCGCCGCGGCCGCTGTGAGGGCACAGGGTCGCCAGGCGCGAGAACTGCGCGCACAGGAGGACAGGCTTCGCAGCCACAACCATGGCAACGAATGGAGCGCACCCACATGAGCGACCCGGCCTCCAGCAGCACGGATTCGCCACGCAGCGCACCGGGGGCAGCGCCCGGCTCGACATTGGCGGTGATCTCCCGGCGGATCGTCGGCCTGGTCAAGGAGTACTACGGCAAGGGACCCACGAACGCTCGCACCTACCACTTCGGCGACCTCGTGGTCGTGCTGCTGAAGGGGGGGTACACGCCGGTCGAGAGGACCCTGATCGGCGAGGGCAAGCCGGAAAGCGTGATCGAGCAGCGTGCGGCCTTCCAGGAGGTGATGGGGCCCCGCTTCGAAAGGGTCATCGAGGAGGAGCTTCACCGCCGCGTGGTCGCCTTCATGAGCACCATGCACTACGACCCCGACCTCAACGCCGAGTTGTTCGTGCTCGCGCCGCAGGAGGGTGGCGACTCCGACGGCGATGCTCCGTCGGAGACGACCTCTGAACGCCGGACGGAGGAGTCCTCCGGCGTCAGCTGAGAGCACCCGTGGCGCCGGCGCTCAAGCGTCCCTGCCGTCACGAAACGGCAGGATCTCGCTGAGACCGGTGAGCACGAACAGCCGCTGCACGGCCGGCGGTCCCTCGAGCAACTCGAAGTCCAGCCCTTGCTCCTCGCAGACCGAGGAGGCCTGCACGATCGCGGCGATGCCGCTCGAGTCGATGAACGACAGCTCGCGGAGGTCGAGCCGCAGGCGCGCCGCGCCGTCGGCACAGGTCTCCTGCACGAGCCGTTCCAGCTGCTGCACGCTGGAGATGTCGAGCTCGCCGCGTAGCCGCAGCGTCCGCCCGCCGTCCTCGTCGAGGCCCTCGATGTCTACCGGCTTTTCTCTCACTGCCCCTGGGGTCGCGGCCGCGCGGCGCTCGTTCGGCTCGCTGCTGTCGCTGCGATGGCGCCGGGTGAACGTCACCGCGCACTCTGTCGCGATGCCCCCGACCCGGCGAGCCGGCCGTTCGCGTCGCTGTCGTACGCGCCCGGCGGGAGCGAATGCTACACGCGCTGTGCCGGCCGGTCGATCATGCATGCTGCGATTCGATTCCCAGCGCACGGCGCAACGGCTCGCGCATCAGCAGCCGGTATGCCACCTCTCCGATCGCCAACCCTGCGAGCACGCGCGGCAGCACGCGGCGCCTGTTCTCCCTCGATGCCCCCATCTCCGTCCCTCCTTGAACTTTCTCCGTGTCATCCCTGTTCGCGCCGCACAGCCCTCCAGCTCGTGCCATACGCTACAAACACGGTAGGGAACGGGGGTGCCCGCGTCAACTGCCGCCGCCGCGCGTTTCAAGTCCGTCGCCGGCGGGGCCGATGATGGCTACGTGAGCTCCCCGATGGGACACCGTTCGCACGCCGAGCAGGTCATGTCGAGCGCCGACCACGCCGCCCAGGCGGCGCTACGCGAGCTGCCGGAGGCGCTCGTGATCGTGTTCGACCGCCAGCTGCGCTTCGTGCTCACGGCCGGTCAGGCGCTGGAGCGGATGGGCGAGCCCGAGGCCTACCAGCCGGGGAAGTACGCAGCCGACGCCTTTCCGCGCGAGTTCTGGGAACGATTTGAGCCACTGTTCAGCTCGGCGCTGGAAGGCGAGACGCGCACCCGCGAGGTGTGGACAGCCGACGAGCGCTACTGCCTGATGGTCGACGCCGGCCCGCTGGTGAGCGATGGCTCGCCGGTCGCCGAGGACCTGTCGAACATCGACGGCGGCATCGCAGTGGTGCTCGACATCACCGCTCGCCGCCAGGCCGACCTGCTCTCGCCCGACCGCGCCGATGGCTTCGAGGAGGTGTTCGAGGCGGCGCCGATCGGCACCGGGCTGCTCGACGTCGAGATGCGTTGGATGCTCGTCAACCGCGCGCTGTGCGACATCACCGGCTACACCTCCGAGGAGCTGCTCGGCAAGCGCTTCGACGGCATCGTGCACCCCGAGGACGTCGGCAACGACCACGTGCAGCGCCAGCGCCTGCTGGCCGGAGAGATCCCCGCCTTCCAGATCGAGAAGCGCTACTTCGACGCCGCCGGCGAGACCGTCTCGGCGATCCTCTCGATGTCGCTGGTGCGCGAGCGCGACGGCACGCCGCTTCACTACATCGCCCAGCTGCAGGACATCTCCGAGCGCAAGGAGCTCGAGCAGCAGCTGATGGGGCTGGCCGACCACGACCCGCTCACGGGGCTGCGCAACCGCCGCATGTTCGAGCACGACCTGCGCCTGCAGGTCGGCCGCTGCCGGCGCTACGGCGAGACCGCCGGGCTGATGGTGCTCGACGTCGACGGCTTCCGCGCTGTGAACCGCGACCACGGCGCCGCCGTGGGCGACGAGCTGCTGCGCGCGGTCGCGCGCGCGCTGGGCCGGCGACTGCGCGAAACAGATCTGGTCGGCCGCATCGGCGGCGACGAGTTCGCGATCCTGATGCCGCACGCGGACGAGGATGGGCTCGCGGTCGTCTCCGACGGCCTGGCCCGGGTGATCCCGGCATGCAGCGTCGACGTCGGCGAGGGCGTCCTGCACCCGACGGCGAGCATCGGCTACACGCTGATCCACGAGCGCAGCGGGCACGTGCACACGGTGCTGGTCGAGGCCGAGCGCGCACTGGCCGCGGCCAAGCACGAGCAGCTCTGACGCCTCGCCAGGACGCGAGCGGCGCCGCTCGCGCAGGCTCGCGCGACCCCGCCGAGGTGGCCTCTAGGCTGCGTCGGATGCAGCCCGAGGAGCGGCTAGCCGTGATCGACCTCGGCTCGAACTCGTTCCGTCTGGTCGTGTTCCAGGCCGGCGACGGTTGGTGGCGGCGGACCGACGAGATCTACGAGCCGGTGCGAATCGGTCAGGGACTGATGGCGACGGGCAGGCTGGGCGCCGAGCCGGTCGAGCGCGCGCTTGCGACGCTCGACGTGTTCGCGCACTTCTGCCGCGCTGCCGGCCTCGGCGAGCAGGAAGTGGACGCCGTCGCGACCAGCGCGATCCGCGATGCGGAGAACGGGCAGGAGTTCCTGGAGCGCGCGCGAGAGCGCTTCGCGATGCCGATCCGCGTGCTCAGCCGCGAGGCGGAGGCGCGCGCGGGCTATCTGGCGGCGGTCAACTCGACGACGCTCGAGCAGGGGTGCGTGCTCGATCTCGGCGGCGGCTCGATGCAGCTGGTCCGCGTCGTCGACCGGCTCGCCGACGCATCGGGCTCCTGGCGGTTGGGCACGGTGCGCATGAGCGAGCGCTTCCTGCCGCCGAACGGCCCGGCCAAGCGCAGGCAGCTGCAGGAGCTCAGCGATTACGTCGAGCGCGAGCTGTCGGGCACGGCCTGGCTCTCCGCGGCCGGCGCGGCGGGGGAAGGGCGCCTGGTCGGCATCGGCGGCACCGTGCGCAACCTCGCGGCTGCCGCGCAGCGCGCCGCGGGCCTGCCCTCGAACGGCGTGCAGGGAATGGTGATCGAGGCCGAGGTGCTCGACGAGCTGATCGAACGACTGGCGGCGCTGCCCGCCGCGGAGCGGGCGAGCGTGCCGGGCGTCAAGCCCGCACGTGCCGACCTGATCCTGGCCGGCGCGCTGGTCGTGCGCGGGGCGCTGCGCGCCGGCGGCTTCACGTCGATCGAGACGACCGAAGCGGGACTGCGCGAGGGCGTGTTCTTCGAACGCCTGCTCGCCGAGCGCGAGCGGTCGGTCGGCGCCCCGTTGTTCGAGGACGTGCGCCGCGCGAGCGTCCTGAACATGGCGGCGCAGTACGCCGTCGCGCCGGAGCACACGGATCACGTGGCGGCGCTCGCGCTGGGCATGTTCGACGCGCTGGCCGAGCTCGGCCTGCACGGCGGCGACCGGCGCGAGCGGGAGCTGCTGTGGGCGGCCTGCATGCTCCACGACATCGGCATGTCGATCGACTACGACGATCACCACAAGCATTCGCGCTACCTGATCCTCAACGGGGGCCTGCCCGGCTTCACCCCGGTGGAGACGGCGATCATCGCCCAGGCCGCGCGCTACCACCGCAAGGGCATGCCCTCGCCCGGTCCGCTCGCGGCGCTGTTCGGCGAGGGCGACCTCGAGCGGCTCGACCGCTGCGCAGCGCTGCTGCGGCTGGCCGAGGATCTGGAGCGCTCGCGCGACCAGCTCGTGCGAGGCACCGACCTGGCGCTCGAACAGGATGCGGTGCGGCTGCGGCTGATCGCCGACGGCGACCCGGCGGTGCCGCGCTGGGCGGCGGGACGCGAGGGCGAGCTGTTCGCGCGCGCGTTCAAGCGCGAGCTGTCGGTCGCGGCCTAGCCTGCTGCCGCCAGCCGCCGCTCGCGACCCGCGCAGTCGAACAGCACCAGCCCGGAGGGGTAGGCGACGGGGCTGTGCCACTGGGCCGGCGCCATCTCGCGGCAGGCGGCCAGCACGGCCTTGGTCGCGCGGTTGCCGCCGCGCGAGGCGTACTCGCCGCCGAGCATCACGTAGCGCGCTTCGCGGCGGGCCACCAGCCGCGCCAGCTTCGGCCCGCCGAGCACCGGGTCGACGCCGCTGTAGCCGCCGACCGCGGCGGCATTCATGCCGAGCAGGATGAACGGCGCGGCCGCGTCGGAGGCGACGGTGAGGATCTCATACCGTGGCGTGCCGCCATGCGTGCGCACGTAGCGCATCATCGCTTCGGTGATGTCGAGCGCGCGTTCGCTCAGACCGACGCCGCCCGAGCCCGCCGTCTGCGTCGGCCCCGGCGCGGGGAACGTCGACTCGACCGGCGCCAGCCATGTGCTGCTCGCATAGCCGGTCGGCACGACCAGCAGCACCGCGAGAGCGAGTCCCACCGCCACCGCCGCGCCGCGCCCGCGCCCCAGGAGCGCCGCGAGCAGCAGGCCGGCCAGGCAGACGGCGGCGCCGCCGAGCAGCAGCGGCTCGAACCATTTCATGTAGTGCTCGCGCTGCATCATCACGAGCTCGGCGACCACGGTCGTCGCCACCGCCCCGCCCGCCAGCACCAGCGCGGCGAGCGGCGGGCGGCGCCGCGCCAGCGACACCAGCGACGCAACGCCGGAGCCGATCATCGCCGCCGCGCCCGGAGCGACCGCCGAGATGTAGTACGGGTGCACGATGCCCTTCGACGCGCTCAGCAAGACGGCCTCGGTCATGAACCAGCCGCCGAGCACGATCGTCGCGATCAGCCGCGGGTCGCGCCGGCCGAGCGCCTCTGCGCCGGCGAGCGCGCCCGGTGTCAGCGCGGTGCGCGGTGCGCCCTCCTGCGCGCGCCGTCCGCGCCCCTCGCGCTGGCGATTCTGCAGCCCCAGCATCGCCAGCGTCGCGAACAGCCCGAAGAAAGCGAACGGCAGGTACCAGCCGCCCTGCTCGCCGAGGCCCCGGCCCCACAGCCGCAGCACACCGGGCGGGCCGCCGAACGGCACGGGGCGTCTGTTGCGCCCGATGTTGATCGAAGGCGCGTATGTGCGCTTGGCGACCTGATGCTGTTTCTCGGCGCTTTCCAGCCGCCGGTTGATCCTCAGCTGCACGCTCTTCGGCACCGCCGCGCCGGGCTTGGACTGCGTGCGGCCCGGTCCGCCGTTCTGGCCTTCGACACGACCGAAGCCGTTGTATCCGAACGTGAGGCCGAGCTCGGTGTTGTCGGTCGAGGAGCCGACGTAAGGCCGCTTCGACGCGGACGTCGCTTCGACCGCAGCGATCCACGCGAACGAGAAGATCGCCGCCACCAGGCCCGCGACCAGAAGCTGCGCCACGCGCCGCGGCATCGACACCGGCGCGCACACGAAATAGCCGAGCGCGATGCCGGGCACGGTCAGGTAGGCGGCGAGCGTCTTGGTGTTGAAGGCGAGGCCGATCAGCGCTCCCGCCAGCAGCAGGCTCAGCCAGCTTCCCGATTCGCAGGCGCGGATCGCCGCGACGCAGGCGCCGAGCGAGAGCAGGATCAGCAGCGGGTCCACGCCGTTGGCGCGCGAGACCGCCACGAACGACGGGAACACCGCCAGCGCCACGCCCGCCGCCACGCCCGCGAAAACGCCGAAGCGGCGAGCGATGACGACGTACAGCAGCGCCACCGCGGCAACGCCCATCAGCGCCTCCGGCAGGAGCAGGCTGAGCGGGGAGAAGCCGAAGATCTTGGCGCTCAGTGTCTGCACCCACAGCGCCAGCGGCGGCTTGTCGACCGAGACCAGCCCGGCGGGATCGAACGACGCGAAGAAGAAGTTGTGCCACGAGTCCAGCATCGAGCGGACGGCGGCGGAGTAGAAGATGTTCGCGTAGCCGTTCTGCGAGAGCTTCACGACGTTCAGCACCGCGGAGGCCGCCGTCACGGTTGCCAGGCCGGCGAGCCAGGCGAGCGCGCCCGGCTCGCGCAGCCGCGCGGCCAGGCGCGCGCCGCGCCTGCCGCGGCGCATCGCGGGAGCGCGCGTCGCAGTGGTTGCGTGGCGAGCGAGGTTCATGGGTTGCTGGCTGGTGCGGCGCGCTGCGCTTGCTCTACCCGGCGGCGCGCCCGCCGAGCGGCAGTCATCCCTCGAGCGTCCCCACCAGCCGCTCGAGGTCGTGCTCGTCGTTCCACGCCCCAACCGAGGCTCGGAGCCACGGCCGGTCGGGGATGTTACGCACGATCACCCCGGCCGTGGCGAGCCGTGCGCGCTCCAGCGCGGGATCGTCGCTGGGGAAGGACACGAGCGTCGAGGGGCCGCGAGGCACGGGCTCGCGTCCGCGCTCCGCGAGCAGCTCTGCGAGCCGCGCGGCGAGCGTGCGCGCGCGGTCGTGCACGGCTTCCCAGACGGCCGACTGCAGCAGCTCGACGGCGGACAGTGCCATCGCAAGGCTCTCGGCGCTGAGCGCGGGGGAGTCGAAGCGGCGCGCGTCGCCGTGCAGCAGCGCATCCAGCCCGGCGCCCGCGTCCGCGAGGTTGCCGTAGCCCCGACGCGGCACCGCCAGGCGCTCGCGCAGCTCGGCGCTCACGTAGAGCATGCCGGTGCCGTCCGGTCCACACAGCCACTTCTGGCCCGCCCCGGCATATGCGTCGCAGCCGATCGCGTGCACGTCCACCTCGACCGCGCCGACTCCCTGCGCGCCGTCCAGCAGCACCGGCACGTCGAGCTCTGCCAGCTCGGCGGGTGCGAAGCAGCCGGTCATCCAGGAGACGTGCGAGCACGCGACGAGCACCGTGTTCGGCCCGGCCGCTTCGGCAACCTCGGCGAATGGCACGACACGGACCTCTACGCCGTGGATCTCGCGTGCGGCGGCGAGCGCTCCGAGCAGGCCGGGGTGCTCCTCCTCGCTGGTCACGATCTCCGCGCCTGCGGGCAGCTCCAGTCCCGTCAGCACCTGCGCCATGCCCTCGGTCGTCGAGGTGGTGAGCGCGACATCCTCCGCGGACGCGCCGAGCGCGCGCGCGTAGGCGGCGCGCAGCGACGTGCCCAGCTCGCTGCGCCGTTCGAAGTGCGACATCGCTCGGCCCTCGCGCAGCTCACGCTCGAGCTCACGCCCGGCGGCTGCCACGGCGCCCGCGGGCAGTGGACCGTCGGTTCCGGCGTTCAGGTAGGCGACCTGGTCCAGGACGGGAAACTCGGCGCGCAGTCCTGACGGGTCCACGATCGGCGAGAATAGCCAGATGGGCAGCGTGACAGGCGAGCAGCCGCTGTGGACCCCCTCACCGCAATGGGCGCAGCGCACCGAGATGGTCCGCTTCATGCGCTGGGCGGGCGAGCGTCACGGGCGCGAATTCGGCAGCTACGAGCAGCTGTGGCGCTGGTCGGTGCAGGAGCTCGAGGACTTCTGGGCGGCGATCTGGGAGTTCTGCGGCGTGCGCGCCTCCGAGCCCTACGAGCGTGTGCTGGCCTCGCGCGCGATGCCGGGTGCGGTGTGGTTCGAGGGCGCGCGGCTGAACTTCGCGGAGAACCTGCTGAGCGGCCACGACGCCGGGGACGTGGCGGTCGTGCACTGCTCGGAGCTGCGCGAGCTCGGCGAGCTGAGCTGGGGCGAGCTGAGCGAGCAGGTCGCGGCGGTCGCCGCGGGCCTGCGCGGGCTCGGCGTCGAGCGCGGCGATCGCGTCGTCGCCTACATGCCCAACATTCCGGAGACGCTCGTCGCGTTCCTCGCGACCGCGTCACTCGGCGCGATCTGGTCGAGCGCCGCTCCCGAGTTCGGTGCGCGCAGCGTGATCGACCGCTTCGCGCAGATCGAGCCGAAGGTGTTCCTGACCGTCGACGGCTACCGGCACGGGGGCAAGGACTTCGACCGCCGCGAGGCGGCGCGGCAGATACTCGCCGAGCTGCCAACCGTGCAGCAGACGGTCGTGCTGCCCTATCTCGACGAGCAGGCGGACCCGGCGAGCGTCACGACGGGCGCGATCGCCTGGCGCGAGCTCGCGCGCGAGCGCTCGGAGCCGCTTCGCTTCGAGCAGCTGCCGTTCGACCACCCGCTCTGGGTGCTCTACTCCTCGGGCACGACGGGGCTGCCGAAGGCGATCGTGCAGGGGCACGGCGGCATCCTCATCGAGCAGCTCAAGAAGCGCCTGCACCTGGACCTGCGCGAGGGCGACCGCATGTTCTGGTTCACCACGACTGGCTGGATGATGTGGAACTTCCTGATCGGCTGCCTGCACTCGCCGGCGGCGATCGTGCTCTACGACGGCTCGCCCGCGCACCCGGACGTGAGCGCGCTGTGGCGGCTGGCGGAGCGCGCGCGCATCACCTGCATGGGCCTCAGCGCCGGCCTGCTCGGCAGCTGCGAGAAGGCGGGCATCGAACCCCGGCGCGAACAGGATCTCGCTTCGCTGCGCGCGATCGGCTCGACCGGCTCGCCGCTGTCGCCGGAGAGCTTCCGCTGGGTCTACGAGCACGTCGACCCGGACGTGTGGCTGTTCTCGACCAGCGGCGGCACGGACGTCTGCACGGCATTCGTGGCGGGCTGCCCGATCCTGCCGGTCTACGAGGGCGAACTGCAGTGCCGCGCCCTGGGCTGCGCGGTGGAGTCGTGGGACGAGCAGGGGAACAGCCTGATCGACGAGGTGGGCGAGCTGGTCGTGACCAAGGCGCTGCCCTCGATGCCGCTGTTCCTGTGGGGAGACGCCGACGG
>DASWSH010000145.1:0-6516 GCA_036402735.1 Solirubrobacteraceae bacterium | reverse complement strand
CCGAACTCGCCGCCGTCGGTGAAGCGAGTCGAGGCGTTGACGTACACGCAGGCGGCGTCGACGCCGAGCTGGAAGGCGCGCGCAGCGGAGGTGTCGCGCGTGAGGATCGCCTCGGAGTGGCCGCTGCCGTAGCGGCCGATGTGCTCGATCGCCTGCTCGACGGACTCGACCTTGCCGAGCGCGATCACAGGCGCGAGGTACTCCGTCTCCCAGTCCTCCTCCGCGGCCGGCTCGACGAGCGCCCCACCGGCCGACGCCGCGAGGTCGATCAGATCCTGCGCCGCGCGCACGACCACGCCCGCCTGCGTCAGCGCGGAGACGACACGCGGCACGAACTGCTCGGCGATGCGCTCGTGCACGAGCAGCGTCTCCGCGGCGTTGCACACGCCCGGTCGTTGCGTCTTCGCGTTCAGCACGATCGCCTCGGCCTGCTCGAAGTCGGCGCTCGCATCCACGTACACGTGGCAGTTGCCCGAGGCGGCGTAGATCACCGGAACGGTCGCGACGTCCTGCAGCGCCCGCTTGAGCCCCTCGCCGCCGCGCGGGATGATCAGGTCGACGGACTCGCTCTGCGTCGCCAGCTCCGCCAGCTCCTCGCGCCCGCCGCCGGCGACGAGGCTCACGCAGCCCTCCGGCAGTCCCGCGCCCACAGCCGCGTGCGCGGCGATCGAGGCGAGCGCGCGGTTGGACTCGGTCGCCGAGGAGGAGCCTCGCAGCACGATCGCGTTGCCCGACTTCAAGCACAGGGCCGCCGCGTCGATCGTGACGTTCGGTCGGGCCTCGTAGACGACCGCGACCACGCCGAGCGGCACCCGCACGCGTCGCAGGTCCAGGCCGTTCGGCAGGCGCCCGCCGTCGATCACCTCGCCGACCGGATCCGCCAGCGCGACGATCTGCTCGACCGCCGCCGCGATGCCCTCGATGCGCTGCTCGTCGAGCCGCAGGCGGTCCAGCAGCGCATCGCCGATCGCCGCCTCGCGCCCGCGCTCCATGTCGCGCTCGTTGGCCGCCAGGATCTCGCTCGTGCGCTCGCGCAGCGCCGCCGCGATCGCGCGCAGCGCCGCGTCCTTGATCGTGCTGTCGGTGCGCGCGAGCACCCGCGCCGCGCGCTTGGCCGCACGGCAGGTCTCGACGACGGATGAGACGGCTACTGCCACGCTCCTAGGGTAGAGGACCCCCGGCTCCCCGCCTTCGAGCGCCTGCTCAATCGAGCACGAGATAGTCGCGGTGCACCGCCTCGTCGGAGGCTCGCGGCAGCAGCTCGCGCGCGAGCGCCGACTTCATCCCCTGCACCTGGCGCAGCTCCGCCGCGGAGTAGTTGCAGATGCCCTTGCCGAGCACGCGATCGCTGCCGTCCTGCTCGCTGCGCTGTGCGATCTCGACGGCGTCGCCCGCGTCGAAGTCGCCGAGCACCTCGACGACGCCGACCGGCAGCAGGCTGGCCGCGCCGTCGCGCAGGGCGCGTGCCGCACCGGCGTCTACGAGCAGCGTGCCGCGCGTCGGCTTGGCGTACTTCAGCCACAGCTTGAAGGAGCTGTAGCGCGCCTCGCGGGGCGCGAAATGCGTGCCCTCGGCCTCGCCCGCGAGCACGGCGCGCAGCGCGCCGGCGCGCACGCCGTTGCAGATCGTCGTCTGGATGCCCGCCGCCGTCGCCATTTCGGCGGCGACGACCTTGGAACGCATTCCGCCCGATCCCAACGGCGAGGTGGTGTGGCCGATGTCGAGCTGCTCGAGCCGTGCGAAGTCGCTGACCTCGTGCACGATCTCTGCGTCGGGATGCATGCGCGGGTCGGCGCTGTAGAGGCCGTCGATGTCGGTCAGCAGGATCAGATGGTCCGCGGACAGGAGCACCGCCACCTGCGCGGCGAGGAAGTCGTTGTCGCCGAAGGAGATCTCGTCGGTCGCGGTCGTGTCGTTCTCGTTGATGACCGGCAGCACGCGCCAGTCGAGCAGCGTCGTCAGCGTCTGACGCGCGTTCAGGTAGTGGGTGCGCGCGCTCATGTCGAAGAACGTCAGCAGCAGCTGCGCGCTCGTCACGTCGCGCTCTCGCAGCAGCTCGTCGTAGATCCGGTAGAGCTTGCCCTGGCCGACCGCGCTCGCCGCCTGCAGCTCGCCGATCGTGCTGGGGCGCGCGGGCAGATCCATCACGCGCATGCCGCGCGCGATCGCGCCGCTGGTGACCACGATCGCCTCGTCTCCGGCGCGGTGCAGAGCGGCAAGCTCGTCGCATATCGCCGCGAGCACCTCCGCGCGCGGCGCACCGCTGCCGTCGGCGACGACACTCGAGCCGAGCTTCACGACCACCCTGCGCATCGCTGGAGCTTATTTGCGGCGCGCGTCGTCCGGAGCGGGGTCCAGCTCGAACGTGACTCCGGCGATCTCGATCTCGTCGCCGGCCTGGAAGCCCTCGGCTTCGAGCGCGGCGATCACGCCGGTCCGCCGCAGCCTGCCCTCGAAGTGCGCCATCGCGTCCTCGTTCTCGATGTCGTAGCGCGCCAGCAGCCGCTCGATCCCGCGACCGCTGATCGCGAACGTGCTCGGGCCGGATCGCCGCACCTGGAAGCTGCGCGCGCCGCCCGCTCCTGCGGGGCGGAAGACCATGTGCTCGACCAGCTCGTCCTCCCCGGCCACCAGATCGATGCCCCGCGCCTCAGGGCCGGCGGCGTCGGCGCCGCCGAGCGTCCGCTCGGGCACGCGCCGCAGCAGCTCGACGGCCAGCTCCTGCACGCCTTCGCCGGTGGCGCTCGAGGTGACGATCACCGGCACCTCGCTGCCGAGCCGCTCGGCCCATTCGCGCCGCGCGCGCTCGCACCGCCCGGCGTCGACGAGATCGCCCTTCGAGAGCGCGAGCACGCGCGGCAGCGCCGCCAGGCGCGGGTCGTGCGCGGCGAGCTCTCGCTCGATCGTGGCGTGCGCGTCGAGCGGGTCGGCGTCCTCGCCCGCGGTCAGCTCCGGAGCGATGTCCAGGACGTGCACGAGCAGGCTCGTGCGCTCGACGTGCGCGAGGAAGTCGTGCCCGAGCCCGGCGCCTTCGCTCGCGCCCTCGATCAGGCCCGGGATGTCGGCTACGACCAGCTGGCGCTCCTCGCCTTCCAGCACGCCCAGCACCGGCGAGAGCGTCGTGAAGGGGTAGTCCGCCACCTTCGGCGCCGCACGCGTCAGTCGTGAGATCAGCGAGGACTTGCCGGCGTTCGGCAGGCCCACGAGGCCGACGTCGGCGAGCAGCTTCAGGCGCAGCTCGAGCCAGCCCTCCTCGCCCGCCAGGCCGCGCTCGGCAAAGCGCGGCGCCTGTCTCGTGGCGGTCGCGAAGCGCTTGTTCCCTCGCCCGCCGCTGCCGCCGCTCGCGGCCGTCGCGCGCTGGCCGCCGGCCAGCAGCTCCCAGCGGCGCCCCGCCAGCTCGCCCTCCTGGTCCGGGTCGGACAGCACCTCGGTGCCGGGCGGCACGCGGATCGTCAGCGTCTCGCCGTCGGCGCCGTGGCGCTGGGAGCCCTGGCCGTGGCCGCCTCGCCCCGCACGGAAGTGCGTGCTCCTGCGAAACGCCTGCAGGTCGCGCAGCGACTCGTCGCACAGCAGCACCACATCGCCGCCGCGACCGCCGTCGCCGCCGTCGGGGCCGCCGCGCGGCACATGCGCTTCGCGGCGGAAGCTCGTGCTGCCGTCGCCGCCGGCGCCCGCCGTCACATGGATCCTCGCTCGGTCGTGTAGCACGTGCTAAGGGTAGGACCGTCCGTCACCCCGAGCGAGGAGCGCGCGATGAGCACCGACCCGAGCAACGCGAGCGAGCCCGTCCTGCTGATCACCGGCGCCTCCTCGGGCATCGGCGCGGCGACCGCCCGTCGCGCGAGCGAGGAGGGATGGCGTGTCGTGCTCGCCGCGCGCTCCGCCGAGAAGCTGCGCGCGCTGGCCGAGGAGCTGGGCGGGCCCGAGCGCGCGCTCGCCGTGGCGTGCGACGTCAGCGACTGGGACGCACAGCAGGCGATGGTCCAGCAGGCGCTCGGCTCCTTCGAAGCGATCGACGCGGTGTTCGCCAACGCCGGCTTCGGCGGCCCGCGCGGCTTCCTGAAGGACACCCCCGAGCACTGGCGCGAGATGGTGCTCACGAACGTCTACGGCGCCGCGCTCACGATCCGCGCCACGATCCCCGCGCTCACCTCCTCGCAGGGCCACCTGCTGCTGACCTCGAGCGTGGCGGGGCGCAGGGTGCTGCCCGGCTCCTTCTACAGCGTCACCAAGCACGCGGTCACCGCGATGGGCGAGGCCGCCCGTCAGGACCTGCACGGCAGCGGCATCCGCGTCACGCTGATCGAGCCCGGCATGGTCGACACCCCCTTCTTCGAGAACAAACCCAGCGATGCTCTGCAGGACGACGACATCGCCCGCGCCGTGATGTTCGCGCTCAGCCAGCCGCCGCACGTGGACGTGAACGAGATCCTGATTCGCCCGACCGCACAGCAGGGCTAGGAGTCAGGCTTCGTCAGCCAGCTGCTTGGCGAAGTACACACCCGCGATCGCCGCGCCGCCGGCGACGGCCACGGTGGCGAGCATTCCGGCCCTCGGCAGCGAGTCGCGCTCGAGCAGCGTCGAGACGGCGTCGGCGCCGTCGGCCAGCGCGCAGCCGAGCTGCACGCGCGGGCCGATCACCGGGTCCTCGAGCGTCGCCAGGGCCGCGATGCCGAGCGCGACGTCGCGTGCGGCCAACCCGCGGCCGAGGTCCTTCACGGCGCCGTGGCGGGCGTTGCGCTCGCCCAGCCACCGCGCCATCACGCGCTCGGGCGCCGCCAGCACGGCTGCTCCGAACGCGATGCGGCCCAACGCGAACAGGAACGGAGCGCGCGGCTGCGGGCTCACGCTGGGCCCCGGGGTACGCCCGCTGCGGCCCTCGCGATCGTCACAAAAGGTCCTACTCGGCGCTGGGCAGCACGCTGACGACGCGGCCGCGGCGGCCCGTCGTGAACGTGACGGTTCCGGCGGCGCGCGCGTAGAGCGTGTCGTCTTTGCCGATGCCGACGCCTTCGCCGGGCTTGAAGCGGGTGCCGCGCTGGCGCACGATGATCTCTCCACCCGTCACGGCCTGGCCCGCGAACGTCTTCACGCCCAGTCGCTGGGCGTTGGAGTCGCGGCCGTTGCGGCTCGAGCCGAGCCCCTTCTTATGAGCCATCCTCGGCCTCCTGTTTGGCGGCGGGCGCTTTCGCCTCGCCGTCCGCTTTCGCTTTGGCGGGCGCTTTCGCCGCTTTCGCTTTGCCGGCCGAGATGTCGGTGACCTCGATCCGCGTCAGCTCCTGGCGGTGGCCCGTGCGGCGCTTGTAGCCGCGCTTCGGCTTGAACTTGAAGACGCGCAGCTTCTCGCCGCGCTCGTGGGCGAGCACCTTCGCCGTGACCGTGACGCGCTCGAGACCGGCTTTGTCGAGCACGGAGTCCTCGTCCTTCTCGGCGCGGTACATCAGCGGCTGCAGCGCGACGTTCGCCCCCTCGTCGTCGGGGAGGCGCTCGACCAGCAGCGTCTGGCCGCGCTCCACGCGGTACTGCTTGCCACCTGTCTTGACGATCGCGTACATGAAGAGCTCCAGAGGGGGACTACTCGGCGGCCTTGGCCTTTGCAGCGGAACGGCGTCGCCCGCCCCTGCGGCCACGACGCCGAGGCTTGGATTGTAGGCCATCCTCGGCGCGCTCGCCGCCCTCGGCGGACCCCGCGCCGTTCTCAGAAGGCTGATCGGGCTCTTCTTCCAGCGTCGCGCTCGACTCGGCCAGGCCCGCTTCGGCTCTTGCCTCGGAGTCCTCGCGGTCCGCCGAGGCGGTGCGCCGGCGCCCACGCGAGCCGGAGCGAGAGTCGCGCGCCGGCTGGCGCTGCTCGCGCCGGGGAGGACGCGCGGCGGCCTCGACGACCGCGCCGTCCTCGTCGAGCAGCAGCGCGCTCGCAGCGGTGCGGCCGACCTCGTCGATGCGCACCATGCGCTTCTCCCCCACGTACTGCGCGGCGCCGGCGATCGAGATTATGTAGCCGTCGATTTTCGCGACGGCGTCGTCGACGTCGTACATGTGCGGCTCGACGATCTCGACCAGCACCTCATCGCCCGGCCGGAACGGCAGCGCGCGCTCCTCCACCTCCTGGCGCGTGCCCATGAAGGTGATCGCGAAGTGGTCGAGCGTCAGCCCCTCCGAGCCCTCGAACAGGAACGACTTGCCGCTCTGCTGCTCGAGCGCGTGCAGCACGCGCGAGCCGTTGCCCGTGAACTGGGTGCTCACGCGCGGGTTCATCTGCAGCAGGAACGCCTCGGACTCGGGATGCTCGTGCGCCACGTCGCGCAGCCGCCGCTCGAACTCGATCGCGATCGTCTCCTCGGAGCGGATCACGCCCTCGCCGTCGCAGGTCGGACAGGCGCGGCTCATGATCTCGCGCACGCCCTCCGTGACGTTCTGGCGCGTCATCTCGACCAGGCCCAGCTTGGAGATCTCGGCCGTGAACGTCTTCGTGCGGTCCTCGTCGAGCGTCTTGCGCAGCACCTTCATGACCGCGTC
>DASWSH010000144.1:0-6767 GCA_036402735.1 Solirubrobacteraceae bacterium | reverse complement strand
GGGCTTGAGCGGAGCGGGACAGGCACGGGCCGCTGATTCTGTCGCATATTCGTCGATACGCCCAAGGGAGAACGGTTCGCGCGCACGCGCGGGACCGATAGGGGTGTGTATGGGCGGCACGAACATGCGGAGCGCCGGGGGCGGGACCTGGCTGATGCCGCTGACGGCGCAGCTGGCGCGGCCGGCGCGGCTGGCGGTGAAGGCGATCGCGCTGCTGCTCGCGCTGACGGTCGGCTGCCTGATGCTGCACCAGGCGGGCGTGCTCGGCGGGCGAAGCACGGACGGCCTGTTCCGCAAATGGCTGTTCAGCGGCACGGAGCTGCTGGCCGCGTGCATCGTGCTCGCGCGGGCGGCGCTTGTTCCCAGGGAGCGTGTCAGCTGGCTGCTGCTCGGGATCGGCATGGCGTGCTATGCCGCCGGCGACGTCTACTGGACGACGGTGCTCCAGCCCGCCGGCGTGCAAGCGCCTTCACCGTCGTTGGCTGATGTCGGCTACCTGCTGTTCTACCCCTTCGCGTTCGCGACGATCGTCCTGCTCGTCAGCTCGCAGCTGCGCACCCTTCACGTACGTGTGTGGCTGGACGGCGCGATCGGCGCGCTGACGGTCGCGGCGGTCGGCTCGGCGCTGCTGCTTGCACCGGTCACGCACGCGACCCACGGCCGGTTCGACAGGGTCGCGGCCACCCTCACATATCCGCTGGCCGACCTGGTTCTGATCGTGTTCGTGTTCGGCGCCTTCGCACTGACACACTGGCGCCCCGGACGTCCCTGGCTGCTGATCGCGCTCGGCTTCGCGGTACTCGCCGGAGGCGACTCCGTCTACCTCTTGCAGACCGCCGAACACACATACGCGGCCGGCACGCTGCTCGACGCGACGTGGCCTGCCGGGCTCGTGCTGCTCGGCTGGGCCGCCTGGTCGACGCCGCGCCGGCACGAAAGGATCCACTTCGGCGCGCTGGCGATGATGCTGGTGCCGTGCCTGTTCGGCGGTGTCGCGCTGCTGCTGCTGATCCGCGGCAACTACGTCCATCAGGAAGCGCTCTCTGAGACGCTCGCGGGCCTTGCCCTGCTCGCGGCCGGCGGGCGCTTCGCGGTGACCTTCAACGACGTGCGCCGTCTCTCCGAGGTGCGCGACCGCCAAGCGCGCACCGATGATCTCACCGGCCTGTCAAACAGGCGCGAGTTCTACGCACGCCTCAACGAGGCGGTCGAGGGCTGCCGCGTGCGTGGAGCGAGCTTCGCGCTGCTCACGATCGACCTCGACGGTTTCAAGGAACTCAACGACACGCTCGGCCACTACGCGGGCGACCTCGTGCTTCAGCAGATCGGGCCGCGAATGCAGAGCGTGCTGCGCGGCGAGGCGGTCGCGCGGCTCGGCGGCGACGAGTTCGGCCTGATCCTGCGTGACGCGTCGGCGGCTGCTGCGGTGGCCGAGCGCATCAACGCCGCCCTGCGCCAGCCGTTCGACGTCGAGGGGCTGACCATGTCTGTGCGCGCCTCGGTGGGGATCGCGATCTTCCCCGACGATGCGCCCAGCACCGACGGCCTGCTGCAGCGCGCGGACGTGGCGATGTACCAGGCGAAGGAGGAGCGCTCGCGCTACGCCTTCTACGCGCCCGACTCGAATCCGAACACGCGCGAGCGGCTCGCGCTCGTGTCCGACCTCAAGCAGGCCGTCGACCAGGGCGGGCTGATCGTCTACTACCAGCCGCAGGTCGACCTGCGCACCAACACCGTCAGCGGCGTCGAGGCGCTGGTGCGCTGGCAGCATCCGCAGCGCGGGCTGATCGGCGCGGACCAGTTCGTGCCGCTGGCAGAGCAGACCGGCGTGATGCGCGAGCTCACAGCGTCGGTGCTGGAGCAGGCGCTCGGCCAACAGCGCAGCTGGCTCGACGAAGGCCGGGCGCTCGACGTGGCGGTGAACGTGTCTGCGACCAACCTCGTGGAGTCCTCCTTCGTGGCGGACCTGCAGCGGCTGCTCGAGCGCTGGCGCACGCCGCCGGGCATGCTGCGCCTGGAGATCACCGAGAGCGTGCTGATCTCCGAGGGCGCGCGCGTGCACGAGGCGATCGACTCGCTCGGCGAGCTCGGCGTCAACCTCTCCCTCGACGACTTCGGCACCGGCTACTCGCCGCTGGCGTACCTGCGCGAGCTGCCCGTCACAGAGATCAAGATCGACCGCTCGTTCATCGCCGCGATGATGACCGACCGCCACACGGCGACGATCGTGCATTCGATCATCGACCTTGCCCACCGGCTGGGCATCGCGGTGGTCGCCGAGGGCATCGAGACTGCCGGCGAGCTCGAGCTGCTGCGCTCGTTCGAGTGCTCGTTCGCGCAGGGTTACCTGTTCAGCCGCCCGCTGCCCGCGCAGTCGGTCGGCCGCTGGCTGCGCGAGGACGCGCTCGAGCACATCGCCGCGGAGGTGCTCGCAGCGACGCGCCTCGGGCCGATCAGCCTCGATCAGCTCCCTTCAGCCGAACCGGTGCCGGTGCAATCGACGGCGCGGCTCGTGCGCCCCGCGCCGCTGCCCGCCTGGACCACCCCCGCCTCGCGCGTCTGAGCAGCCGGCCCGCGCGTTTCCGGCCCCCGCCCGGCAGGGCGCTCGGCACGCGGCACGCGCCGCCCGTCACACTTCGGCGGATGCGGCCACGCCCTGCTCTCATCCTCCGCCGTCTGGCGCCGCCGGCGGTCGCACTGCTGCTCGCGCTGGCACCGGCCGCGGCGGCTCGCCCCTCGAGCGCGCGCCCGCACGCGCCGGCTCCCCCGCAGATCCAGCTCGGCCCGGCGCTCAACGCCGCACCGGGCACGACGGTCACGCTGCCGCCGGCGGGACTGTCGATCGAGTACCCGGTGATGGTCGCAGCGCTCGGAGCGGCCGCGTGCCCGCCGCCCGCGTTGACCGCAGAGCTGCAGCGGCTCGGCTCGCCGCCGTTGCAGCTCGCAGGCCAGAGTCAGGACTTCACGGTGCCGGCGCAGTCGGCCGCGACGCTGCCGCCCGACTGGGAAGGACTGACGGCCTACCAACTCGCGCCCGAATTCTGGACGAGGCTGCACTGCCTGCTGAACGGCGCGCCGGCGCCGCTGACAGTGGGGCTGAACGTGCGCATCGGTCAGCTCTCCTGGGCCGAACAGCTCGTCGCTGCCGCGCGCGAAACCGCCACCAACGGCCTCTCCTTCTCACTGGGCAACGAGCCCGACCGCTACTACCTGCCGAACTACGCCTCGCTGACCAAGCCGCAGCCCGGCGAAGAAGCGGCGAGCGTGAACCTGTACCTGCGCGCGGCGGGCTACGTGCGGCCCGCCACGGCCGGGGCGCCGCTGTCGGGACCGGAAATGGCGGCGCCGACCCGCTGGCAGGCCGCGCTGCCGCGCGTCGTCTCGACGCTCGGCCTGCAGACCCTGGGCGTGCACATGTATCCGCTGTCGGTGTGCCACACGCCGCGTGCGGCTACCGTCTCCGGGCTGCTGTCAGAAAGCGTCGGCGCCGCACCACGGCGGCTCGCGTGGGTGGTGGCCGACGCCGCGGCGGCGCATGCCGTGCCGGTGATCAGCGAGGCAAACTCGGTCTCCTGCGGCGGCAAGGCCGGCGTCTCGGACAGCCGGGCCTCCGCCGTATGGGCGGTGCGCTTCGTGCTGAGCGCACTGAAGACCGGCTTTCACGAGGTGCGCTTTCACTTCAGCGGCAACCCCTACGACCCGTTCACGGTGCGCGGCGGGGAAGTCCTCAGACGTCCCCTGGAGGCGGCGATGGTGGCGCTCAACCAGTGGCTGCCCGCCGGCGCGACCCTGCGCAGCGTGCCGGTGCGGGGCCTGCTCGCGACCGCCGTCGCAACGCCGGCGGGGCACTCGCTGCTGATCCTCGACAACGAGCGCCCGAAGGCGCAGACGGTGATCCTCAGCGGCTACACGCCGGCCAGCACCGTGCAGTCGTTCGCGGCGCGAGGCGCGCTCCCGCAGCCCGTCCCGATCAAGGGCGCCGGCGGTAGGGAGCGAGTGGTCATCCCGCGTGACGCCGTGCTGGCCGTGTCGTTCTGAGCGCGGCCGCGCGGCTCACGCCTTGGTCGGCTTGCGCGCCTTCTCGCGTTTGCCGGCCTTGCGAGGCTTGGCGACCGCGCGCTGCTTGCGGGCCTTCGGCGGCGGCTCGGCGATGCGCAGCAGGTCGGTCATGCCGCGCTCGATTCCGCGCGCGAGCACGTCGATATCGGGCGCGCCGTCGTAGTCGCCGGTGATGCCGAAGTAGAGGCCGCCGTCGTAGGAGAAGATCGCGACGACGATCCGCACCGAGCCGACCACCGGCACGAACGGATAGGACTCGAGCATCCGCCTGCCGAGCGTCTGCACCGGCTGCTGAGGGCCGGGAACGTTGGTCGTGGCGGTGTGCATGTTGACGCGCGGAGAGGCCGTGACGAGACGGCTGCCGAGCGCGAGCAGCAACGGCGGCGCAAAGCCCGACAGCGAGCTCAGCACGTCGCCCGCGACCGCCTGCTTGCTCTCCTTGATGCCGTCCATTTCGCCGCGGATACGCTCGAGCCGCGCGCGCGGGTCGTCGAGACCGACCGGAAGCGCGGCGAACACGGCTGAGACCCGGTTGTTGTAGGCGCCGCGCTCGCCGCGGCGCCTGACCGAGACGGGCACCATCGTGCGCACCACGTCGTCGGGCGAGGGCGGCTCGCCGCGCGAATCGAGCAGCTCGCGGAAGCCGTTCGTGATGATCGCGAGCACGACGTCGTTGACCGTGCCGCCGAGCGTGCCGCGCACGGTCTTGACGTCCGTCAGTCGCACGTCCGCCCAAGCCCAGCGACGGTGCGGGCCGATCGCCCCGGTCAGCGAGCTGGCGCCCACCGGGCGCATCCGCGAGCTCGCGGCAAGTGCGGCGCGCGCCGCCTCTGCCACCGTCTCGATCGTTTCGCGCGGCGCCTGCAGGGCACGCCGCAGCGACTGCAGCTGGCCGGACGGTCCGAGTTTGTGGGCGAGCGTGCGTGCGAGCAGCTCGGCACTCGAAGGCTCCGGCGCAGGCGCGAACTCGTAGCGGGCGCCAACGCTTGTGTCGGAGAACATCACCGACATCAGATCGGTCGCGGCGACGCCGTCGACCATGCAGTGGTGCACCTTCGAAAGCAGCGCCCAGCGGCCGTCCGCCAGGCCCTCCACCGACCACAGCTCCCACAGCGGCTTGTTGCGGTCGAGCGCCTGGGAGAACACGCGAGCTGCCATGTTGCGCAGCTGCTCCTCGCTTCCGGGCGCGGGGATCGCGGTGTGACGTACGTGGTAGTCGAGGCTGAAGTGCGGGTCGTCAACCCACGCCGGCACGCCGGCGCCGAGCGGCATGAAGCGCACCTTCTGGCGATAGCGCGGGACCAGGTCGAGCTTGCCGGCGACCATCTGCCTGAGATCCTCGAACCGCGGCGGCGGGCCCTCGAACAGCGATACGCCGCCGATGTGCATCGGCGTCACGTCGTTCTCGACGTGCAGGAAGGACGAGTCGATCGAGCTCATCCATTCCATACAACCTCCCGTGGCCGGTCGAGCAGCCGCTCCAGCACGCCGTACACCGCCGGGTTGACCGACATGCCGCAGTGGCTGGAGTCGACCTCGATGTTGCGCGCATGCGGGTCCAGGCACGCCTGCCAATCGACGATGCCGTCCGAGCGCGAGAACACGGAGACCGCGTCGATGCGCTCGTCGAGCGGCGCGCTCATGTCATCCCAGAAGCGATCGCAGCAGCCGCCTTCGGCGCAGTCGCTGGAGAACACACGCGGCAGGCCGAGATCGCCGAGCGCCGCCATCAGGCGAACCGTGCGCATCACGCGCGGCGAGACCGCCAGCGGGTCGCAGACCGGCGAGCCGAGCATCACGAGCGCGCGCACGTGCTCGGGCTCGCGAACGGCCAGCGAGCGCGCGAGCGCGCCGCCACGGCTCTGGCCGATCAGCACGACCGGCTCCTCGCGCTCGCGCGCAAGCGTGCACAGCTGCTCCTGCAGGCGGCTCACGATCCGCTCGGCGCAGCCGGCGTTGAGACGCAGCCCGCTCGCCCCCACGTGGTGACCGCGGCGTCGCAGCCACGAGCGCAGGACCGCCAGCGAGTTGTCGCCCGCCATGAAGCCGGGGATCAACAGCACCGGCGGGGCGTGACGGCGCGGCGCGCGCAGCAGCTCGCCGGCAAGCGCTCGGCCGGCGATCAGCCGCGCCAGCTCACGCCCGTAGCGCAGCTCCCCCCGCAGCGGCGCCACGAGATGCGCATCCGCGACCCCGTCCTCGTCCGTCGTCTCTGCCTGCTGGAACATCGTCCCTCCCTCTCGGAACATGGTCCCTCTCCCAACATCGTGCTTAAAGATACAGTCTCGGCCGCCGTCGTCCTGCCAAACGGGTGCTCCAGAGCTACCCGCGCGGCGCGGGGGCGACGCCGGCGGACTGCAGGCGGTCGAGTGTCTCGGTGTCGTGGGAGCACAGCAGCGTCACCTCGCCGCCGTGGGCGCGGGCGAGCTCGCGGAGCCGCTCGACGTTCTCGCGGCGCAGCCGCCCATCCGTCTGGTTGAGTTTCTGGAAGGCGGCGATCCCGGGCGGGCAGAAGGGCGGCGTCTGCACCTCGCCGTGGTGGAAGTATGCGTCGCCGCAGTGCAGCAGCCAGCCGGCGCCGTGGCGGATCGCAACGCCGGTGTGGCCGAGCGTGTGGCCGGCGAGCGGGATCAGCAGGATCTCCTCCTCGCTGCCGGGAAGGATCCGCACGCCCTGGAAGCCGAACCAGCTCTCGCCGCCGCCCTCGT
>DASWSH010000143.1:0-4414 GCA_036402735.1 Solirubrobacteraceae bacterium | reverse complement strand
AGGCGGGGCCGACCCGGCGCGGGAGCCGCGGTCAGGCGGGGCGCAGACGTGCTGCGGAGGGCTTGCGCTGCGATGGCGCACGGCGGCGCACGCGGCCGCGCAGCCACGCCAGCGAGCGCGGCTCGCCGCAGCGCTCGCGCCAACCTTCCAGGAGCCTCTCCAGCTCATCGGGCGACGCGGCCGTCGCGAGCAGCTCCACGCGGCCGCCGCCCTGCTCCGGCGCGCCCAGGCGCACGAGGTAGAGCTCGCCCGTGTCGCACACCCACGCTGCGCGATGCAGAGGGTCGCCGGGCTCCTGGCGCCACCACAGGCCGATGTCGTGCTCGCGCGAGCGCGCGCGCACCGGATCGCTCTCGTAGAACGCCGCCAGCGACGAATAGCTGCCGCCGGCCTGCACCGGTGAAGATCGCTTCGCTCGTCGAGACATCCGGCACCGCCCATGTTCGAGGGGGAAGGTTCCGGACGATCCTGCCGCGCGCCGCTTAAACGGCGCTCAGCTGCTCATAAGAATTGCCCGAGAACGCTCGCCCGCCGACGCGTTTCGCCGGCGAGCGCTCCCGAGCGCGCGTCACCGGTTCGGCGAACCGGTGACACCCACGCTCTCAGTTCAAGCGCTTCTTGAGTGCGCTCGCGGCCGAGAATTTCGCCGCTTTGGACGCAGCGATCTGGATCGTCTCGCCCGTGGAGGGGTTGCGGCCCTGGCGGGCTGCACGCTGGCTGACGCTGAACTTGCCAAAGCCGGCAAGCGCGACCTCCCCCCCGCCGGCCAGCTCGTCGGAGATCGAGTCGATCGTCGCCTCCACGGCTGCCCGCGCCTGGCTCCCGGGCAATCCGGTTTGCGAGGCCACTCGCTCAGCAAGCTCGTTCTTGGTCATGCCACTCCCTTTCTCGAGTGTCTTTGCTTGCAGCAGGCTAACCGCTCATTCGGACGACGGAACCCGAAAACACGGGCTTCCGGGGCCGAACAGTCCCTAATTTCCGGGGAACTGCGCGGACGCGACGCTGCTCAGCGAGCCCTCCGCGCGGCGCTCGGCCATGCCGGGCCGGCGCCGCGGAGCGACCGCGCCGGCCGCGCATGCCGCCCACAGCGCCGCCAGCCAGGAGCAGCAGGCGAGCAGCACGTGCACCCACACCAGCTCCGTCGGCAGGTGCGTCTTGTACTGATCGAGCCCCACCAGCCCCTGCAGCGCGAGCAGCCAGCAGAGCACCGTCAGCGGCCTGCGAACCGTCTCGGGCGCCTCGCGCCTGCGCGCCAGCCACCACAGCGCCACCGCCGCCAGCCCGAACGCCAGCGCGATCTCGCCGTGGCGGTGGATCACGAAGTCCATCGTGCCGTGCCCGTCGAAGCTCAGGCGGTTGATGCGCTGCCCGGGCGAGCCGCCCGCGTGCGGACCCGCGGCCGTCGCGGCCGTTCCCGCGAAGATCGTCAGCGCGCCCAGCGCCGCGAGGCCCAGCAGCATGCGCAGCAGCCCGCGGTCGGCGATGCGCTCGGCCTGCGCCGGCGCGGAGTCCCGCTCGCGGTCTTCGCGCGCGCGCCACACCAGCGCCATCGCCGCCACCAGGATCAGCATCGACAGCGCGAAATGCCCCATCACCCAGCCGTAGTCGAGCGCGCCCTTGACCGTGAAGCCGCCCAGCACCGCCTGCGCGACGACGCCCAGCGGCAGCAGCGCGCCCAGCAGCGTCAGATCGCGGCGGTAGGGACGCCGCCGCAGCGCGCCCACCCATGCCGCGCCGGCGAACAGCACCACCGGCACCGACACCGCGCGGTTGGAGAACTCGATCACCGCATGCGTGTTCAGCGGCGGGTAGTAGCTGCCGTAGCACTTCGGCCAGGTGGGACAGCCGAGGCCGGAGCCGGTCAGGCGCACCGCCGCGCCCGACAGAACGATGACCGTCAGCGCTCCCAGCGCCGCGTAGGCCACCACGAGGTACTGCTGCGCGCTCAGCGTGTAGCCGTTCGTGCGCTCGCGCAGGCTGATCGCAGATGCGTTGTTGCTCATCGATCGCTAAGGATGACAAGCCGCACGCCCGCGCGGGGCGCAGTGCGCGCAGAAGCTCCACGCGGCCGCGAAATTCATCCCTCGAAGCGAAACGGCAGCTCGTCGGCCATCTCCGCGAGCGTCGGTGCCTGCGCGTCGCGCGCCGACACCGTCAGCTGATCCGCCGGCAGCGGCCAGCGCACGCCCACCTGCGGATCGTCCCACGCGATGCCGCGTTCGACCTGCGCGTCGTAGTAGCGCGTCTGCTTGTACAGCACGTCCGCCATCTCGCTCAGCACGCAGAAGCCGTGCGCGAAGCCGACCGGCACGTACAGCTCGCGCATCGTCTGCTCGTCGAGCTCGATGCCCTCCCACTCCCCATACGTGGGCGAGCCGCGTCGCAGGTCGACCGCCACATCGAGGATCCGCCCGCGCGCGCAGCGCACCAGCTTCGCCACGCCCTCGCCGATCTGGAAGTGCATGCCCCGCACCACGCCGTGCTCGGAGCGCGAGTGGTTGTCCTGCACGAACGCCTCCTGCGGCGGCACCCCCAGCTGCTCGTGCCAGCTGCTGCGGTAGGTCTCCGCGAAGAAGCCCCGCTCGTCCGCGTGGATCGCGGGCTCGAGGGCGACCAGTCCCTGCAGCCGAGTCTCGATCACGCGCACGAGCGCGCAGATTAGCGACCCGCAGCCCGCCTATATTCACGCGTGGTGCAGCGTCTGACGATCGCAGCGGGCTCCGTGCACGTGTGGCAGGCCGACCTCGAGCAGATTCCCGAGCGGCTTACCGCGCTGCTCGGCGACGAGGAGCGTGCCCGCGCGGCCTCGATCCTCCCGCCGAGCGCGCGGCGGCTGTGGCCTCGCTCGCGCGCGCTGCTGCGGCTGCTGCTCGCGCGCTACAGCGGCCAGCCGGCCGATTCGCTGGAGCTTCAGCCAGGGACGTTCGGCAAGCCGCGCCTGGCGCGGGATGCGCAGCTGCACTTCAACCTCTCCCACAGCGGCCCGCTCGCGCTGTACGCGCTCAGCCGTGAGGGACCGGTCGGCGTCGACGTCGAGCGCGCCGGGCGCCGGGCGGATGCGTTCCTGCGCGCCTGGACGCGCCGGGAGGCGGCCGTGAAGTGCCTCGGCACGGGGCTCGGCGGGGCGCTTGCCGCGGGCGACGCCGGCGAGGCTGTATGGGTCGGCGAGCTGGACCTCGGCAGCCACGCGCTCGGCGCGCTGGCCTGCTCGCGCGTGCCGCCCGCGATCGAGCGGTTCGGCTGGGAGCCCGGCGCCTAGAAGATCCGCAGCACGATCGTCTGCGCGATCGTTTTGCCTTCGATCACCGCGGTGAGGTTCATCGGCACGCCCGCGCGGCGGTGCTTGCGTGCCAGCTTGACGATCTGGTTGGGCACGCGAATCGCCACGTGCGAGGTGCTGTTGCCGCGCAGCTTGAAGGTCGTCGTGATCGTGCGTGCCAGGCGGACGGGGCCGCCTGTCACGAGCGTCAGCACGCCCCTGCAGCCCGCTGCGGGACGGCAGTAGATCGCCACAGATGCGATCCGATGTGCGTTGATGCCATCGGTCTGCCTGCTCACGCGCATCGGCGGGTAGACGACCGGCGGCGGCTTTCCGGGATAGACCGGCGCGACCGTGCCGCCGCACGAGCTGCTCGCGTCCGTCCCGGTCGCGAGCGTCGCCTGCAGCATCAGCTCCTCCTCGCGGTTCGTCGCGAAGCCATCGTGGTTGGTGGAGTCCGACGGCGAGAACGTCGCACCGTTGTTGGTGCCGCCGTTGCGGATGAAGGAGTCCATCGTTGCGCCCTTGACCGAGCCGATCACCTGGTAGGGGACACCTGACGGGTACGGTGAGAGGCCACCGCCGGGACCGGGCACGAAGCCGCCCTCGTCGTTGAAGTCGACGTAGTCGCCCTGCGCGACGCAGAAGTTCACCGGCTCATAGCTCGTGATGGTGGTGCCGCTGGCACCGCTTTCGCCACAGACAGGGATGTCGAACGCCTGGCTCGTCACGTTCACGCGAGCGCCCCCGCCGGGCAGCGGCACGAGGTCCTGGAAGTGGAACTGCGTGAGCGGCGAGGGCGCGCCCGCCGGACGCTGCGCGCAGCCCTCGAGCGAGAACTTCGTCACCTGGCCGGCAGCCGGCGCGGCAGGCGCACCGTCCGGCAGCGACACGTTCCACAGCGCCGTGTCAGCGCCGTCGTGGGCAATGCGCAGCACGCCCGTCGGCAGCTGGATTCCCGAGCCCACGTAGTTGAGGTTTTCGGTCGTGTTGAGCGTGGCGGGGACCGACAGCGGGCTGCCGAACGTGCTGATCGCTGCGGGGGAGGCGCTCGGCAGGGCGAGCGCTCCCACGCATGCGGCGACCACGGCGAGCGCGGCGCGCGAGCGTGGCGAACGGATGTGAATCGAACTCGGGATCATGAGCTTCTTCAAC
>DASWSH010000142.1:0-4996 GCA_036402735.1 Solirubrobacteraceae bacterium | reverse complement strand
GAGGCGAGCTCGTTGACGCGCGTCCACAGCGCGGTTTCGCCCAGGTCCATCTCCCTGCCGACCTTGATCAGGCCTGCTCGCGCGTCCAGCTTGCGGTCGACCGGCACGGCGTCCTCGAGGTTGCCGAGCAGGATGTCGACGGTGGGCGCGATGTCGGGCACCTTCGCGACCATCTTCTCGTTCGAGAAGTCCAGGAAATGGATCATCCGCGACGGCTTGAAGGGGATCTCGCGGATCGGCTCGGGAGCGTCGATCGCGAGCGGCTTGAAGAAGTCTCGAGGGTTGCGCAAGGGCTCTCCTGGTCGGGGTTCTGCTCGTTTCGGCTATATGCAGTATTGATGATGCGTGCCGGCCGGGCGGTTTCGAGCCCAATAGAGTTCGCGCCCCACCGAGCAAGGAGATCCCCGAGAAACATGAGCGAGACCGAGACCGTCGAGACCGATCAGGCCACGCGCGAGGCGAGCGGTGCGCATCCCTACGGCCGCTACCTGGAGGACTTCGAGGTCGGCGCCGTGTACAAGCACTGGCCGGCGAAGACCGTCACGGAGGCCGACGATCATCTCTTCTGCCTGATCACGATGAACCACCACCCGCTGCACATCAACGACGTGTACGCGGCGAAATCGCAGCAGGGGCGCAACGTGGTGGTGGGTCCGCTCGTCTACTCGCTGGCGCTCGGCATGTCGGTGAGCGACGTGAGCGGCAAGGCGATCGCGAACCTCGCAACCGAGGAGCTCAAGCATCCCGCACCGGTGTTCCACGGCGACACGCTGTTCTGCGAGTCAGAGGTGCTGGAGAAGAAGGAGTCGCGCTCGAAGCCCGACCGCGGCACGGTGAAGGTGCACACGCGGGTGCTCAACCAGGACGGCGTGCTGGTGGCGGAGTTCAAGCGGCTCGTGCTGGTGCCGCGGCGGGAGCCGGGCGTTTCGACGTCCTCGGCGGAGGGCAACGTGGAGTAGCGCCGTTTGGGGGCCTGCGATGGCGGCCCACGGTCGCCCTCAGCCTGAACGAGATGAACGAAACACTCCGTCCTGGAACCGTGCGGTACGCTTTTGCCGACCGCCCCTGGGGGGGCGTTTTCTGTTTGCCGAGGTCGAAATCGCCGGCGAGCTGGGCCGCATGAAGCGCCGCCCGTGCCAGCAAAACCGAGGAGCTGCCTGGATCTCATGAACACCACAGTCCCCGCACCGACGAAGAACGAGCGCCTGCTGGCTTGGGTCCACGAGGTTGCGGAGATGACAGAACCGGACGAGATCCACTGGTGCGACGGGAGCGCCGAGGAGTACGACGAACTGTGCGCGCGCCTCGTCGAGGCGGGCACGTTCGAGCGTCTGTCCGATGCGAAGCGGCCCAACTCCTATCTGGCGCTGTCTGACCCGGGCGACGTCGCGCGCGTGGAGGACCGCACGTTCATCTGCTCGGCGAGCGAGGAGGAAGCCGGCCCGACCAACAACTGGCGCGATCCCGCGGAGATGAAGGAGACGCTGCACGAGCTGTTCGCGGGCACGATGCGCGGCCGCACGATGTACGTGGTGCCGTTCTCGATGGGGCCGCTCGG
Organism: Solirubrobacteraceae bacterium; assembly: GCA_036402735.1. Classification (GTDB taxonomy): domain Bacteria; phylum Actinomycetota; class Thermoleophilia; order Solirubrobacterales; family Solirubrobacteraceae; genus Palsa-744. The sequence continues at coordinate 3,438 of DASWSH010000142.1, read as the reverse complement.
CTCCGACAAGAGCCACGTGGGCGTACAGCTGACGGACTCGACATACGTGGCGGTGTCGATGCGGATCATGACGCGCATGGGCCAGGGCGCCCTCGACGCGCTCGGCGACGGCGAGTTCGTGCCGTGCCTGCACTCCGTCGGCATGCCGCTGGCGGACGGCATGCAGGACGTGCCGTGGCCATGCAACGCGGACAACAAGTACATCGTGCACTTCCCGGATACGCGCGAGATCTGGTCCTACGGCTCCGGCTACGGCGGCAACGCGCTGCTGGGCAAGAAGTGCTTCGCCCTGCGCATCGCCTCGGTGATGGCGCGCGACGAGGGCTGGATGGCGGAGCACATGCTGATCCTCAAGCTGACCTCGCCGCAGGGCGAGACGAAGTACGTGACGGGCGCGTTCCCGAGCGCCTGCGGCAAGACCAACCTGGCGATGCTGATCCCGACGCTCGAGGGCTGGAAGGTCGAGACGATCGGCGACGACATCGCCTGGATGAAGTTCGGCGGGGACGGGCGCCTGTACGCGATCAACCCCGAGGCCGGCTTCTTCGGCGTCGCGCCGGGCACCGGCGAGGACACGAACCCGAACGCGATCCGCACTGTCGCGAGCAACACGATCTTCACCAACTGCGCGAAGACCGACGGCGGCGACGTGTGGTGGGAGGGCATGACGCCCGAGCCGCCGGCGCACCTGATCGACTGGCACGGCAACGATTGGACGCCGCAGTCCGAGTCGCCCGCGGCGCACCCCAACGCACGCTTCACGACCCCGGCTGCGCAGGACCCGGCGATCGCGCCCGAGTGGGAGGACCCCGCGGGGGTGCCGATCGACGCGATGCTGTTCGGCGGGCGCCGCTCGACGGTGGTGCCGCTCGTGACCGAGGCGCTCGACTGGCAGCACGGCGTGTTCCTGGGCGCGGTGATGAGCTCGGAGAAGACGGCTGCGGCGGCCGGCACGGTCGGCGAACTGCGCTTCGACCCGTTCGCGATGCTGCCGTTCTGCGGATACAACATGGCCGATTACTTCGCGCACTGGCTGAAGATCGGCCGCACCGACGGCGCGAAGCTGCCGAAGATCTTCTACGTGAACTGGTTCCGCAAGGACGAGGATGGTCGCTTCCTGTGGCCCGGCTACGGCGAGAACTCGCGCGTGCTCGCTTGGGTGTTCGCGCGCTGCGCCGGTGAAGGCGCCGCGGTCGAGACGCCGATCGGGCTGATGCCGCCGGCCGGACCGGATGGCATCGACACGCGTGGCCTCGAGATCTCCGACGCGGCGATGCAGGAGCTGCTGAGCGTCGACACCGAGCAGTGGCGCAGCCAGCTGCCGCAGTTCCAGCAGCACCTCGCACAGTTCCCCAACCTCCCGCGCGAGCTGACCGAGCAGCTGAAGGCGCTCGAAGAGCGCTTGGCGTAGCGGCCCGCGATGCCGGCGCAGCCGGTGATGCGGCTTCCGCCCGCTGCTTGAGAACCGGCTCGCCGGGAGCGTCCCTGCTCCCAGCTCTGCCGGTTCAGCGCGCCGCCGCTTGATCGTGACGCGCGCGGCGCTGCGCGACACCCCCACCTTCGAGCAGTCCGCCTAGACGTTCAGGCAGTTTCGCGCGAGTGCCCGAGGCCGCAAGATGGTGGGCGGCAGCAACGGCATGGACGTCCGGCAATCGGGGGGCAGGGAGATGGAGCGGGTCGATGATCGAAACGGGAACGGCCGTCTCTGGGGGGAGGGCGCGGAGGTGGTGAGGCTGTGGCCGATCCGCGTGCTGGTGATCTCCGCGGACCGTTACTACCGCTCCGCGGCCGCGATGCTGATCGGTCGTCGTGGCTGCTCGGCGCTGACCGCAGCACACGAGCAGGAGGCGATCGAGCTGGCAGGCCGTGAGTGTGTCGACGTGGTCGTGCTCGAGCGGCCGGTGGAGCAGGAGCGGCGTGGCTGGGAGGTGCCCGTGCAGAGTCTGGCGGCATCGATGGGCCTGGCGATGGCGCGGCAGGGCCTGCGCGTCGCGCCGATCGGCGTGGTGGTCGTTTCCGATGCACCGGCGGGAGCCGGTCGCCGCGGCGCATCGCCGCTGACCTTCGAGCTCGACAAGTGGGGGCCTTTCGAGGAGCTGTTCCGCGCGATCGGCCGGGCTGACCGAGCGCGCAGGCTGCCGCGCGAACGGCGCCATCTGCCCTGGCCGGCCTCGCTGCGCCAGGCGCGCGCCGATTGAGTCACGTCGCGGCGCTGCCGATAGGGGAGAGGAGCGTTCCGCAGCGGCGCCTGGCGCCGCCTGCCCGCGAGCAGCAATTGTCGATGCCAGCGCGACATACCCCGAAGGCGGCCGCACTTCGCGGCTTGGAGCTCGTTTCTGATTCCTTCGTGGCTCTGCAGGGTCCGGCTCAGGAGCGGCTGCTGTGCGCTGTGGCTGGGGAGCGCGAGCATGCGGAGCGCTCGCTCGCCGCGTTCGCAGCCGACGACGCGGCGGCGGCGGGCATCGTGCATGGGTTCGCGGGCGCGCTGCTGGCGTGGCTCGCCGCCGACGACGACACGCCCGCCGGGCTGCCCGAGCAGGTGGTCGCGCGGCTCGCTGCCGAGGAGATCTGCTCGCCGGCCGCGCTGGGGCGCGAGGCGCTGCGCACGCCGGCGCTGAGATCGCTGGAGCCGGCGCGGGCGCGCGAGGCGGTGCTGCGGGTGCTGCTGGCGTGCGCGGCGCCGCAGTCGGTGTCGCTTTGGGGACTTGGGCCTACGGGCCAGAGCTGGCTTGCGGGCGCTGCCGGGTCGCAGCCGGCGGGCGAGGCGGAGGAGCGGCTGGCACGCGAGCTGATCGGCGCAGAACAGGCCAGCGCGCGGCCCGCTCGCGGACGCGGTGGCGCCGCCGGCGCGCCGCGCCCGATCGGATTCGCGATCGAGCGGGCCGGCCTGCCGACGGCAGCGCTCGTCGCGCGGCCGTGCAAGGGCGGCACGAGGCTGGCTGCGTCGCTGTTGCAGGAGGCGGTGGGTCCGCTCGCGGCGATCCTCGAGCGTGAGACGCTGCTGGCGCGCAACGCGTCGAGTGAGCGCGCGCTGGTGCAGGCCAGCGAGCGTCGGCTGACGCGACTCGGCTTCGACCTGCACGACGGACCGCTGCAGGAGCTGCTGCTGGTCGGCGAGGATCTGGCGCTGTTCCGCGAGCAGCTGGCCGTGGTGCTGGAGGGCCGGCGCGGCAAGGAGCTGCTGGGCGGTCGCCTCGACGATCTCGACGCGCGCCTGTTGGCGCTCGAGCGCAGCCTGCGGCGCATCTCCACGTCGGTGCATGCCGCCGTGCTGGTCAGCCGCCCGTTCGTCGACGCCTTCGAGGATCTGCTGGCGCCTTTCCGCGCGCGCAGCGGCATCGCGCCGGAGGTCGTGCTGGAGGGGGATCTGGACGACATCTCGCCCTCGCAGCGCATGGCGCTGCTGAGCGTCGTAGGGGAGGCGCTGAGCAACGTCCG
>DASWSH010000141.1:0-4868 GCA_036402735.1 Solirubrobacteraceae bacterium | reverse complement strand
TCGGCGATCTCGTCGAGGAACAGGGTGCCGCCGTGCGCCGCGCGGATCACGCCGGACGAGCTCTCGGTCGCGCCGGTGAACGCGCCCCGGATGTAGCCGAACAGCTCGGACTCGATCAGCGATGCCGGAATCGCGCTGCAGTTCACGGCGACGAACGGCCCGCTGCGGCCCGAGGCGGCGTGGATCGCGCGCGCCAGCACCTCCTTGCCGGTGCCGGTCTCGCCGAACAGCATCACGCACACACGCGACGGGGCGAGCTTCGCGAGCGCGGCGTACTCGCGCATGAGCGCGGGATGATAGGTTTGGAGCTCGCCGAGCGCCGGCAGCGGATCTGTGGGCGGCTCGGGTTCCTGCGCGACGAACACGAAGAAGCAGTGGCCGATCTCGAGGACATCGCCGTCCGCGAGCGCGGCGTGGGTCACGCGCTCGCCGTTCTTGACCACGCCGTTGCGCGAGCCGGTGTCTCGGATCGTCCACTCGCCCAGCGTGCACGCGAGCTCCGCGTGGGCCACCGACATCCACGGATCGGGGACGGTCAACCGCAGCCCCGACGGCTCGCCGAGGTCGAGCGCGCGACGCTCACCGCGCCCGACCTCGACCCGCGCGATCCCGCGCAGCGAGACGTGCAGCGAGCCCGCGCTCGGCCGGTCGCACTCGACGAGCAAGTACAGCGCGGGATAGACGCCCTGCCGTCGGACCGGATCCTCGCCATGGCTCGATGCGGTCCGGGCCGTGCGGGGGGCGTGCGCGGGCGAGCGTTGCACGGGCAGTTCGTCCCGGAGTATATTGAGTCCGGAGGTCTGGAGCTATCGTGGATTGCGTGGAGACTTGGCCGGATCACGCGGTCGAGCCGATCACCCGGCCGCGCGGCATGCGGATCGGCGACTACGTGGTGCTCGAGGAGCTCGGGCGCGGCGCGATGGGGCAGGTGTTTCGTGCGCTGCATCCCCAGCTCGATCGACTGGTGGCGCTCAAGCTGATCGCGCTGCCAGTGATCGACGAGGCGCGCCACGCAGCGGCCCTGCGGGTGCTGCGCGAAGGCCGGGCGCTCGCGCGGCTGCGCCACCCCAACGTGGTCACGGTGCACGATGTCGGAGAGGCCGACGGCCACGCCTACGTCGCGATGGAGCTGGTCGAGGGCTCGACGCTGCGCGACTGGGCGGCCATGCCGCGCTCGAGGTCGGAGCGGCTCGCGACCTTGGTGCAGGCCGGGCGCGGGCTGGCGGCGGTGCATCGCGCGGGGTTGCTGCATCGCGACTTCAAGCCCGACAACGTGCTGGTCTCGACGCTCGGTGAGGTCCGAGTCGGCGACTTCGGGCTCGCGCGGCTGATCGACCGAGCCGACGATCAGGCGACCGACCCGGCCGTCGGCCACGCGGGCCTCGCCAGCGAGGTCACCGTGTTGCGTAGCGTCGTGCCGGCGGGGACGCTGCCGTACATGGCGCCCGAGGTGATCGCCGGAGCGCAGGCCACCGTCGCGAGTGACCAGTTCAGCTTCTGCGTGACCGCCTTCGAGTGTCTGTACGGCCGGCGGCCGTTCGACGGCGACACCGCGCAGGCGCTGCACGCGAAGATCGCTGCCGGGCAAATCTGGCGCGTGCCGGCGGCGGTTCGCCTGCCGGCGCGCGCCCACCGGCTGCTGGTGCGCGGCCTCAGTGCGTCGCCCGGTGATCGCCACGCGTCGCTCGAGGCGCTGCTCGACCGCCTCGCCCCGGTGTGGCAGCGCCGGCTGCCGTGGATCGTCGTGCTCGGCTCGGCGGCCGCAACGGCGGCCACCGTCGCGGCGGTGATGCATCACCAGGCCGCCAGCGCCACGCGGCTGTGCGATGACAGCGCGGCGTGGACCGGCACATGGGACGACGCGCGGCGCGCCGAGATCCGTGGCGCGTTCCTGCGGACCGGCCTGCCGTACGCCGAGCGAGCCTACGGCCAGGTCGCTGGCGCGCTCGATCGCTACACCGCGACGTGGAGCAACCTGCAGCGTGAGCGCTGCCTGGTGGCCGCGGTCGCCGCATCGCGCGATACTCAGTACGAGCTGGCGTGCCTGCGCCAGCGTCGCGAGGACGTCGCGCTGCTCGCGGCGAAGCTCGCGCATGCCGACGCCGACGTGGTGCCGATCGCCGCGCGGTTGTCGCTGGCGCTGCGGCCATCCGCGCACTGCCAGCTCGATCCCGAGGCTGTGCCGCGGCCGGCGCTGGTCGATCTTCCCCGTGCCGGCGCGGTGCAGCTCCAGACCTTGCTGGCCTCGGCGGTGCTGGCGCACGACGCCGGGGATCTGGCCACCGCCGAGCGCCTCGGGCGCGAGGTGATCGCGGGCGCGGACACGCTCGATGTGCCGCTCGCCACCGAGGCGCGCCTCTTGCTCGGCACCGTGCAGCGCGAGCTCCATCATGAGGGCGACGACGAGGCCACGCTGTTCAACGCCGCGGTCGCCGCGGAGTCCGCGGGGCTGTACGCGCTCGCCGCGGAGGGCTGGCTCGGGCTCGCCGGCGCGACCCAGGATCGGCCGCACGGCGACGGCGATCGCTGGCTCGCGCTCGCCGAGGTCGCGGTCAGGAAGGCGGGCAGCCCACCCGATCTCGTCGCCGTCTGCACGTCGGGCCGCGCCGGCGAGTTGATGCGCGCGGGAAAGTTTGCCGGCGCGCTCGCGCTCCAGGCTCAGGCCAGCAAGCTGCTCGCCGCGCAGTACGGCGCTGATGACCTGCGGGTCGCCACGTCCAATTTTCGGCTCGCGACCCGACTCGGCATGGTCGGCCGGTTCCGCGAAGCCGAGCTGCTGCTCCGCGACGTCGTCGCGATCCGCACCCGGACGCTGTCGCCGACCCACCCCGACACCCTCGACGCCCAGGAGACCCTCGGCATCTGCTTGCACCGCGGCGGCCGACCGAGCGAAGCGCTGCCGCTGCTCCAGAGTAACCTCGCGTCGCGCGAGGCCTTGCTCGGCGCCAACGCACTGGCACTGGCGGGCCCCCTCGGCAACCTCGCCGGCGCGCTGAGCGCGCTGCACCGCGACGACGAGGCCCTCGTGCTGCTCCAGCGTGCCGTCGCCCTGCGCGAGGCTGCCTACGGCGCCGACGATCCGCGCGTCGCGGTTCCGCTCGTGAACCTCGGCACCGTCCTCCTCGAGATGCGCCGCCTGACCGACGCGCTCCCGGTCCTGCGGCGCGCGCGCGATATGTTCGAGCTCGACGGCGGTGTCGGCGCGCTCAACGGCGCCCAGGCGCGGCTGCAGATCGCCGAGGCGCTGTCGCAGCTCGGCCGCTACGACGAAGCCATCGCCGAGCTCGCTCCCGTCGATCACCTACCATCGGAGCAATACGCGCTGATCGCCGCGGCCTCTCTGGTAGCCCGAGGCCGCGCGCTGCTCGCCCTGGGCAAGCGTGCCGCGGCCGAGCAGATGTTCGAGCGCGCCGCCAAGCTCCGCGACGACGGCCACAAGTCGCCCGAGCTCCGGCAGCAGATCGCCGACGGCCTCGCCCGCACGCGTCGCGCGCCGCTCGCGCGCTAGAGGGCGACCACGATGTGACCAACCAGCGCACCGTGGGGACGCAGATCCAGAGGCACGGCTCGCTCAGTCCGCGGCGAAGCAGTAGATCGAGCCGCGGCCTCCGGTCGGCGGGAACGACGCGACCGCGCAGCCCTGGCTCGCGTGGGCCTCGACGAACGACATCGGATCGATGTTGCCGGCGACGCCCATGCGGTCGAAGTGGCCGAGCGTCGCGGTGACGCCCGACGCGGCGGAGCTCGTCCAGTCGTTGCATGTGTTGCCGCTCGACACGCCGGCCGCGGTCGAGCCGGTGATGATGTCGTGCTGGTTCGGCGTGTCGCCGCGACCGGGGACCTGGGCGCCGGTCTCGTCGAGCCCGTTCGCCTTGTTGATCAGGTTCATCGCCGGGGTGTGCAGCGCCGCGACCGAGGCCGCGATCATCACACCGTTGCGGTTGAACCACGGGCCGTTGCCGATCCGATCCTTTGCGTTGACCGTGCTGGTGCTGAGATAGGCGCGCCAGTGCCGGCTCGCCGACGCCGGGACCGCGGCGGTCGCCTTCATCTGGCAGAACGCATCGGCGCCGGCGAGCCCGTCGGTGTCGGCGGCGCTGCGCCGGAAGTCGCCCCCGTTGGGATGGCCGGTGCTGGTGATGAAGAAGCTGAAGCTCGAGGGCGCCGGCGTATCGATCGCGGCGTCGTCCGGCTTTCCGGGCGCGTCCTGTTTTGCCGAGCTGCTGCCACAACCCACGCCGAGCGACGAGACCACGAGGAGCAGGACTGTGCGCATACGATCCTCCTTGCGGCGAGCATCGCACAGCCCCGAGACCGGCGCGCAGCGCAGCTCGACAGACGAGCAAGTCGTAACCGCCGATACCGGATCTGCGCTCGTCGCTGCTTGGCGACTCGCCGTTCCTGGAGCTCGTGCGGCCCATCAGTGACGAGGAGCGGTTCGAGGACGATCCGGGCGATCGACTGCGCTGTTGGCGCGGTGTTACCGAGCCAGCCTGTTGACGAGCTTCGAGGCGGCCTGATTGATGGCCATCACGCATGTGCTGCGCAGCCGTCAGGCTGGATGATGGCGGTCATCGGAATAGCCAGGATGTTTGTTCAGGATGCTGCAGCACCTTGAGGCGCTGCGAGACGTACGTATCGTGCCGCGCGCGAGGGAGGGTGGAGTCCGATCCCGCGCCGGAAGCTCGACGTGCGAGCGATCCGGATGTGCCGTGCTATGCCGCGCCGCGCCGCAGCGATCGTGCTGTGATCGCGTCATGACGTGGCGCGTCCCTCCGTTCGATCGAGCGATCGCCGAGCTCGAGGCGTATGTCCAGGCGACCTGGAAGCCGATCGGGATGGTCGTCTCGGGCAGCATCGTGCGCGGC
>DASWSH010000140.1:0-10793 GCA_036402735.1 Solirubrobacteraceae bacterium | reverse complement strand
CCCGAGGCACGACCATCGACTAGAATCCGGGCTCCGCAGGCATCCGGCTGAGGTCGGGCGGCGGCGGCCAGATCATCATGCTCTCGACGATCCTCAACGCCTTCCAGGTCGCGGACATCCGCAAGAAGATCGCCTTCACGGCGTTGATGCTGCTGATCTACCGCTTCGGCTCGCACGTGCCGGTGCCGGGCGTGAACCTGACGGCCGTCAACAACATCCAGAAGGAGTTCGGCGGCTCCAACATCCTCGGCCTGCTCAACCTGTTCTCCGGCGGCGGGCTGTCGCGGATCGCGATCTTCGCGCTGGGGATCATGCCCTACATCACCGCGTCGATCATCCTGCAGCTGCTTCAGGTCGCGGTGCCCTCCCTGGAAAAGCTCTCCAAGGAAGGTGAGGTCGGCCAGGCGCGGATCACCCAGTACACGCGCTACCTGACCGTCGGCCTGGCCTTCGCGCAGTCGATCGGCTACGTCTTCCTGTTCCACACGCTGCAGGCCAAAGCGGGCGAATCCGTGGTCAAAACCTGGGATGCGCCCCACATCTTCCTGATCGTCGTGTGCCTCACGACCGGCTGCGTGCTGCTGATGTGGATCGGCGAGCTCATCACCCAGAAAGGCATCGGCAACGGCATCTCGCTGATGATCTTCGCCTCGATCGTCGCGCGCCTGCCCGCCGGCATCCAGGCCTGGTGGACCAGCACCGACCAGGTCTTCAAGGTGATGATGCCGTTCCTCGTGCTCGCCGTCGTGGCCGGCATCGTGTTCGTGCAGGAAGGCCAGCGCAGGATCCCCGTGCAGTACGCCAAGCGCGTGATCGGCCGGCGCATGTCCGAGGGCGGCCAGACCTACCTGCCGCTGCGCGTCAACATGGCCGGCGTCATCCCGGTGATCTTCGCCGCCTCGATCATGGCGTTCCCGCCGACCGTCGGCCAGCTCGTCAAAACGCACTGGGGCCAGAAGCTCTCGGACTTCTTCACGCCCAACGGCTGGCACTACGTCGTCGGTGAGGCGCTCTTCATCATCGTCTTCACCTACTTCTACACCGCCGTTACGTTCAACCCCGTCGACCAGGCGGACAACCTCAAGAAGTACGGCGGCTTCATTCCCGGCGTCAGGCCGGGGCGCCCGACCGCCGAATTCCTCGACCGCATCCTCGCGCGGCTGACGTTCCCCGGCGCGCTGTTCCTCGCCGCGGTCGCCGCGCTGCCGGCGATCCTGATCGCGCGCACGCACCAGAACTTCTACTTCGGCGGCACCTCGATCCTGATCGTGATCGGTGTCGCACTCGAAACGATGAAGCAGCTCGAGGCGCAGCTGATGATGCGAAGTTACGAGGGCTTCTTGAAGTAGCGCCGTGGTGGCGCGGGCTCGCGCCGAGCGGGTAGGCTGCCGTTCTTGTCCGAGCTGAACCTGATCCTGCTCGGCCCGCCGGGAGCGGGCAAGGGTACTCAGGCTGACCGTCTGAGCGAGGACTTCGGCCTGCCGCACATCTCCACGGGCGACATGCTGCGAGCGCAGGTCGCCGAGGAGACGGAGCTCGGCAAGAAGGCCAAGGCGTACATGGACCGCGGCGACCTCGTGCCGGACGACGTGATCATCGACATGATCACGCAGCGCGTCGCCGAGCCGGACGCCGCCGAGGGCTTCCTGCTCGACGGCTTTCCGCGCAACGCGCAGCAGGCGGACGCGCTCGCAGCGGCGCTGCGCGGCATGGATCGCGAGCTGAGCGGCGCGCTGCTGATCGACGTGTCCGACGAGGACCTCGTCAAGCGCCTGGCGGGCCGGCGCGTGTGCGTGCGCAACCCGAGCCACATCTACCACGTCGACTTCGACCCGCCCAAGCACGCCGACGTATGCGACCAGGACGGCGCGCGGCTTATCCAGCGCGACGACGACCGCGAGGACACGATCCGCCACCGGCTCGACGTCTACCACCAGCAGACCGAGCCGCTGATCGAGCACTACGACCACGGCAGCCTGCTGCGGCGCTTCGACGGCACGCGCTCGCCCGACGAGGTGCACGACCACATCCGCGCCAACGTGGCGGCGCTGCGCCTCGAAGACTGAGCCGAGCAGAGGCTAAGCTCCCAGAGTGATAATCAAGAAGTCGCCGGCGGAGATCGAGAAGATGGCGAAGGCAGGCTTGGTCCTCGCCGCCACGCTCGATCTCATCGAGAGCAGCATCCGCACCGGCGTCTCGACCGCAGAGCTCGACGCGATCGCCGAGCGCTACATCCGCTCGCAGGGCGCCGAGCCCACCTTCAAGGGCTATCGCGGCTTCCCCGGCTCGATCTGCGCCTCGCCGAACGCGATGATCGTGCATGGCATACCCGGCAAGTACCGCCTGCGCAGCGGCGACATCATCTCGGTCGACGTGGGCGTCACACTCGACGGTTGGGTCGCCGACGCCGCGCGCACCTTCCCGGTCGACGACATCCCCGAGTCCGCCCGCAACCTGCTGGACGCGACCGCCGAGTCGCTTCACGCCGGCGTCGCCGAATGCCAGCCCGGGCGGCGCATGGGCGATCTGTCGAGCACGATCCAGGCTGTCGCGGAGGGCGCGGGCCTGTCGGTCGTGCGCTCGCTGGTCGGCCACGGCGTGGGCCGCTCGATGCACGAGGACCCGCAGGTGCCCAACTACGGCAAGCCCGGCAAGGGGCTGGTGCTGGAGGAGGGGATGGTGCTGGCGATCGAGCCGATGACCACCGCCGGTCGTCCCGCCGTGCGCGTCGGCGGCGACGGCTGGGCGATCTACTCCCAGGACGGCTCGCCCGCGGCGCATTTCGAGTTCACCGTCGCGATCACCGCGGAGGGGCCGCGCGTGCTGACGCCCTGGCACCTGCCGCCCGCCGAGCGCGTCGCCGCGCCGGTAGCGGCGCAGCTCGCCGCGGGCCGCTGACGCGGGCACGGCGCGCTGGCTGAGGCCGTAGCGGCGACCGGCTCGGGCCGCCCCACCGGACACGGCAACCAGACGCCGAGTTGCTACCATCTGGGGTCGTGCCCGTGCGAGGTCTTCGGCCTGCGCAGAGGCATAATCCTCGACTCGGTAGCGGCGGCCGCAACGGCAGCCAGAGCCGGATCGCCGGAACACAGCGCCTGAAAGGGATCATGAAGGTAAGACCGTCGGTCAAGCCGATGTGCGAGAAATGCAAGATCATCCGCCGCCACGGCGTGGTGTTGGTGATCTGCCAGAACAAGCGCCACAAGCAGAGGCAGGGCTAGCCCATGGCGCGTATCGCCGGCGTCAACCTCCCGCTCAACAAGCGCTCGGAAGTCGGGCTGACCTACATCTACGGCATCGGCCGCTCCACCTCCGCGAAGGTGCTGGCGGAACTGGGCATCAGCCCCGACACCTACGTTCGCGATCTCACCGAGGACGAGGTGGCGAAGCTGCGCGACAAGATCGACGACGGCCTCACCGTCGAGGGCGATCTGCGCCGCGAGCGCCTGCAGGACATCAAAAGGCTCCAGGACATCGGCTGCTACCGCGGCCTGCGCCACCGCCGTGGCCTGCCCGTGCGCGGCCAGAAGACGAAGACCAACGCGCGCACGCGCAAGGGTCCCAAGCGCATGCAGGTCGCCGGCAAGAAGAAAGCCGGAAAGAAGTAGATGCCGCCTGCTCCCAAACGCGCCCGCGGACGGCGCAAGCCCAAAAAGAACATCCCCGTCGGCCAGGCGCACATCAAGACTTCGTTCAACAACACGATCGTCTCGCTGACCGACACCGGCGGCAACGTGATCGCCTGGGAGTCCGCCGGCGGCGCCGGCTTCAAGGGCTCGCGCAAGTCCACTCCGTTCGCCGCGCAGGTGACCGCCGACGCGGCCGCTCGCAAGGGTCTCGAGCAGGGGCTCCAGAAGGTGGAGGTCTACGTCAAGGGCCCGGGCTCCGGCCGCGAGACCGCGATTCGCTCGCTGCAGGCCGCCGGCCTCGAGGTGACCGGCGTCAAGGACGTCACGCCGCAGGCTCACAACGGTTGCCGCCCCAGGAAGCGCAGGCGCGTCTGATGGCCCGCGACACCTCTCCCCAGTGCAAGCAGTGCCGCCGCGAGGGCCAGAAGCTGTTCCTCAAGGGCGAGCGCTGCCTGACCGACAAGTGCGGCGTCGAGCGCCGCTCATATCCGCCCGGCGAGCACGGCCGCGGCCGGCTCAAACAGAGCGAGTACCGGCTGCAGCTGCGCGAGAAGCAGAAGGCGAAGCGCTACTACGGCGTGCTCGAGAAGCAGTTCCGCGGCTACTACAAGAAGGCCTCGCGCCAGACGGGCATCACCGGTGAGAACCTGCTCGCGCTGCTCGAGTCGCGTCTGGACAACGTGCTCGTGCGCCTCGGCTTCGCGGCCTCGCGCCGCCAGGCGCGACAGCTGATCCGCCACGGCCATTGGACGGTCAACGGCCGCCGCGTGAACATCCCCAGCTACCAGGTGCGTCCCGGCGACGTGGTGGCGATCAAGGCGAACACGCCCGCCACCCAGGTCGTCAGGGATGCGACCGAGCTGACGGGACAGATTCCGGCGTGGCTGCAGGCCGATCACGAGTCGCTGACGGCCAAGGTGCTGCGCAAGCCGGAGCGCCGCGAGGTCGCCGCGCCGGTGCAGGAGCAGCTCATCATCGAGCTGTACTCGAAGTAGAAACGAATTCCACAGCCTCCGCCAGCGGCGGCGGCGCTTGCAGACATGCGTCCGGCCGAAGCCGGCACGACACCAAAACGACGTAAGGACCCTCATGCTCGACTTTCAAATCCCCCGGATCACCAGCGAGTCCGTGGAGCAAAACCGTGGCACGTTCACGATCGAGCCACTCGATCGCGGCTTCGGCTACACGTTCGGCAACTCGCTGCGCCGCGTGCTGCTCTCCTCACTGTCGGGCGCCGCGGTGACGAGCGTCCGCATCGAGGGCGTCGCACACGAGTTCTCGACGATCGAGGGCGTCAAGGAGGACGTGACCGACATCGTCTTGAACCTGAAGGGCGTCGTCTGCCGCATGCACTCCGACGCGAGCGAGGTCGAGGCGCCGCTGGTCGTGACCGGCCCGGGCGAGATCACCGCGAAGGACATCGACCTGCCCGCAGGCGTCGAGATCCTCAACCCCGACCTGCACGTTGCGACGCTCGAGAAAAAAACCAAGCTCGAGCTGTACATGACGATCGGTCGCGGCCGCGGCTACAGGCCGGCGGAGGAGAACAAGTCCTCCGACCAGCCGATCGGCGTGATCCCGATCGACTCGATCTTCTCGCCCGTGCGCCGCGTCGCCTACGCGGTCGAGCAGGCGCGTGTCGGCCAGAAGACCGACTTCGACAAGCTCACGCTCGACATCGAGACGGACGGCTCGATCGACCCGCAGGCCGCGCTGCGCGAGGCGGCCGAGCTGCTGATCAGCCAGCTCGCGATCTTCACCGACGCGGACCGCATCCAGGAGCTGCGCGCCGCCCCCGGCGGCCAGCTCGACGGGCACGGCCTCGCCGTTGGCGCAGGCGGGGGCCCGGCGGCGCTGCAGGGCGAGGAGTACGGCATCCTGATCGAGGAGCTCGAGCTCGGCGTGCGCTCCTACAACTGCCTCAAGCGCGCCGGCATCCAGACGGTCGGCGACCTCATCTCCAAGTCCGAGGCAGAGCTCAACGCGATCCCGAACTTCGGCAAAAAGTCGATCGACGAGGTGATCGAAACGCTGCACGCACGGGCCCTGAACCTCCGCGCCGACTGAGCGCGACGACGAGCGTCGCCCTGCACCGCTTAGACTCCCGGATCCCATGAGACACCAGAAGACCCGCAACAAGCTGAGCCGTGACTCGGCTCACCGCAAGGCGCTGCTGATGAACCTCTCCAAGCAGCTGATCGAGCACGAGCGGATCGAAACGACCCAGGCGAAGGCCAAGGCGGTCAAGCCGCAGATCGAGAAACTGATCACGCTCGCCAAGCGCGGCGACCTGCACGCGCGCCGGCAGGCGCTCGCCACGCTCTCGCAGGACAAGTTTGCGGTGCACAAGCTGTTCGTGGACGTCGCGCCGCGCTATGCGGAGCGGCCCGGCGGCTACACGCGGATACTCAAGATCGGTCAGCGCGCCGGCGACGCGACCGAAATGGTCTTCATCGAGCTCGTCTGAGCGCCCGCCCGGCGGCGAGCGGCGGGATGCGGCTGCTGCGGTGAAGACGAAGCTGACGATCGAGTACGACGGCTCGGGCTTCGCGGGCTGGGCGCGCCAGCCGGCCGAGCGCACCGTGCAGGGGGAGCTGGAGCGAGCGCTGCGCACGATCCTCGGCGAGCGGGGCACCGACGGGCAGCCGCTGCGCCTGCGGGTCGCCGGGCGCACCGACCGGGGCGTGCACGCGTGGGGGCAGGTCGCTAGCTACGCGCACGAGGCCGTCGACCCGCAGCGTCTCAACGGGCTGCTCGGGCCGGATCTCGCGGTGCTCAGCGCCGAGCCCGCAGCCGAGGACTTCGACGCGCGCACCGACGCGCTCAGCCGTACGTACTGCTACCGCGTCCTCAACCGCCGCACGCGCGGGGTGTTCGAGCGCGCCAGCGCCTACTGGTGGCCCTCGCCGCTCGACCAGGGTGCGCTCGACGCGTGCGCGACGGCGCTGCTCGGCCGGCACGACTTCACGGCCTTCACGCCCCGCGAGACGGAGCACCGCTGGTTCAACTGCGATGTGCGCCGCGCGGAGTGGCTGCGCCGCGGTGAGCTGTTCGAGTTCTGGATCGAGGCAGACATGTTCCTGCGCCACATGAACCGCGTGCTCGTCGGCACGATGCTCGACGTCGCGCGCGGCTGGACCACGCTCCAGCAGTTCACGGCGCTGCTGGAGGGACGGCCGCGCTCGGAGGCGGGAGGGACCGCACCGGCGCATGGTCTGGCGCTGTCAGGCGTCAGCTACCCCGAGCCGGCTGCGGCTCAGGGTTCGGCATAGCCTTCGCAGAATTCCGTTTCTTCGCGATCCTTGGTGAGGAGGCTTTCGGTGTAGAGCACCGAGCCGTCGCGACGGCGCACGACCAGTTCGCTCGGCGCCGCCGCGAAGACGCCGTAGAAGAGCGGCCCCGCCGCATGCAGGTGGGCCGCGATCGGCACCTCGGTGAGCGGCACAAGCCCTTCGCCGGTGCGCGCCAGCACGGATGCGCCCCGCGCTCGCAGCAGGCCGTAGACGAGCGTGTAGGGGTGCGGCGGGCATTGCGCGGCGATCTGCGATTCGAACGGCCTGGGCTTCGGCGCGTTGGGCTTCGCCACGTTCTTCCCGACCGCGATTTCCGAGCCGGATTCCACGCCGCCGCCGTTTTCCACGCCCGTCTGCGCGGAGACGCTGAACTCGGTCTGCGCGCCGAACCGCACGAACGCCCCTTCGATCGCGAAGCGCGCGCCGCCCGGAGCCGTCCCGTGCACGAGCGCTACGAACCGCGGTCCCTGTGGTTCCGGTCGCTTGCGACACCGCTCGATCGCCGGCACGCGCACGACGCGCACGATCGCGCCCCGCGCGTCGAGCTCCGTGAGGGAGACCGGGTGCGGCTCGTAGCCGTGCAGCTCCTGCACGTAGAGCGCGGCGGGCCCGCCGTCGTGGCGGGCGATGTGCACGGCGCGCGAGCTGATCCGCTGCCCATCGCTGAGGAGAAGGCCGACAGTCCGCACGCGTGACGGGACGGCCATCGTGATCGTCTGCGTTGCTTCACCGCAGTCCAGCGAGAGCGAGCGCGGCGAGGTTTCGGTGGCGCAGAACGAGCTGCTGCTGACGGCCGTGAACACGGCTTCCGTCCGCGCCGGGCGGCTGATCTCCACATCCAGCCCGAGCCGGCAACCGCCGGACACGAAGCCTTCTTCCCCCGTCGCGCGGCGCACCAGGAAGCGCGCGCCGTCGCGCAGCCGCCCCCGCGCGAGCACCGGACGGCGTTCGCGCCGTTCGGATTCGCTTTCGGGGACGCCGAGGGCGTGTTGGACGCGGCGGTACATGCGCACGTAGTCGACCGCCCCGAGGAGCCGCGCGAGGACCGTGGCGATGCGCCGCCGCAGCGAGGGCTCGACCGCGGCACCGGTGAGGCTGGGCAAGCGTGTATCGGCACCGCTCGCCGCTTCGAAACGTTCTCGCTGGCGTTCCTCCTGCACCTTCTGCGCGGCGGCGAAAGCACGCGATGCCGGTGATAGCGAGCGGAAGCCGCTCATTGCCCAGGCCTTCACATCGCCGCACAGCTGTGCTGTCGCCGGCGGCGGCGGTTCTCGCAGCGCGGCGAGCGCTTGCGCAAGCGCGTCGGCGCTCTGATGGCTCCAGTGCAGCGCGGCGATGCGCTTGCCATAGGCTTCGATCGCGCTGCGGTTGGGACCTTCGAGCGCGCCGCTGACGGCCGCCTGCAGCTCCGATTCGATCGTGCTGCGCTGCAGTTCGCTGCGCCGCAGTTCGCCGCGGGCGCGCGGCTTCAGAGCGGAGCTGCCTTCTT
The DNA here is from genome assembly GCA_036402735.1 of Solirubrobacteraceae bacterium. Classification (GTDB taxonomy): domain Bacteria; phylum Actinomycetota; class Thermoleophilia; order Solirubrobacterales; family Solirubrobacteraceae; genus Palsa-744. The sequence continues at coordinate 2,382 of DASWSH010000140.1, read as the reverse complement.
CGCCTTGCTTCGGCTCGCCCGCCAGCGCGTGCGGACATTCGCGTTCGAGCCGCTGCACCAGCGCGACAAGGGCGGCGCGGGAAACGGGCGCGTTGGTCAGCTCGCTGCGATACAGCTGGTAGGTCGCGCGCAGATATTCGCGCGTAGCCGTGCGGTCGGCCTGGGTGAGGGCGAGCGCCGGAGCCGCGGCGGCCGCGAGCACGAGGCCGGCAGCGAGGAGCGTCCTGCGGGCGCGCGTGGACAGCCGTGCCCCGCGCCCGCCGCCCCCCGAGATTCCGATCATCGGAAGCAGCATATCTTCACGCCTCGGGGCCGAAGCGGCCCCTATGCTGGACGCGATGCTCAACGTGCTGCTGACTAACGACGACGGGATCGAGGCCGACGGCCTGCAGGCGCTGCGACGCGCGCTCGCGGCGCTGCCCGACGTGCGCCTCGCGGTGATCGCGCCCGACGGCAACCGCTCGGCGATGGCCCGTTCGATCACGACCAGGCGGCCGCTGTGGGTTGAAGAGGTGCCGTTCGCGGACGGCACGTGCGGCTACGCGACGGACGGCACGCCGGTCGACTGCGTGCGCCTCGCAAGCCTCGGCCTGATCGAGGGCTTCGAGGCGCAGCTCGTCGTCTCGGGCATCAACCACGGCGCCAACCTCGGCGACGACATCACCTACTCCGGCACGGTCGCGGCGGCGCTCGAGGGCGTCGTGCTGAACCTGCCCGCGATCGCGGTCTCGCAGCAGTCGGGCGCGAGGAACCTCGACTACACGTTCGACGGCGGCTTCGGCTTCGAGGTCGCCGCCGGTTTCGTCGCGGCGCTCGTGCAACGCATCGACGACGTGCCGCTGCCGCCGCGCACGCTGCTCAACATCAACGTGCCGGCGGGCGAGCCGCAGGGGGTCGAGGTGGCGAGCCTCGGCAAGCGCATCTACCGCGACGAGCTGAAGCTCGAGCGCGAGGAGGAGCACAGGCGCCGCTACTGGATCTACGGCGCCTACCCCGGCTTCCACGACGAGCCCGGCACCGATCTGGCCGCCGTGCACGCGGGGCGCATCGCGGTCACGCCGATCCACTTCGACCTCACCGACCACGACAGCCTCGAGGCGCTGCGGCAGTTCGATCTGGAAGGGCTGCTCGCGCCGCTGGCCGGCGACGCCAAGTCGTGAGCGCGCGCAGCACAGCGCGGGCGAGCAGGGGGAAGCAGCGGGCGCCGGCCGGCGTGCCACCGGCGGTGGTCGAGCGCGCGCGGGAGCTGCGCGCGCAGCTCGAACATCATGCGCACCGCTACTACGTGCTCGACGATCCGGAGATCGCAGACGACGCGTACGACAGGCTGCTCGACGAGCTACGCGCGCTCGAGGCCGAGCATCCCAGCCTGCAGACGCCGGAATCGCCCACGCAGCGCGTCGGCGGCGAGCCGGTCGGGCGCCTGGAGAAGGTCACTCATCTGGAGCCGATGCTCTCGCTCGGCAACGTGCGCTCCGAGCAGGAGCTGCGCGCGTGGGTCGAGCGCATGCGCAACCATCTCGCGCGCGAAGGCTTCGAGACGCCGCGCTTCGACTTCGTGGTCGAGCCTAAGATCGACGGGCTGGCGATCAGCCTGCTGTACCGCGACGGCGTGCTGGAGCGGGGCGCGACGCGCGGCAACGGCGAGATCGGCGAGGACGTGACGCACAACCTGCGCACGATCGGCGCGATACCGCTTCGCATCGAGGACGCACCGCCGCTGGTCGAGGTGCGTGGCGAGGTGTACATGTCGCTGAAGGACTTCACGGCGCTGAACGAGCGCCGCGCGGAAGCGGGCGAGTCGACGTTCATGAACCCGCGCAACTCGGCTGCGGGCACGATCCGCCAGCTCGACCCCGCGGACGCGGCGAAGCGTCCGCTGTCGATCTGGTGCTACGCCGTGGGCGTCACCGAGGGGCTGTCCTTCCAGACGCACTCGCAGGCCCTGCAGTGGCTGCGCGACCACGGCTTCCGCGTCAACGACGGCATCAAGCAGCTGCACAGCGAGGACGAGGTGGTGGCGCAATGCCTGGAGTGGGAGCGCCGCCGTGGCGAGCTGGACTTCGAGATCGACGGCGTCGTCGTGAAGGTCGACGACCTGCAGCTGCAGCGGCGCCTGGGCGCCGTGGGACGCGACCCGCGTTGGGCGGTCGCGTGGAAGTTCGCGCCCACCACAGCGGTCACAACGCTCGAGAAGGTGATGTGGAACGTGGGCAAGTTCGGGGATCTGCGCCCCTACGCGGTGCTCGCGCCGGTCGAAGTGGGCGGCGTCACGATCAAGCTCGCGACGTTGCACAACGAGGAGGACATCGTTCGCAAGGACATCAGGGCGGGCGAGGAGGTGATCGTGGTGCGCGCCGGCGACGTGATCCCGCAGGTCGT
>DASWSH010000139.1:0-2311 GCA_036402735.1 Solirubrobacteraceae bacterium | reverse complement strand
AGCGCGCGGTGCTCGCGGTCGCGCTCCAAGACGCCGGCGTGCTCCCGCGCGAGGGCCTGATCGACACCGGCGACCACCTCGTCGCCCTCATCCTGCACCGCGACCCGGAGCGCGCGCGCTCGCTGGCGGATCGCGCCCTCGAGCCGCTCGACCGCCTCTCGAAGGGCACGCGCGACAAGCTCACCGACACGCTCGCCGCCTGGCTCGACAACGCCTGCAACACGGGCGACACCGCGCGCGCCCTGCACGTGCACATGCAGACGCTCCGCTACCGGCTGCGACAGCTCGAGGAGGTGTTCGGGGCCGACCGCCTCGCCGACGGCGACTGCCGGCTCGAGCTGCAGCTGGCGCTCAAGGTGCGGCGCGAGAGCGGCGCCCAGTGAATCCCAACCTCCCACTCATCCCGACCGACGAGGAGCGCCAGATCCGCGAGACGGTGGCCGCGATCTGCGCCGAGTTCGGTCCCCAGTACACGCGCGCGAAGGTCGCCGCGGGTGAGCCGCCGACCGAGCTGTGGGACGCGCTCGCGAGCCGCGGCTACCTCGGCGTGAACGTGCCGGAGGAGTACGGCGGCAGCGGGCTCGGCATGCGGGCGCTGGCGGCAGTGGGCGAGGAGATCACGGCGGCCGGGTGTGCGCTGCTCTTGGTCGTCGTGTCACCGGCGATCGTCGGCAGCATCCTCGCCCGCCACGGCACGCCGGACCAGAAGGAGCGCTGGCTGCGGCCGATCGGCGAGGGGACGACGAAGATCGCGTTCGCGATCACCGAGCCCGACGCGGGCTCGAACTCGCACAACATCTCGACCGCCGCCACGCCGTCGAACGGCGGCTACTCGATCAGCGGCCAGAAGACCTACATCTCGGGCGTCGAGGAGGCCGACGGGATCCTGGTGGTCGTCCGCAAGCGCGAGGAGGACCGCTCACTGAGCGTGCCGATGCTCGCGATCGTCGACACCGACGCGCCGGGCCTCGAGAAGCAGCTGATCCCAACCGTCGAGCCCGGGGCCAACAAGCAATGGCAGCTCTTCTTCGACGGCGTGGAGGTCGAGGCCGACCGGATCATCGGCGGGGAGTCGGCCGGCCTGAAGGCTGCGTTCGACGGCCTCAACCCCGAGCGCATCATGGGCGCCGCGGTGTGCAACGGGACGGCGCGGCGCGCGCTGAAGCTAGCCGCCGAGTACGCGCGCACGCGGGAGGTGTGGCGCGGCCCGATCGGCGCGCACCAGGGCATCTCGCACCCGCTCGCCCAGGCGAAGATCGAGCTCGAGCTGGCCCGGCTGATGATGCAGAAGGCGGCCGCGCTCTACGACGCCGGGCTGCCTGCAGCGGAGGAGAGCAACATGGCGAAGTACGCCGCCGCGGAGGCGGGCATCCGCTGCGTCGACCAGGCGATCCAGACCCACGGCGGCAACGGCTTCAGCCTCGAGTACGGGCTCACCGACATGTACTGGGGCGTGCGGCTCGTACGCACGGCGCCGGTCTCGCGCGAGATGATCCTGAACTACGTGGCCGAGCACTCGCTCGGCCTGCCGCGCAGCTACTAGGCACCCGTCGGCCGCCATGTACCCTCGGCCGCCGTGAGCGGGCGGCCGGGAACATCACGCTGCGGGCGGCGGAGGCGGCTGCGCGTACGGCAGTGCCTTCTTGAACAGCCTCGCGAAGGCGCGCGCGCCCGCCTGGGTGAGGTGGCAGCCGTCGGGCTGGAACCAGCTCCCGTGGCCGCGGCTGACCTTCACCCAGTCGAGCACCTTGACCCGGTCCTTCCACGTCTTGCCGGCTTTGCGCACGGTCTTCGCGTCGCTCCCCGCATGGCCGCCGAGCTCCCACGGCGTCACGAGGCCGAGCACGCGGTCCGGCCCCAGGTAGCGCAGCGCCCGCTTGATCTGGCTGCGCTTGACCGAGAAGTCGGTGCCGAGCGCCATCACGACGAGGTGGGGGAGGGTGCCGTCGTGCCCCCGTTTGCGCAGGATCGCGAGGCCTTCGTCCATCCCGCGGCAGCCGTGGGCGTTCACGTTGAAGCCGATCTTCGCGAGGTTGTCCATCGCGAGCAGCATCGTCGAGTCGCCGATCGCGAGCGGCGCGCGACCGTGCTTCGGCTTCTTCTTCGCCGGCATGTAGCGGACGCCGCCGCAACCCGCCTGCGCATCCGCCGCCGGCACGGCGAGCACCAGGGCGGCCAGCAGCGCGAGCAGCCACAGATGTCGGGTCGCACGCCTCACAGGGCGAGCCAGTTTCGCGCATCCTCCTGACGCGTGCTCTTCCCGACCGTCCAGTTCGCGATCTTCTTCCCGCTGGTGCTCGCGATCTCGTGG
>DASWSH010000138.1:0-10822 GCA_036402735.1 Solirubrobacteraceae bacterium | reverse complement strand
CGATCGTCCTCGAGGCCACAGGCTGACGTGTATGCAGATGCTCCTCGACGACCTTGCCGAGGATGCGCTCCTGACGGGGTGTGAGCATGCGCTGATTGTAGGCGGGACCTCGGCTCGCGCCAGCCCGCGGCACGCGCAGCGGAGCGCCGCGCGCCCTGCCGCATGGAGCGCGCCTACACCTTCAGCTCGGCCTGCGCGTTGCGGATGATCTGGTTGCCGTTCTGCTCGGCGACGGTGTCGATGATGACCCGCCCGTCGGCGACCTCGCGCACCGTGCCGCTCACAACGACCTCCTGCTCGGGCAGGCCCATGCCGCGGAACTGCACGGACAGCCGGCGCAGCTTCTCCGGTCCGCCGGCCGCCTCGGTCTGCGCGCGCGCCACCTGAGCCATCGTCCACAGCCCGTGCAGGATCCTGCCCGGCAGGCCGACGGCTTTGGCGAACTCCTCGTCGATGTGGATCGGGTTGAAGTCGCCGGAGGCGCCCGCGTAGCGGACCGTCAGGAACTTGTCCGGCGTGACACGCAGCTCGGGGATCTGCTGTCCCTCGCTCAGCTCGCTCATCTCACACTCCCCTGACGATGTTGGTCCACGTGCCGCGGCACACCTGCTCGCCGCGCTCGTTCGCGGAGATCGACTCGAACACGTAGTAGCCACGGCCGTCGGCTTCGGAGATGTCCTTGACCGATGCGGTCGTGGTGATCTCGTCGCCGGCCACGACCGGCGCGCCCCACTCGAACTCCTGGCCGCCGTGGACCATCATCGCGAAGTTGAGCTCGAGCTCGGGGTCGAAGATCGGCGGCCCGACCGCAGGCGCGCTGTACACCACCGCGAACATGGGCGGCGCGACGAGGTCGGCGTAACCGGCCGCGCGCGCCGCATCGAGGTCGAGATGCAGCGGGTCCGTCTCCCCCACCGCTCGCGCGTACTCGCGGATCTTCTCGCGGCCGACCGCATACGTGACGGGGTCGTACCTCTTGCCTATGGCCTGGGTGTTGACGGGCATCGCTTCTGGCTCCTGGGCGGTCGGGGGCGGTGCGCGGCGGGGCAGTCTACAAGGAGGCCGTCCCCGCCACGCGCGTACCTCAGAGACCCATCTCGTCAGCGCCGTCAGAGGCAGCCGCACCGACCAGCGCCGCGTCGTCGAGCGGCGGCTCCTCGCCGCTGTCCTCGCGCCAGTCGAGGAACTGGATCGCGTCCGCGACGATCTGGACCGCCTGCCGTTTCTGGCCGTCGCTCTCCCACTCCCGCCACTGCAGCCTGCCGTCGATCCCGATCCGGCGACCGCGGGTCAGGTGCGTGGCGAGGCCGTCGGCGCGCGAGCCGAACAGGCTCACGTCGTAATAGCCGGGGCGATCTGTGTACTCGCCCTCGCCGCCGGGGTCACGGCGCCGCGAGTTGCTGGCGAGCCGCAGGTCGCACACCGAGCCTCCCGTCGGCAGCGCTCGCAGCTCGCAGTCGTGGGTCAGCCTGCCCACCAGGGTCACGCGATTGAGGTCATGCATCGTCGTCTCCGTTGCTCGTTTTCGGGTCAGCCGAACGCAAGCTACGCGCCGCTTGGGACGGCGTTCGCGGACGACGGCGCCGTGAGCGCCACGAGCTCGTCGAGCTCGACGAGCGCGATCCGCTCCTGCGCCCGCGCCGCTGCGACGGCCCGCTCCACCGCCGGCCGCACGCTCGCCGTCACGACGTACAGCACACCTGCCACGTGGCGGGCGCGCGCCCATGCGGTGCAGATCGCGAGCAGCCGTCGCGGCTCCTTCACCGACAGCTCGACCTCGACCGCCAGCGGGCGTCCGGCCCCACCGCCGCGCAGCACGGCGAGGTCGGCGCGGTGCATGCCCGGTGCGGCGCGACCGTCGAGCGCGACGGAGCAGAGCGCCGCCGCCATTGCGCCGGGCGCCGGTGCAGGCGCCGACGCGGCGCGGGCGGCGCTGCGTCGCAGCTCCGGCTCGCCGGCCACCCGGCTGCCCGCGAACAGCAGCTCGAGCGCGACCGCGACCTCGCAGCAGGCGATCGCATGCGCAGCGCTCCCCGCGCTGACGCGCGCGGGGGCTCGATCGTGCAGGCCGACCGCGCGCAGACCCGCGCGGCTGACGGTGTACAGCGTCGGGCTGTCACGCAGCGGCCGCCACGCGACGAGCGCGCCGGAGCGCTGCGCGCTGAGCAGACGCCCCCGCGCGGAGGCCTCAGAGATGCGCTCGCGGCGGGCCAACACCGCGGCTGTGACGGCGCCCAGCGATGCCGTCCATGCGACGGCGCTCGCCGCGTGGGGGCGGAGCTCGATCGCGGCAGCCATCGCTCACCCCTCCCCTCCGGGCGCAACCACGCGCACGACGCTCGCAGCGCCGGCGCCCGACAGCCTGATCACGAGCGCGCAGCCGGGAGCGAGCCGCGACAGCCGCACGGCGGCCACGGCGGGCTCGCTCACGCGCGTGCGCGTGGAGCGCCCGTCGCTGCCCCAGCTGACGCGCCAGGCGCCACGCGTGCCGGCCAGGCGCGAGATCAGCTCCGCGGAGGCCGGCACGACCTGGCGATGGGCGATCAGCAGGGACAGGTTGCCCATCACCTGCTCGAGCAGTCGCGTGTTGGCGGCGAGGCGCAGGTCGGACAGCTCCTGCGTGCCGAGCAGCAGGCTGAAACCGGCCGAGCGGGCGCGTCCGAACAGGGCCACGACCCGCTCCGCGGCGAGCGCGGAGAACTCGTCGAGCACGACGATCGTCGGCGCGGGCGCCTCCTGCAGCGCCGCCACCGCGCTCTGCAGGTCCTGCACGATCGCGGCGCCGAGCATCTGCGCGAGCAGCGGGCGCCTGTCCGATTCGAGCTTCATGTACGCCACGGCGCCGCTCCGCGCCACATCGAGCAGGTCGAAACGCCCCACCCGCGCGTGCGCCGGATCCAGCCAGCGGCCGACCTCCGACTCGGTCAGGATCGCGAGCCGGTCGCGAACGCCGGCGAGCTCGCGCAGCTGGCGCGGGCTCAGCGAGTCCAGGTACGCGTGGGCGTGCTGTGCGTGCGTCCGCGGAAGCTCACGCAGCTTGCACTCGAGCTCGCCGGCGTCGAGCAGAGGCACGATCGCACGCAGGCTCACCTCCTCGCCGGCGGCACGCAGCGTGCGCACGACGTGTCCGAGGTAGCGCTGCGCCTGGCGCAGGTAATGCGGCTCGGTGAAGCGCTCGCCGGCCAGGATGCGGTCTGCGATCTCCGTCTCGCCGCCGCGAGCGTAGGGGTTGTAGACGGTCGGTCCCTCGGGCGACCATTCGATGAAATCGCGGCTTGCGCTCGCCGCCGCAGCGCGGAGCTGCTCGCGCATGCTCGCGTCGCCCTTCGGGTCCACGACGATCGCCGCGGAGCCCCGTTCGATCGCGCCGACGGCCAGCAGCGTCTGTGTCACGGTCTTGCCCGAGCCGGTCGCGCCCAGGACAAGCGCGTGGCCGCTGCTGCGCGGATCACCGCAGATCTCCAGCGCACGGCCGCGCTCGTCGTATCCGAGCAACAGCGTGTCCTCTGCGGCGGCCCCTCCCCCCGGCAGCAACCGGCGAAGCGCCTCGCCGGGGCGCGACGCGGCGACGCCACGCAGCAGCCGCACGAGCCCCCGGCGCAGCAACACGCTCAGCGCACCGGCGGCGCTCAGCCTCGACCTGGCAGCAGCCGCCAGGTCAGCGCCGCTGTCGAGGTCGTGACGGTGCCAGCGCCGGCCGCGGTGAGCGGCAAGCACGAGCGCGACGATCAGCAGCGGCACGGGTGCTCCGAGCAGCGGTGCGAGGATCGCGGCCGGTGCGAGCGCGGCCACGGCCCAGCTCCAGTGCAGACGGCGACGGCGCAGCCCGCGTGCGAGCAGCAGGCCGACGAGCGCCGCGAGCGCGAGCAACAGAGCGCGATCGAAGACGACCGCTGTGGCGTATTGCAGCGCGAGCGCGTCGCGTGCGGCGGCGCGGTCCCGCATGTCAGATCAAGCGGTAGCCGACGCCGCGAACGCCGAGCACCCAGCGGTCCTCGTCGTGCTCCTGGAGCTTGCGGCGCAGCCGCGAGGCGTGGCTGTCGAGCGTGCGCGTGACGGCGCTCGAGCGGTACCCCCAGACGGCGTTCAGCAGCTCTTGGCGCGTGAACACGCGGCGTGGCTCGGTGGCGAGGCGAGCGAGCAGCTCGTACTCCATGCGCCGCAGCTCGAGTTGCCGGCCACGCAGCGTCGCCGCTCGTGTCGCACGGTCGATCAACAGGCCGCGCACCGCGAGCAGACGCTCCGAGCGTTCCTCCCCGTCGGCGCGGCGCAGCAGCGCACGCATCCGCGCGCGCAGCTCCAGGTAGCTCGCGGGCGCCGCCACGAAGTCGTCGGCGCCCGCCTCGAAGGCACGCAGGGCCTCGAGCTCCGGCGGCGCGCCGCTGCCGAGCACGAGCGCGGGCAGCAGGCGATCCCATGCCTGCTCCTGCTCCTCGCCGCAGGCGCGGATCTCCTCGAGCAGGGCGAGCGAGCCGCGCGGCGCGGGCAGCGCGCCGAGCAGCGCGAGCCGCGGCGAGCTTTCCGCGGCGAGCGTTCGCGCGTGCGCTGCGCTTCTGGCGAGCTCGACGCTGAAGCCGTCCGCGGCGAGCAGCCCGGCCAGGCGCTCGCCGTACGCCCGGTCGACCTCCACGAGGAGGATCGGCCGGTCTGTGACGGTCATCCCAGCTCGACCTCCCGGGGGCTGATGCCGAGCCCATGACGCGCGATCAGTCCGAGCACCTCGCTGTGCACCCAGGGGGTGGCGACTGCGCCTCCGCCCTCGGCGAGCAGCCCTACACGCCGCGCCAGCCAGCTGGTCTCACCGCTCTGATTGCCGCGGCCATCCCGCTTGATGCGCCCACAGCGCATCGCGATGGCGCTCATGCTCGTCTCGCCGCTGCGCACGGCGCTCACGACCGCTTCGCGCAGCGCGCGGTTGAGCACGATCGTGCTGGCATCGACGCGCTCCAGCTCCGTGCGCAGCGTGATGGTCGAGACCGACGCGTCGCCGCGACGCCTCTCGAGCGCCTGGCGCGTGAGCGCCCGGAACGGCTCGTAGCTCTCGGCCTCGCCGATCGCCTCGCGCAGGCTGACCGTCTTCGCCTCGGCGCACGAGGACTGGCTACGGCGTGTCCAGCGCAGCTCGGGGATGCGCAGGCGCGCGGCTCTGAGCTCCAGCCGGAAGCACACGCCCGCGCGCACGACGGCCGCGTCCAGAGCGTCCGCGGATCCGGGTGCGTGGAGGGCCGGCGGGTCGAGCGGCACGGTGCGCGCGTCGGCGGCGAGGAGTGTTCGGCAGCGCCGCCCGACGGGCTCGCGCGCGAGGTAGTCGTGGCAGACGAGGCGCGCGTTCTCCTCCGGCTCGTCCGGCGCCAGGTGCGCGAGCAGCCGCTGGTCCCGCTCGGATGCGGCGAGGCGGTCGATCACGAGCGTGCTGCCGGCGGCTCCGATCCGTGCGATCAGCTCGCGGCGCGCGCCGTCGGGGTCTACGTAGGTGCGAAGGAGCCTGGGAGCTGTGGTGGGCATGCCGTCTCCTCGTCATCCGACGGGGAAGGCGGAAAGCGGCGCCCGAGGTTCGCGAGGAGAGGAGGTGGAAGAGGCGACTGCGGCGCAGCCGGAGGCGGCGGCGGACGCCCGCCGCTAGCGCTGCTGCAGGCGGTAGACGGCCCCGGCGAGCGACGATATATAAACGTGTCCAGCCGAGTCTTCGCCGAAGGAGGACGTGGCAGGAACCTGCAGGCCGGTGGCGTGGAGTCCCGAGGCGCCGTTGCGGGACAGCTTCACCGCCTCGATCTGCGAGCGGCAGTTGTCGCCGAACAGGTAGCGCCCGTACAGGCTGGGAACGGAGTGGTCGCGCACGACGAAGCCACCGATCAGCGCGCAGTAGCCGCTGCTGTGCGAGAGCGCGAGCTTCGGGAACACCGCGCCCGGCGCCCTGCCGGGCTTGTTGCGCCTGAACCCCTCGAACACGCTCCAGCCGTAGTTCGTCGCGCCGGCCGCGCCGCGCGGCTGGAAGTCGATCTCCTCAAAGCGATCCTGCCCCACGTCGCCGATGATCAGGTCGCCCGTGGCGCGGTCGAAGGAGAAGCGCCAGGGGTTGCGCAGCCCCCAGGCCCATGTCTCGGCGCGCCGGCCCGGCTTGTGCGCCCACGGGTTGGACGCCGGGATCGTGTAGCCGCCACCCGGCAAGGGCGCGACGCGCAGGATCTTCGCGAGCAGCGTGTTCCGGTTCTGCCCGTTGCCGTCCGGATCGTTCTCGCTGCCGCCGTCGCCGACGCCGATGTAGAGCAGCCCGTCGCGCCCGAACGCGAGCTGGCCGCCGTTGTGGTTGTTGTTGGCGTGGTGGTCGATTTTTATGATCGTTCTCGCGCTCGAGGCGTCCGCGACGTTCGGGCTGGAGGAGGAACGGCGGTACTGGACGACGCGAATGTCGTTGTTGGACGTGGTGTAGTCGACGTAGAAGAGCCCGCTCGTGGCGTAGTCCGGCGCGAACGCGAGACCGAGCAGGCCCTGCTCCTCCGCGGAGGAGTTGACCGAGCCGCTGATGTCGAGAAACGGCCGCTGCTGCTGGTGCCCGTTCAGGAGCAGCTCCACGCGACCGGCCTTCTCGGCCACGAACAGTCGGCCGGGCTCGCCGGGAGCGCCTGTCACCGTCAGCGGCTGCTGGAAGCTGCCCACGCGGACCAGGCGCAGCCGGCTGCTCGCGCCTGCGGCGAGGGGAGCCGTGGTTCTCGCGGCGCTCTGGCCGGCCTGCGTGGAGGCCCCGCAGGCGCTGGCGAGCGCGAGCGCGGCGGCGAGGGAGACGGCGGCTAGCAGGCGCACGGCCGCATCCTCGCATGCGGCGCCGGGCGATCCGCCGGTTGATGCTGCACGCTGTGAACCGAGGTGTCTAGAAGTGCTTAATCAGCTTGTGAGCCGGGTAACAGGGCCTGTGTCAGAGATCAAGCGGGGCGGCCGGCCGGCGATCGCGATGTTCGGAAGTTGGAAACGCATCTCGACATCGGCATGCAGACCCAGCAGTCTCTGCTCGCTTCGACAGGCTTGAGAACCGGCACATGGACGACAAGGCGGAAGGATGGCATTGACATACACACCCCGAACGGAGGCGCGCCTCCGTCCAGGACCGAACGGCATCCCGCGCGGCCAGGTCACGGAGATCCAGCGCAGCCGCATGCTTGCCGCAGCTGTCGAAGCGGTCGAGGAGGTGGGCTACGCGCACATGACGGTCGCCCAGGTGATCACGCGGGCGCGCGTGTCCCGCAAGACCTTCTACGACGTTTTCGCGGATCGCGAGGACTGCTTCCTCGCCGCCTTCGAACAGGCGCTGGAACAGGTTCGCGCGCGTGCGAGAGAGTCGTTCGAGGCGCAGAGCAACTGGCGTGAGGGGATGCGAGCGGCGCTCGCGCGCCTGCTCAGCCTGATGGATCAGGAGCCGGGCCTGAGCAAGCTGTGCGTCGTCGAGGGGCTCGCTGCGGGCGAAAAGGTGCTGGAGCGCCGCGCCGCGATCTTCGAGGAACTGGCGCAGGTGATCGACCTCGGCCGCTCAGAGCCCAACGCACTCGACCCGCCGGGCGTCACCGCCGAAGGCGTCGTCGGCGCGATCTTCGCGGTGCTGCACACGCGCGTGCTGGAAGGCGGCAAGCCGCCGCTGCTCGATCTGCTCAACCCGCTGATGAGCATGATCGTGCTGCCCTATCTGGGCACGAAGGCATCGCAGCGCGAGCTGACCAAGCCGGTCCCGGAGCTGCCCAGGAGCGGCCTCGCGCGGCAGCGCAAACGCGGCGCAGACCCGCTCGAAGGGCTGAACATGCGTCTCACCTACCGAACGGTGCGTGTGCTGACGGTGATCTGCGAGCAGCCCGGCGCGAGCAACCGCGAGATCGCCGAAGGCTCCGGCATCGCCGACCAGGGACAGATCTCCAAGCTGCTCGGCCGGCTGGCGAGGCTGGAGCTGGTCGAGAACCTCGGCGAGGGTCAGGAGCGAGGCGCCGCGAACGCCTGGTACCTGACGGCGCGCGGCGCGGCCGTCGAGCGCGCGACACACCCGCGCTGAGCGCAACCGCGGCTGGCAGAGTTGGCCTGGGTTCCGTTCGAGTGACCTCGCCCGAAGCGCCGCTCACGTGCCGGCGCCCGGGGATTGGACATTCGCGGGATGCAGGTGGAGTTGGGCTTCGTCGCGTGCGCGGGACAGTTGGAAGGTTCCGCAGCTCCAGGTGGCGGAACGGATGCTCAGACGGCCGCGGTAGCGGCGAACGATCGCCATGTGGGCCGGGCTTCCCAGGAACAGCCGCAGATGCTCTTCGCTTTGCCAGACCGAGACTGAACGAGTTGTGCGCGTGAGCGGCTGGATGGCCAGCGACAGCGCTACGGCACCATCCAGTGTCGGCCAGCTGCGGCGAAGCCGTAGAGCGCCGATTGCGGCGCCTGGCAGGTCGCGATAGCGCCCGATGCGGGCTCGGTCGCCGTTATCAGGACTGCCCCGCGCTCAGACGCGGCCGCTCCGGCCTTCCAGCGAATGTTCAGCATCACGCTAGGCAGGGGTTGCGTCGGCGGTTCTGGCGCTTGAGTGGGCAGCGCAGACAGGGGCTGCTCTGGCGTCGCGCCTTCGTTCACGGGCAATGCTGCGGGTGATTGCCCTGGTGGTACGCCGCATCGCGGGGAGCTGACCGCTCATCGGCAGCCAGTAGCCATTGAAATACAGGCGCGGGGCCGCCGGGTGCACGCTGCCGCGGCGCGCGATCGGGCGTCCCGTCTCGGTGAGCACGCCCAGGTGTCCGACGAGCTCCTCGAGCTCATGACGGTAACCGGTGGCTGCTATCAGGACATCGGGTTGCACGCGGCGATCGTCGGCGAGGATCACCTCGCCGCGCTCGAGGCGGGCGATCGGCGGCAAGAGCTCGATCTGTCCCGCCTTCAGCGCTGCGACGAAGCCGCTGTCAACGACCGGCCCGAGTCCCTTGACGCGAAGCTCGGTGGCGATCCCGTGCGGTGCTCGAGGCAACCCGTAAGGCGTGAGGTCTCCGAACAGCAGATGCTGAAGCAGGTATCCGGCACGGTCCACCAGGGGAGCGGGCTGACGTTCGCTCAGGCGCGCAAGCACCGTCGCGGGCACCCCGAAGATCTCACGCCGCAGCACGTTGGGCGGCGTACGCATCGCGACCTGAACGTTCGCGCCGCCACGGACCAGCTCGGAGGCGATCTCACACCCCGAATTGCCCGTGCCGGCTACCAGCACGCGTTTCCCGCGAAAGCGCTCGGCGTTGCGGTAGTCAGCGGAGTGCAGAAGCTCGCCGGTGAAGCCGTCGCGGCCGGGCCATGCCGGAACCGAAGGCGTGTGGTCATACCCCGCGGCGACGACGACGAAGCTCGCTTCGAGATCGCCCGCGGAGGTGCGCAGTCGGTAGCAGTCGACGTCGCGCTCGATACGTTGCACCGACACCCCGGTGAGCACGTCGATGCCCAGGCGATCGGCGTAGCGGTTCATGTAGGTGACCAGCTCATCACGAGAGGTCCATCGCCCGGCAGAGCGCGGGATCGCCATTCCCGGCAGTGAAGACATCCAGCGGACCGTGTTCAGGCGCACGCCCTCGTAGCGCGCTCGCCAGCTCGCTGCAACCGCGGATCGCTCGAGTACGACCGCTTCGATGTCACGCCGACCGAGGCTCGCCGCGACTGCGAGTCCGGCCGCGCCGGCGCCGACGACCGCTACCTCCGTCCGCACAGGAAGCGCCCTGCCGCCGTCATTTTCGTGCTCGGACACTGGGACCTCCGGAGTTGGTGAGAGCAAACATACAGGCCTGGATGTATTACATACACCACCGTATGTACAATGTCAAGCATGCCTCGACGGACGAGCCCTGCGTCAACCTCGCCGCGCCGCGATGGTCGCCTCTCGGAGCTACGTGGGACGGCCCGCGAGCGACTGCTCGACGCAGCGCTCGTCGAGCTCCGCGCCTGTGGCTACGCGGGCACATCGGTGGAGGCGATCGCCCGTCGCGCCGGTCTGACCCGCGGGGCGGTCTACTGGCACTTCGACGGCAAGCTGGAGCTGTTCCTTGCGCTGCTCGAGGAACGTGTGGACCGTCCGGCACTCGAGCTGATGCGACTCACCGAGACGGCCCCGTCGGACGCGCCGACAGCGGGTGCGGTGAGCGAGGGTCTGGTGCGTCTGGTCCGCGACCAGAGCGACCTCATCATGCTGCTGTTCGAGTACTGGGCGCTCGCCGTCCGCGACCCCGATCTGCGACCGGCGTTCAATCAGCGCCAGGAGCTGCTGCGCGACGTGCTCGCACGTGCGCTCGAGGCCCGCCACGCGACCACCGGCGTCGCCCTGACCTATCCGGCGGAGCGCCTTGCCACCGCGATCCTCGCGCTTGCCAACGGCTTGGCGATGACCGCCCTCGCCGAACCTGCCGCCGTCTCAGACCAGCTGCTCGGAGATGTGCTCGATCTCCTCTACGACGGTCTCGCAACGCGCGCCCGGCGGGAAGACTGACCACAGGCACCGCCGCCGGCATGGGTCTGGGTTTGCGGCGAGGACGAGTCGCGCCGCACGACCGCCTGGCGGATCAGCGAGGCGAAGGACGGGAACACCCCTGCGCGATACTGGCCTAGAGATGTCGGAGGAGAACACGGAGCTGGCTCGTCGCGTCTTTCTCGACCCCAGGCCGCTGACCGAGAACGCTCACCTCTCCCCCGCCGCGGAGTTCGACTTCACGGACATCTACCCCGATCAGCCCGTGCTGCGGGGAGTCGAGGAGATGCGCCGCTTCCGCGACGGCGGCCCCTGGGGGAGCACGATCCGCTTCGAGGCGGAGCGCTTCGTCGACGTCGATGACGAGCG
>DASWSH010000137.1:0-4263 GCA_036402735.1 Solirubrobacteraceae bacterium | reverse complement strand
CGAGCCGGCACGGCCGGCTTGCTCCTGGGTCTCCTCGGGCTCTGTCTCAGAAGCCATGCGCGCGCCCTCGAGCTTGTCTCGCTACTTCAGCAGCCTCGAGAGGCGCCTGTCCTTGAGCACCCGGCCCTCGGTCTGGCAGGTGGGGCAGTAGGCGATCACGTAGTCCTCGAAATGCACCGCCTCGAGCGTGGTCCCGCAGCGCGGGCAGGGCTGGCCCTCGTGACGATGCACGCGCAGCGGCATCGGCAGCTTGTCCGGGATCGGCAGCGCGACGGCGTGCTCGTAGTGATCGAGTGCGCGGCCGAGCGTCGAGACGATCGCCTCGCGAAGCGTCGCGGCCTCCTGAGCGTCGAGATCGGAGCCGCGCTTGTAGGGCGAGAGCTTCGCCTCCCACAGGATCTCATCGACCCAGGAGCGGCCGATGCCCGCGATCGTGCGCTGGTCTCGCAGCAGCGTGTGCAGCGGCCGCGGCGCGTCCAGCAGCTCCTGCAGCTGCGCCGCGCTGCCCGGATCCGGCCACGCCTCCGGGCCGAGCTTCGCAACCGCCTCGTCCTGCTCGAGCGCGCCGGCGTCGAGCAGCTTCACCCACGCCGCCTGCTTGGAGCCGAACTCGCGCAGTCGCAGCTCGTGCTGCTCGCCGTCGCGGTCCAGCACGCGCACGAGCAGGCGCGAGGTGCGGTCGCGCGGGCCGGCGGGCTTGTCGTAGAGCTGCAGGCGCCCAGCCGACATCAGATGGATCAGCAGCGCCAGCTGCGGCTCGGGCGGCGCTGCGATTTCCACCACGAGGTTCTTGCCGCGCCTGGACACGCCCTCGATCTCCCTGCCCGCCAGCGCGGACAGCGGCGGGTCCCACGTCTTCAGCGCGTTGATGCCCGGCGCCAGCGCGGACTCGATCCGCGCGCCGCTCAGCGCGCGGTCGAGCAGTCGCGCGGTGATCTCGACCTCGGGCAGCTCCGGCATCCCACCAATCGTAGGCGGGCGCGGCGAGCCGGCCCGCGGCCGAGCGCGCTAGAAGGCTTTGATCGGCGGTCCCTGGTAGGTCTTGCCTGCCGGGCTCTTCCAGCGCACGCGCCACAGCTGGCCCTGCACGCCCGAGCTCAGCGTCCAGTAGCCGCGGCTGTCGGTCGAGACCGTCTTCAGAACCTTGTACGAGCGCGAGCCGCGGCGGCGCACGAGCACCGTCACCTTGGTCGCGCCCTGCGCCGGCCGCACGAGACCCCACAGCGAGAAGCCGTGGCCGCGCTTGGACACGGTCAGCGGCAGCGGCCACCCGCTGTACAGCGGCTTGGGGCTGCCGTTGACGTACTCCAGGCCCGTCTGGAAGCCGACGGTGCCGCCACGTACGCTCGAGCCCGGTTTGCCGCCGAGCGGGTCGTCGCGCAGCAGGTACTGGGAGAAGGCTGCCACGCGGCCGTTCGACCACGCGATGCGCTCGGCGATCGCGTCGAATTCGGCCTGCCGGCCGGCGGGCACTCCCAGTTCATGGTTGGGGAAGCTCTGCACACCGAACTCGGTGAGGTAGATCGGTACGTGTGCGGGGATCGCGTGCGCCGCCGCCGCTCGGTCGAGCGCGACCGACAGCCGCGAGATCGCCCCGATCGTGACGCTGTCCCTGTTCGCGGGCACGTAGTACGGGCCGGCGGGCAGCGTGTAGGCGTGGTGGGCATAGCCGCTGATCGGCAGCTGCCCGCACGAGCCGGCGCGGTGGTAGCTGTTGTTCAGACACAGCGCGTTGCGCAGGAAGGTGAGCGGCGCGACGTCGTGCAGCAGCGCGTTCTTGCCTTCGCGTTTCGCGTTGATGCTCGCGTAGCCGACCGGCGCGGTCTCGCCGAACAGCACCTTCGGATGCGCGATGCCGCCCGCTTGGAGGCCCGCGTAGCCGGCCTGGTAGAGGCCGCGGTAGATGCGCGGCGAGGCGGGCGTGCCGTTGGCGTTCCACTGCGGGCGCAGGAAGGCTGGATGGTTGGGCTCGTTCCAGATCGACCAGGCGGAGATCTGCGAGCCGTAGTGGCGCGCCAGCGCCGTCATGAATTCTTCGAAGTATTTGTCGCCCGGCCTCGTCACGTACGGCGCTTTGCGGTCCGATGTCGCCCAGCGCGGCGCCGGCGAGGTGACGGTCAGCAGCACCGGCCAGTGCAGACGAGCCGCTTCGGCGATCACGGGGTCGTAGGAGCTCCAGTCATACGACGCGGGGTCCGTCCCCTTGAAGGTCGAGGGCTGGGTCGCGCTCGTGGCGGACGGCACTAGTGACGCCCAATACAGCTCGACGCGCAGCGCGTGGACGCCGAGCGCCTGCATCTGTTCGAAGGCCTTGCCGCGCTTCGACGGTTCCAGCAACATGTTGCCGGCCTCGAAATAAGTCGTCTGGCCGTGCGATGCGGAGGCCGGCGCGGCGAGGGCCAGCGGCGCTGCGAGCGCGCAGCTCAGAAGGGCGATGGTGAGGGAGCGGAGTCTGGGCATGGTCCGTTGAGACACCTCAGCGCAGGGAAGGTTGCGGTGGCTATAGCTTTCCGCCGGTGAGCGCATCGATCGCGCCAGACGACATCGTCCAGACGCCGGCGGACGCGGAGGCTAACAGCCGCCCGCCGCTGCTCGTGCTCGATCCGCTGCAGCGATTTCTCGACGAGTACGGCATCGGCGAGGGCGAGATCCTTGCCAGCCCGATCGGCGAGGGGCACTCCAACGTCACCTACCTGATCGAGCGCTCCGGACGCGAGGCTGTGCTGCGCCGCCCGCCGCGCCCGCCGCTTCCGCCGAGCGCGCACAACGTGCTTCGCGAGGCCCGGTTGCTGCAGGCGCTACGCGACACTCCTGCGCGCGTGCCCGACGTGCTGGCCGTCTGCGCGGACCTCGACGTGATCGGCGCGCCCTTCTACGTGATGGAGCGCGTGCAGGGCGACGTGATCGTCAGCTCCATCCCCGAGCCGCTCGACAGCGCCGGCGAACGTGCCCGCATCGCGCGCGAGCTGATCGACTCGCTGGTCGAGATCCACGGCGTCGACTGGCGCGCGGCAGGCCTCGAGGACTTCGGCAAGCCGACCGGCTATCTCGAGCGCCAGCTGCGCCGCTTCCTGGGACTCTGGGAGATCAACAAGACGCGCGAGATCCCCCAGGTCGAGAGCATCGCCGCGTGGCTCGGCGAGCACATGCCCCAGTCCGGTCCCGCCACGATCGTGCACGGCGACTACCGCCTGGGCAACACGCTGTTCGCACCCGGCGCACCGGCGCGGCTGGCGGCGGTGCTCGACTGGGAGATGGCGACGATCGGCGACCCGCTGGCCGATCTCGGGTACCTGTGCATGATGTGGACCGAGGCAGGTGACCCGCGCGGCGGCATGCGCGACTCGCTCGGCGCGGTCACGCGTGCGGAGGGCTTCCCCACGCGCGCCGAGGTGATCGAGTGCTACGAGCAGGGCTCGGGGCGCTCGATGAGCGACATCCGCTGGTACATGACGCTCGCGCTGTGGAAGAGCGTCGTGTTCATGGAGGGCAACTACAAGCGCGCGGTCGCCGGCACCACCGACGACCCGTACCTGAAGGCGTTCGGCGAGGGAGTGCTCGAGCTCGCGAGCCAGGCGGAGGCGGTCTCGCGTGGCGAGTGAGGAGCCGAAGCGCAGCGCGCTGCTGATCGACTGGGGCGGCGTGCTCACGAGCAACCTGTTCGCCTCCTTCCACGCCTACTGCGTGCGCAAGGAAATCGACCCGAAGCTGCTGCTCGGTCGCTTTCGCACCGACCCCGAGGCGCGCAAGCTCCTGATCGCGCTGGAGACGGGCACGCTCGACGAGGCCGGCTTCGAGAGCCGCTTCGCGAAGATGCTCGAGGTCGAGCCGGACGGGCTGATCGACGGCATGTTCGCCGGCGTCGAGCCGGACACCGCGATGGTCGAGGCCGTCCGCCGCGCGCGCCGCGGCGGCATCAAGACCGCGCTCGTCTCGAACTCCTGGGGCGTGCATCGCTATCCGCACGACCTGTTCGACGAGCTGTTCGACGGCGTCGTCATCTCCGCCGAAGAGGGGATCCGCAAGCCCGAGCGCCGCATGTACGAGCTCGGCGCGCAGCGTGCGGGCGCGGCGCCGGCGGAGTGCGTCTACGTCGATGACCTCCCCTTCAACCTCACCCCGGCCGAGGAGCTGGGGATGGCGACGATCCACCACACCAGCGCCGAGCAGACGATCCCCGAGCTCGAACGCCTGCTGGGCGTGCGGCTGCGCGAGGACGCCGCGGCCTAAGGCCGCCTGAGCCGTTGCCGGGGACCCGGGCCG
>DASWSH010000136.1:0-9733 GCA_036402735.1 Solirubrobacteraceae bacterium | reverse complement strand
ACCTGCCAGACCGAGGGCCGGGTGCTCAAGGACAGGCGCCTCTCGAGGCTGCTGAAGTAGCGAGACAAGCTCGAGGGCGCGCGCATGGCTTCTGAGACAGAGCCCGAGGAGACCCAGGAGCAAGCCGGCCGTGCCGGCTCGTTGACGCTTCCGCCCGACTACATGACGCTCGCGCCGAAAGAACGCCGCGAGATCGTCTGGAAGCTGGCACTGAAGCGCTCGCGTCATCGCGAGTCGCTCGACGAGACGATCCGTCACGCGGGCAAGGATGGCGAGCCGGCCGTGATACCGGCGCTGCTCGTCGCTCTGGAAGCCGACCCCGACACGCTCGTCAAACGACACGCCGCGTACGGCCTGGCGTCCATCCCCGACCAGGCCGTCGCATCGGGGCTGCGCGGCGCCTTGCCCTCGGCCGACCGTGCGACCAAAGGTCATGCGATCGTCGGGCTCGGCCGCCTGCGTGCCCGCGACGCGGTGCCAGACCTCGCGCGCTTGCTCGACGACCGGTACGCCCGGATGCTCGTAGCGGACGCGCTGGTGGAGATAGGCGACGAGCACGCGCTGGCACCGCTGAGGGCCGCCGCCGCACACGGCTCGCCGGTACGCCGATACAGGCTGCGCAAGCGCATAGCGGCGCTCGAGACAGCCCTCGGTCTCCGTGCCGCGCGTACCCGCACCTAGAACAACAGCTCGCGGACCACGCGTAGGTAGGCCAGCACGCGAGACTCGGTGACGAGGACAACGTAACGCCAGGTCGTGCATGCCTCCTGTCGTAACGTTCGCGATGTGATCGAACCGGGCGCGCACGCACCACGGGAACGGTGGACAGCGTCCACCGATCTGACCTGCGAAGGCCTGTCCTTGTGAAGAGCAACCGGTCGATCCCGGCCGCGACGATCGTCCCAGTCCTCACCGTGGACGATGTCCGGGCAGCGGTCGCATGGCTCACGCACGCATTCGACTTCACCGAGCGGCTGAGGATCGGCGAGGGGCACCGCTCTCAGCTCGAGGTCCCCGATGGAGGTGCCGTGATCCTCGCCGAGGTGCGGCCGGACACGCGCGTGCCGACGTCTGGGCCAACGTCGCACTCAGTGCTCGTTCGCGTGAGGGACGCGCGGGCTCACTTCGTGCGGTCGCGCGATGCAGGTGCGCGCATCCTGATGGAGCCGACCGACTTTGAGTACGGGGAGCGTCAGTACGCCGCCGAAGACCCGTTCGGACATCGTTGGACCTTCTCCGAGACGCTCGCCGACGTCGACCCCGCGGCATTTGGAGTCTGAGATCGGGCCCCGAGTCTAGATCGGGTTCGTGCTCTCAGGACTCGTTCTCTTCTAGTGTTGCCGCATGATCGAACCTGGCGCCCAAGCACCCGACTTCACCCTCCCCGACCAGGACGGCCGTGAGGTGAAGCTCTCGAACTTCCGCGGCCAGCCGGTGGTCGTGTACTTCTACCCAAAGGCCGACACGCCCGGCTGCACGACCCAGGCATGCGGTGTGCGCGACCACCAAGCCGACTACGCGCAGCAGGGTGCGGTGGTATTCGGCATCTCGCCCGATCCCGTAGCGAAGGTCAAGAAATTCCACGACAAGCAGGGGCTGAACTTCTCGCTGCTCGCCGACGAGGGTCACGCGGTCGCGGATGCATACGGCGTCTGGGCCGAGAAGTCGATGTACGGCAAAACGTACTTCGGCAATGAGCGCACGACGTTCGTGATCGGGCCCGACGGCCGCGTCGCGAAGGTGCTGCCCAAGGTGAAGCCCGGTGAGCACGACGAGCAGGTGCTCGCCGCGCTCGCCGAGGCGAAGCCACCGACCGTCTGAAGCGCGGCGGCTTGAGTGCCGGGCCTCCTCGGAGCGCCGGCCGAGGGCCGCCCCACGGACGGCGTCGGGCCGTCCGGCGAGCGGCCTAGCCGCTCGCGCGAGCGCTTCGCGCTCGCCAGGGGCCCTGCTGGCGGTAACGAGCGCGTCGCGACCGGATACGGGTCCGCAGGGGCCCGAGCTGGGCCTGTCAGCCTCCTGACACGAAGAGACACGCTGGTGCCTGCCTGCTGGGTGATCTGATTGAATCGGCGCGGCCGCTGCCTACTCCTCGCACACCCAGGACGCGAGGCCCAAGGGGGGCATGCGGGAGGCAGAAAGCAGTTACCGAAAGCTGAGCGCGCGCAGCACGGCGGCGCGCGCGATCGACGAAAGGACCTATCCCTATGTCCCAGCACTGGACGCGTGGCATGACGCGCAGGTTCACACTCACGCTTGCGGCGGGCGCCGCGCTGCTCGCACTCTGCGGCTCTGCCGCCGGTGCGCAGGCCGCGCTGCCGTCGCTGAACATCTCGATCACCGCGACGGGCGTGGCAGTGGGCGGCGCCACCCAGTCGGGTGCCGTCAACGTGATCACGACAGCCGCGAAGGGGCTGAAGGAACCGACGCCCATCTTGGTGCGCCTGCACTCGGGAGCAACCGTCGCGGAAGTCGAAGCGCAGCTCACATCCAAGAACAGCGACCCGAACTCGGTCGGCAAGGTCGGCGACATCGTGTTCGACGCCGAAGGCGTGCCCGGAGGCACCTCTGAAGCGCAGACGACGCTGTCTCCCGGCACCTACGTCGCGCTGAACATCGAAGGCGCACCGAAAGGATCCACTCCGCACGCGGTCTTCACGGTGACCGCGTCGCCCGCGCCTGCGGCGCTCCCCGCCCCGGCTGCGGTCGTGAAGACGATCGACTTCGGCTTCAAGGGCCCGCGCACACTCAAAACCGGCTCGGTCGTGCGCTTCCAGAACGAAGGCTTCCTCGTCCACATGGACATCGCCTTCCCGGTCAAGAGCCACGCCGCCGCTCTGAAGCTGGCGCAGGCGCTGCTCAAGGGCCGCAACAAGGCGGCGGAAAAGCTCGTTGCCGGGCCGCCCCTCGCCTTCCACGGTCCGCTCTCCAACGGCGCCATGCAGCAGGAGACGCTGACCGCGAGGCCGGGCTGGTACGTGCAGGCCTGCTTCATGGGCACGCAGGACGGTCGCGAACACACTCGCCTCGGCATGGAGCGGGTCATCAGGATCGTCAAGTAGCACGAGCGTGACGGCTCGCCGGCTCCGGCCCCAGCAGGGGCCGGGCCGGCGCGGCCGCTCGCTCTGATCCGCCGGCGCGACCACGGCGGCTGCAACTGCAACTGCTGCTGCGGAACCCCGCCGCCACAGCACGCTGTCAGCGGATCAGCGCCTCCATGCGCGTGGCGCGGATCGTCTCGCGAAGCGTGTCCAGCGCGTCGTGGCGAGGGCGCCAGCGCAGCTCCCTGCGCGCCTTCGCGGTGCTCATGATCACGGGCTCGCGAAACGCCGCGATCCATTGCGCCTGCGCCGGCAGGAAGCCGAGCCGCCCGACCATCTCGGCGACCGCGTCGACCGCCAGCTCAGGCACCGGGATCGAATACCAGCCGAGCTCCTCGGCCAGCTGCTTGACCGTCAGCTCGCCTGCACCGGCGAGGTTGTAGACGCCGGGCTTGCCGCGACCCAGCACCGCCGCGCGCATCGCGCTGGCGACGTCGTCGTGGTGGATCAGCTGGAACGGCACGCCCGGATCGGGCAGCACCGGGCGCAGGATCGGCAGGCCGTCGAGCAGGCTCAGCACGGGGCCCGGCAGCCGCTCGGAGATCTGCGTGTAGGGCAGGCTGTCGATCAGCAGCGGCGCTTTCGGGCCGGCCACGATGCAGGGGCGGAACACATAGGTGGCGGTGCGTGTGCCGTGCAGCGCGTCGCCGAGCAGCTCCTCGACCTCCGCCTTCTGCGCCGAGTAGTAGTGCGAGGCGGTGCCCTTCGCCGGCACGTCCTCGGTGAGCGGGCGCGGGTTCTCTGCGTGGAAGCCGTACGCCGCGACCGATGACGCGTACACGATCCGTTTCACGCGCGCGGTGCGCGCTGCTTCGAACACGTTGCGCGAGCCGTCGAGGTTCACGCGGCGGCTCGCCTTCGCGCTGCCCATGATCATGAACGCGAGGTGCACGACCACGTCCGCCTCTTCCACCAGCCGCATCACCTTGCGCTTGTCGAGCACGTCGCCGCGGCGGTAGACCACCTTCTTCCAGCCCTGCTCGGCCGGATCGAACGGCCGCCGCGCCATGCCGAGGATCGTGCCCACCTCTTTCGCGCGCTCGAGCGCTCCGACGACCGCCTGCCCGATCTCCCCCGTCGGTCCCGTGACCGCCACCGTCAGCGGTGCCTGGGAGCGGGCGCGCTGTGACGACGCCATCTGCGGGTTGTACCGCATAGCCAACACCGGTGCCATCGCTAGATTCAGTGGATGACCGGAGCAGAGCTGGGCCTGGCGGCCTCCGTCTTCCTCGCCGGCGCCGTCGAGTGCGTGGAGGCGCTGACGATCGTGCTGGCGGTCGGCTCGACACGCAGCTGGCCCTCCGCGCTCGGCGGCTCCGCTGCCGCCTTCGTTGTGCTCGCTGCCGTCGTAGCGGTCCTCGGCGCCGGCATCGGCGCGCTGCCGATCGACCCGCTACGAGTCGTCGTGGGCGTGCTGCTGCTCGTGTTCGGCGCGCAATGGCTGCGCAAGGCGGTGCTGCGCGAGGCGGGGCGCAAGGCGATGCGCGATGAGAGCGCGGCCTTCGACCGCGAACTGGCGGCGGCGCGCGCCGCCGGCGAGACGCGCGGCTCCTGGGATCTCTACTCGTTCTCGATCGCCTTCAAAGGCGTGCTGATCGAGGGCCTCGAGGTGGCTCTGATCGTCGTCACGCTCGGCGCCAACCATCACGACATCGGCCTTGCCGCAGCGGCGGCGGGCGTGGCGGCGTTGACGGTCGTGGCGGCCGGCGTGCTCGCGCGCCGCCCGCTCGCGCGGGTCCCCGAGAACGCGCTCAAGTACGCGGTCGGCGTGATGCTGTCCTCGTTCGGCATCTTCTGGACGGCCGAGGGAGCCGGCGTGAGCTGGCCGGGCGGCGAGGCGATGCTGCTCGCGATCATCGCGTGCGTGCTCGCCCTGTCGTTCGCCGCGGTCGCGCTGATCAGGCGCTCGGCGCCACCGGCTGGCGCAGCGGCGTCCGCGCGCCCCCCCGCCGGACCGTAGCGCCCCGCCGCTCCCTACGCTTGCGTCTGTGGGCGCGATCACAGCCTCGACGTCGCTCGGCAAGAGCATCAGCACGTTCTTCGACGCGGTCGGCCAGTTCTTCTCCGACCTCGCCGCGGTGCACTGGCCCGCGCTGCTGCTCGGCCTGCTGTTCTTCGGGCTGAATCTGACGATTCGCTCACGCGCGTTCTTCAACAGCCTGCGCGCGGCCTACCCGGCGGCCACGTTCCAGTGGCGGCGCGTGTGGGGCGCGTACTTCGCAGCCGTCGGCTTCAACAACGTCGTTCCGGCACGCGGCGGCGACGTGATCAAGCTGTTCCTGACGCGCTCGTCGATCCCGGGCTCGCGTTATCCGACCGTCGCCGCCGCCTTCTTCGTCGAGTCGATCTTCGATGCCTCCGTCGGCGTGCTGGTGCTGATCTACGCGTTCACACAGGGCGTGTTCCCCAAGCCGCCCGACTTCGGCAAGCTCAGCTCGTTCGACATCTCGTTCTTCGCCGAACACTTCCGTTTGACGCTGTTCCTGATCACCGCGATCGGCGTCGCGGCTGTCCTCGCGTTTGCGCTGCTCGCGCGGCGCGCCCGCGCCTTCTGGCTGCGCGTGCGCCAGGGCGTGACGATCCTGACCGACAAACGCCGCTACCTGCGCGAAGTGGCGCTGCTGCAGGTGTTCGCGTGGTTCGCGCGCTTTGCCGCCTTCTGGTTCCTGCTAGACGCCTTCCGCGTCGGCGGCTCGGTGCAGAACGTGTTGCTCGTGTTCGGCGTCAACCAGGTGGCCGGCGCCGTGCCGTTCACGCCCGGCGGTGCGGGCGTGCAGCAGGCGCTGCTCGTGAAGGTGTTCAACAGCAAAGCGCACGCCTCCTCGACGGTGATCGCCGCCTACTCGGTGGGCCAGCAGATCGCGATCGCAGCCTTCACCGCGCTCACCGGCCTCGCCGCGATCTTCTTCATCTTCCGCTTCCGCTCGTTCCGCGAGGTGATCAGCGCCGGGCGCGCCTCGCAGGAAGCGGAGAAGCTGGCCGAGCGCGAAGGACACGCCGCCGGCGCGTCGTTCACGGATGAGGACTGGCTCGAGGAGCCCGAGCCGCCGCCACGCAGGACACGCCGCCGGCGCGCCCGCGCGCGCTGAGCGATCGCCTCCGCGACGGGCCGGGCGCTACTGCAGCCCCTCGCGCGCCTCGCGCACGAGCGCTACCGCCTCGGGGAACACACGCGCCATCACGGTCCTGATCTGGTCGGCCTGCGCCTCGGCGTTTCCCTGGATGTTGACGCGGCCGACCGCGGCCACCGTCATGTCGACGGCCAGCTTGATCGCGTTGTCGGCCCACGCCAGACGCTGGCTGCCGCTCATCTGCTCGGCGAACTCCGCGAGTCGCCGCTGCAGCTCCTCGGGGTCTCCGAACATGTCGCCGAAGCCGCCGCTCTCCATGCTCAGATCATAGACTGCCGTGCTCGATGCCAAGCGCAGCCGAGACCCGGAGTCAGGTGCAGCACGAGGACTATGCGCGCAGGCGCCTGTCCGTGCCGGCGTTCGGCGGCGGCTTCCTGTATCTGCTGAGCGCGATCATCATCAGCTCGACGCTCAGCGGGGCGCCGACGGTCGGCCTGCTGCAGGGCCTGGAACCGGCACTGCGGGGCGAAGCGAACCCCGCCGTCAGCCCCCGCGCCGCCGAGGTCAAATTCATCTCACACCACGCGTTCGGGCTGATCGCAGGCAGCACGCTCGCAGCGATCGCCGTCGGGATCCTGACGCTGATCCTGCTCGCGCTGCTCAACGCGACCAGCTTCCGCCGCCCCGCCACCTGGGCGGCTGCGCGACCGCTCGTGCTGGTGGGCGGCACCGCTGTGGCCGTAGCCAGCCTCGCCCACCAGGTGGTCGCCGCCCTCGAGACGCACAAATTCGCCACCGGACACAACCTCACCAACCACGCGGTGGATCAGGCGCTCACGAAGAGCACGCCCAACCTCATCGTCGCCTACCTGTCGCTGCTGGCGGGCCTGGCGCTGGCGGCGGGCATGGTCGGCGTGATGATCAACGCGCTGCGCGTCGGGCTGCTGCCGCGCTGGATGGGGCTGCTCGGGATGTTCACGGCGCTGCTGATCTTCCTGCCGATCGGCGGAGCCGAGCTGCAGCTCGTGCCGGCCTTCTGGATGGTGATGGTGGGCGTCCTGTTCGCCGGCAAATGGCCCGGGGGCGACCCTCCGGCCTGGGCCGCGGGCGAAGCCAAGCCGTGGCCCACGCGAGCGCAGGCGGCGGCGGAACGCAGAGGTGCCGGCGAGGACGGCGCTGCCGGCGCGGACAAGCGCGCCGCCGGCACGGCCAAGGCCGCGACTGCTGCCACCGCAGACGAACCGGCCCCCGCGCCGGTCCCGCAGGGCGGCACCTCGCGCAAGCGCCGCCGCAAGCGCGGCGCGCGTCGCTGACAGACATCTGACATCGCTCCTCGCAGCGCCGTTCGCAGCCGGTTAGACGCGTGCGAATCGGGCATCGGTTGTCTATAGGAGCGGGCTCGGGAGACGTGCGCCGCGCGCCGCTCTCAAGCACGACGAAGGAGGAGACATGGCAGCGCCCATCGGACGAGAGCCCATCCGCGACGCGCCGCCCATCGCAGCCGCCCCGGCCGTGCCGGTCGTGTGGGCGCCGGCGGACCCCGGGCCGCTCGGGCTGGCGGCGTTCGCGATGACGACGTTCGTACTTTCCATGTTCAACTCGAACCTCGTCGACGGCCGCGGCGTGCCGGTCGTGCTCGGCCTCGCGCTCGCCTACGGCGGCATCGTTCAGCTGCTCGCCGGCATGTGGGAGTTCCGCACCGGCAACACCTTCGGCGCGGTCGCCTTCTCCTCGTTCGGCGCGTTCTGGATCTCGTTCTGGGCGCTCAACGCCCTCTACGCGAAGGACATCGGTGGCAATGTCGGCCATGCGCTCGGCGTGTATCTGTACGCGTGGGCGATCTTCACCGGCTACATGACGGTTGCCGCTCTACGCACGAGCGGTGCGGTGTTGCTCGTCTTCGCGCTGCTGACCGCGACCTTCGTGCTGCTGGCGATCGGGGCGACCGGCGCCGACAAATCGGTGACGGAAATCGGCGGCTACGTGGGTCTCGCGACCGCGGCGGCGGCCTGGTACGCGTCGTTCGCGGCCGTCGTCAACTCCACGTTCAAACGCGCGGTCCTGCCGGTGCTCCCACTGAACGTCGGTCGACCGGCTGACGCTGCAGTGCGCTAGAGGTAGAGTGGCCGCGATGAGTACTGCCGCGCACGCGCAGGACGGCGGCGACGGGCTCGACCGTGAGCTCGCGGAGCTGCTCGAGGTCGAGCGCTTCCCGCCGCCGGAGGAGTTCCGCGAGCAGGCGCTGCTGAAAGACGCGGCCGTCTACGACCGAGCCGCCGCCGACCCGCAGGCGTGGTGGAGCGAGCAGGCCGAGCAGCTGCACTGGTTCAGCCGCTGGGAGCAGGTGCTCGACGACTCCAACCCGCCGTTCTACAAGTGGTTCACGGGCGGCACGATCAACGCGTCGTACAACTGCCTCGACCGTCACGTGCAGGAGGGGCGCGGCGAGCGCGTCGCCTTCCACTGGCGCGGCGAGGAGGGCGAGCAGCGCGACATCACGTACGCCGAGCTGCTCGCCGAGGTGCAGCGCTTCGCCAGCGCGCTGAAGGACGAGGGCGTGCGCAAGGGCGATGTCGTGGGCATCTACCTGCCGATGATCCCCGAGGTGGTCGTGGCGATGCTCGCCTGCGCGCGCATCGGCGCGCCGCACAACGTCGTGTTCGGCGGCTTCTCCGCGGAGGCGGTGCGCGAGCGCATGGAGTTCTCCGAGGCGAAGGCGCTGATCACGGTCGACGGCGCCGCTCGCAAGGGCACGACCGCACCCGTCAAGGACCGCGTAGACGAGGTGATGGGCGACCTGCGCACGCTCGAGAAGATCGTCGTCGTGCGCAGCAAGGGCACGCCCTGTCAGATGCAGGAGGGGCGGGATGTCTATTACGACGAGATCCTCGCTGCCGCGGACCCGGAGTGCCCGGCCGAGCCGCTCGATGCCGAGCATCCGTTGTTCATCCTCTACACCTCCGGCTCCACGGCCAAGCCGAAGGGCATCCTGCACACGACCGGCGGCTACCTGACCGGCGTCTCAGCCACCCATCGCTACGTCTTCGACCTGAAGCCCGAGCGCGACGTGTACTGGTGCGCCGCCGACGTCGGCTGGGTCACGGGTCACTCCTACATCGTCTACGGGCCGCTCTGCAACGGTGCCACCTCGGTGATGTGGGAGGGCGCGCCCGACTACCCCCACAAGGGCATCTGGTGGGAGAACGTCGAGCGCTACGGCGTGACGATCTTCTACTGCGCGCCAACCGCGATCCGCGCCTGCATCAAGTGGGGCGCGAAGTGGCCGGAGGAACACGACCTCTCCAGCCTGCGCCTGCTGGGCTCGGTCGGCGAGCCGATCAACCCGAAGGCATGGCTCTGGTACCACAAGGTGATCGGCTCGGGCCGCTGCCCGATCGTCGACACCTGGTGGCAGACGGAGACCGGCGCGATCATGATCACGCCGCTGCCGGGCATCACCGAGACGAAGCCCGGCTCGGCGACGCTGCCGTTCCCGGGCGTGTTCGCCGAGGTGCGCGACGAGAGCACCGGCGAGCCGATCGAGGAAGGACAGGGACTGCTCGT
>DASWSH010000135.1:0-3060 GCA_036402735.1 Solirubrobacteraceae bacterium | reverse complement strand
GTTAATCCGGTCCCAGGTGGTCGTCTCGCAAGGCGCAAGGCGCGGACGGTCTCGGCGATCCTCGACGCGGCCGAGCGCCACTTCCTCGAGCGCGGCTACGAGAGCACGAAGGTCGACGACATCGCGCACGATGCCGACGTCGCCGTCGGCTCGCTGTACAACCACTTCGGCGGCAAGGAGGCCCTCTACCGCGCACTCGTGGAGCGGGCGCTCGAGCTGTTCGAGGCGTACATGGAGGAGGACCGCGATACGGAGCTGTCCGCGCTCGAGCAGGTGCTCGACACGGCCGGCCGGCTCGCGCGGTTCGCCCGGGAGCGCCCGGGTCAGATGCGCCTGCTGTGCCTTGTGGAGCCCGGTGGTCCCAACGAGGAGCTGGCGGAGATGTCGCGCCGCGTCGCGAAGGCGATGGCCGACCGCGAGCGCCGCACCGCAGCTCTCATCGAGGTCGCGATCCGGCGCGGACAGGTGAGGCCGATCGGCGCGCGCGACGCCGCCGGCTTCCTCTGGTCCGCGTGGAAGGGGATGCTGACGCTCGGTCCACGAGCCGAGCGCGCCGCGCCGGGCCGCGATCGCGAGCTGCGCGCGCTGCTCGAGGCCGGCCTCAGGATCGTGGTCGGCGGGCTCGCGTCGGACGAGGCGCGCCAGCACGACGAGACCGTGCGCGCGCTCCTCGAGAGCACGCCCGCGCGCCCGGTGCAGGAGCCGCGCGAGGAGCGGCCGCTCGCGCTCGAGCGCGGAGCCGTGGCGAGCGATCTGCGTGCCGACTTCCCGGAGCTGTCGATCTGGACCGCCGAGGTGCCCGCGAGGGCGCAGCCGAGCCCGGATGCCGTGCGGCGCCGCATGGATGCCGCGGGTGAGCGCCTGACGGGCGCCGACGCCATCGGCACCCGCAGCGAGTCGACGCCGTGGGCCTACCGCGTGTTCGCGCGCCGCCTCGGGATCGATCCCGACGGCGCGGAGAGCCCTGTCGAGGCGGCGGCGCTGCAGCGGCACACCGAGTTCCCGGCGGCTGGATCGCTGCCGGCGGACGCGCAGCTCATCGCCGTGGCCGAGACCGGCGTCCCGGTGCTGGCCTTCGATGCGGACAAGCTCGACGGCGAGCTCTGGCTGAGACGCGCGATCCCGGGTGAGCGGATCGGCGACCATCCGGTCGAGCCGGGCCGGCCCGTTCTCGCCGACCGCACGCGGGTCCTGGCGGCGCCGTTCGGCCCAGCCGACGCGGCCGCCGCCGTTACGGAGGAGACTGAACGTGTGACGTTCGTGGCGCTGCAGGTGAAGGGCGTGCCCGACGTCGGAGTAGAGGAGGCACTGTGGACGGTCGTGGAAATCGCGCAGACCGCACACTGACCTACGGCGGGACGCGAGTCCTCGAGTACACCCTGGCCGTGGGCATCTTCCTGGGCAGCTTCGCCCTGTGGATCCTGGTGCCGGTGGGAAGCCTCTGGATCGGCTCGCTGATAGCCAACGACGCGACCACGATGATGCTCTGCGTGCTGATCATCTGCCCGATCGCGATGCTCGCCTGCGGGCTCGGGCTGGGCGCGCTCTACCGAGCCTACCTGCGCGTGTCGCACGTACGACCGACGACCGACCGCACCGCGTGGCTTGGCAGCCTGAGCGGCGACCGGCGCCCCAAGCGCGGCCGCCGGCCGGTGCTCGACGTCAGCCTCACGTTCTCGGCAGGCACGGCCATCGTGCTGCTGCTCGTGTGGTTCCTGTTCCTCGCGGAGAACTTCTCGCCGGCCGGCTTCGTTCCGTAGCGGGGCCTACTTGAGCAGCCGCGACAGCCGGCGGTCCTTCAGCACGCGGCCGCCGGTCTGCTCGTTGGGGCAGTACGTCATCACGTAGTCCTTGAAGTGCACGGCCTCGAGCGTCGTGCCGCAGCGCGGGCACGGCTCGCCCTGCTTGCGGTGCACCTTCAGCGGCATCGGGGCCTTGTCGGGCAGCGACTCGCCAACCACCTCCTCGTAGTGCTCGAGCGCGCCGCCGAGCACCTCCTCGATCGCGTCGCGCAGTCGTACGAGATCGTCGTCGTCGAGATCGTCGCCCTGGCGGAACGGCGAGAGTCGCGCCGTCCACAGGATCTCGTCCACCCAGCTCCGGCCGATCCCCGCAACGACGCGCTGGTCGCGCAGCAGCGGGTGGAGGTGGCGCGGCTGGCGGACGTGCTCGGCGAGCTCCTCGAGCGGGGGCACCGGGTATGCCTCGGGGCCGAGCGTGGCCACGGCGTCGTCGGCGTCGACGTCCGCGAGCGGGAGCAGCTTCGCCCACGCGCGCTGTTGCGTGCCGAACTCGCGCAGCCTGAGCTCGCGCTCCTCGGGCAGCCGGATCAGGAGGCGCGATGCCTTGTCGCGCAGCGACGCGCGCTTGTCGAACAGCTGCAGCCGGCCCGCGGACATCAGGTGGATCAGCAGCGCCACTTCGGCGTCGAACTCGACCACCGGCATCTTGCCGCGCCGGCTCACGCCGGTGATAGCGCGGCCGGCGAGGGAGTCGAGCGGCGGGTCGAACGTCTTCATCGTCACCATGCCCGGGGCGAGCGCCGACTCGACGACGGCGCCTTTTGCCGCGCGGTCGATCCTGCGTGCGGTGATCTCGACTTCCGGTAGCTCAGGCATGTAGCCAGCTAGTGTGCCAAGCATGTCTGGCACCGCCCTGATCCTCGGCGCGCGCAACCTGGGTCGTGCGATCAGCGAGCACCTGGCGCAGCGCGACTGGCGGGTTGCCGGTGTCGCACGCTCCGACGAGACCGTGCAGGCCTTCGAGGCCGCGATCCCCGACGCGCTCGGCATCGCGCTCGACGCGAGCACCCCGGGCGCAGTGGACGAAGCGGTGGCGCGCACGCGCGACCGCTTCGGAGGCCCGCTCGACCTGATGGTGAACGCGGTGGCGGCCGGCCCCTCGCCCAGCGGCGCGCCTTTCGGCGGCGGACCGCTCGCCGACCTCTCGCCCGAGGACTTCGACCATTACGCGCTGAAGGTGGCGAGGCAGACGTACGCATTCCTCAGCGCCGGCGTTCGCGCGCTGAGGGAGAGCGGTGGCGGCACGCTCGTCCAGATC
>DASWSH010000134.1:0-6879 GCA_036402735.1 Solirubrobacteraceae bacterium | reverse complement strand
CCCAAGGGCTTGGCGAAGCGCTTTGCCGGCCTGCTCGCACTGATCGAGCCGAAAGCGGGCGCTTGGGGGCCGATCGAGATCCGCAAGCGGACGATCGAGATCTCCGACGTGCAGCCCGGAGCCGAGCAGGACCTGCGACATCTGCTCGAGAGCGTCGTCACCCAGATCAACTGCGACCTTGGCCAGGGCATCGACGGCGACGGCGACACGCCGCGCGGCGAGCCCGGGCGAGACGCGCAGGAGGCGGCGGACAAGGAGATGGGCGAGCGCTTCAGGGCGTTCGCGAGCAAACCAGCTGAGGAAAGGAAGACTGATGCCTGAGCAGCTGAACGGAAAGAAGATCGCCTTTCTCGTCGCGATGGAGGGCATCGAGGAAGTGGAGCTGACGAGTCCCTGGCAGGCGGTCAAGGAGGCGGGCGCGACGCCCGAGCTCCTCGCGCCGCAGGCCGGCGAAGTCCAGGCCTTCCAACACCTCGACAAGAGCAACAAGTTCCCGGTCGACAAGTCGCTCGACCAGGCCGACGCGGATGACTACGACGCGCTCGTGCTGCCCGGCGGGGTCGCCAATCCCGACCAGCTGCGCACCGACGAGCGCGCCGTTCGGTTCGTGCAGGAGATCTTCAGAGCCGGCAAGCCCGTCGGCGTGATCTGCCACGGTCCCTGGACGCTGGTCGAGGCCGATCTGGTGCGCGGCCGCACGATCACCTCCTGGCCGTCGTTGAAAACCGACATCCGCAACGCCGGCGGCGAGTGGGTCGACGAGCAGGTCGTCGTCGACGAGGGGCTCGTCTCGAGCCGCAAGCCAGACGACCTCGACGCCTTCAACGCGAAGATCGTCGAGGAGTTCGCGGAGGGCGCCCACCAGGTGGCGGGCGCCGGCGCCACCTCCGGCAGCTGAGCGCGGCGAGCGAGAGCGCACCGGGCGCCCGCAGCACGGGGCGCCCGGTGCTGTAGCGTCCCCGCTCGCACGGACCACCCGTGCGCCTGCACGCACGAGCGAGAGGGAGAGAGAGCTGATGAACGGCGATCGGACGGTGCTGGTGACGGGCGGCTCGGGCTACCTCGGCGGCTGGTGCATCGTGGAGCTGCTGCAGCAGGGCTACCGCGTGCGCACCACCGTGCGCGACCTCGCGCGCGAGCAGCAGGTGCGCGAGAAGGTCGGCTCGCAACTCGACGCCGGCGAGCGCCTCGAGGTGGTCGCCGCGGATCTGCTGAACGACGAGGGCTGGGCCGAGGCAGTCGACGGGTGCGCATACGTGCTGCACGTTGCCTCGCCCTTCCCGCCTGCGCAGCCCAAGGACCCCGACGAGCTGATCGTGCCCGCGCGCGAGGGCACGCTGCGCGTGCTGCGCGCCGCTCTCGCCGCGGGCGTCGAGCGGACCGTCGTGACCTCCTCCGTGGCCGCCGTGCGCAACGGCACTCCCGACCAGACCGGGCGCGAGCTCACCGAGCAGGACTGGAGCGACCCGCAGAACACGAAGCTGACGCCCTACACGCGCTCGAAGACGATCGCCGAGCTCGCGGCCTGGGGGATCGTGCGCGAGCAGGGCGCAGAGGAGCGACTGGTCACGATCCAGCCGGGCGCGATCGTCGGCCCGGTGCTCGGCGATGACCGCTCCTACTCGCTGGAGGTTGTCGAACGGCTGCTCGAGGGCCGCATGCCGGGCCTGCCGCAGCTCGGCTTCTCCTTCATCGACGTGCGCGATGTGGCCGCGCTCCACGTCGTGGCGATGACGGCGCCTGAAGCCGCCGGACAGCGCCTGATCGCAGCGGGCAGCTTCCTGTGGTTCTCTGATGTCGCGGCGATCTTGCGCGACCGGCTCGGCGAGGACGCGCGCAAGGTGCCGACGCGCAAGATCCCCAACTTCGTCGTACGCGGGATGGCGCTCGTCGACCCCTCGGTGCGCTCGGTCGCAGGCGAGCTCGGGCAGAAGACGACGTACTCGCTCGAGAACGCCAAGCGCCGCACCGGCTGGACGCCGCGGCCGGTCGAGGAGACGATCGTCGACTGCGCGCGCAGCCTGCTCGGACAGCCCGTCGCGGCCGCTGTCTGACGCATCCGCCGACCGGCGCGCGAGCCCCGAGCGAGCTGCCCGATCACGAACCCCGACGGCGTAGAGTCGGGTTCATGTCCACGCGCACGCCGGTCCTGACTGCAATCGCCGTCGTGGCGGCGGGCGCCGCGGCGCTCGCGCTGGCTGCGTGCGGCGAAGGGTCGAGCGGCGGCTCGCGCGGCGCGGGCACGGCCGCGGGCCAAGCCGCACGCTCGACAGGCTCGAGCGGCGCAGCGGCCGCCGGCGCCACCGCGACCGCGCCGCTCGCACCCCCGCCGCCACCGCCTCCTCCGGCGCTGGCGGTCGCTCCCGCCCGCGAACCCGGCAACGCGTGGCAGCCCGTCGCGCGCGTCCACGGCCACGTCGCCGCGTGGCAGTCCCAGCGCGGCGGCGCCGCGCTGCTGCGCTTCGACCAGCGCTACGTGCGGCTCGACCTGCACGCCGGCGAAGGCGAGCCGGAAGGAAGCTGGCGCTATGGCGGACGCATCGAGTCCGCCGAGATCCACCACGTGATCGCCGCCTTCAACGGCGGCTTCAAGTTCTCGACGGGCGCGGCCGGATGGATGCAGGCCGGTCGCGTCGCCGAGCCGCTGCGCGCCGGACGCGGCTCGATCGTCACCTACCGCGACGGCACCAGCGAGATCGGCGCGTGGCGCGCCAGCGTGCCGGCGGCGAACCGGCCCGTGTACTCCGTGCTGCAGAACCTCGCGCTGCTGGTCGATCGCGGCGCGCCCGCCGCTACCGTCGAAAGCTGCATCCAGAGCTGCTGGGGCGCGACGCTCGGCGGCGGCGACTCGGTCGCCCGCTCCGGCATCGGCGAGCGCGCAGACGGGCAGCTCGTCTGGGCCGCCGGCGAGCAGCTCACGCCGGCCGCGCTCGCCCGCGCGCTCGCCGACGCCGGCGCGCGCTGGGCGGTCGAGCTCGACATCAACCCCGAGTGGGTGGCCGGGTACCTGTATGCGCACAGCGGCGAAGGGCCGCGC
This sequence comes from Solirubrobacteraceae bacterium, assembly GCA_036402735.1. Classification (GTDB taxonomy): domain Bacteria; phylum Actinomycetota; class Thermoleophilia; order Solirubrobacterales; family Solirubrobacteraceae; genus Palsa-744. The sequence goes on along the minus strand of DASWSH010000134.1, from coordinate 3,842 downwards.
GCGGTGCCTGTCGTGCCAGGTCAGAACGGCATCGCAGGGCAGTTCCTGCAGCCCTACACGCGCGACTTCTTCGCGGTCGTGGCGCGCTAGCCGCGTCACACTTTCGAGCAATTCCGCCACATTGATGGTTGATGGCGCAGACAAGCGACTTCGACGCTCTCTATCGCCGCGAGAGCATGGGGCTGGTCGTGTTCTTCGCGCGCCGCACACTCGACGCAGAGGTCGCGCTCGAACTGACGGCCGAGACCTTCGCGCAGGCCTTCCTGGCTTTCTGGCAGCTCCGCGGACAGGCCGACGAGCAACGGCAGGCGTGGCTCTACACGATCGCGCGCCGGCAGCTCTCGCGCTACCAGCGCCGCGGTCGCGTCGAGCGGCGTGCGCTTCGGCGCCTGGGGATGCAGACACCCGCGGCGCATGAGGACGACCTCGCGCTGATCGAGGAGCGCGCCGGTGTCGCCGAGCTGCGCGCTCTGCTCAGCGGCGAGCTCAGCCGCCTCAGCACGCAGCAGCGCCGGGCGCTGGAGCTGCGGATCGTGCAGGAGCGTTCCTACGCGGAGGTCGCCTGCGCGCTCGGCATCTCCGAGCTCGCGGCGCGCGCCCGCGTCTCGCGAGGGCTGCGCGCGCTCGCGCAGGCGCTCGAGCCGCAGCTCGCGATCGGAGAGCAGCCATGAGCGAGCATCGAACCGTGGCGGTGCTGGAGGCGCTCGGGGAGCAGTTCCAGGCGCATGGCGATCCGCCCCCACGCCCGGCGCTCGGCGTGACGCCGCGGACGCTGCTGATCGCGCTCGCGCTCACCGTGCTGCTCGCCGGCGCCGCGACCGCCGCGATCCTGATCACCAGCGGCGCTCCGCTGTCGGCGCCGAACGCGCTCGACCTGCAGGCGAGCGGCGTGCCGCTGCCGGCGAGCGCCCGCCTGGCCGGGCTTGACGCGCCCGACCCCCAGCCCGGCGAAGCGCCGTGGGACATCCGTCTGTCGCGCACGCCGGCCGGGGAGACGTGCAGCGCTGTTGCGCAGGTGCTGCAGGGGAAGTTCGGAGTCGTTGGGCTGGACCACGTGTTCCGGGCGCTGCCGCTGGGCGGGGTCGACGCCTGCGGCGTGCCCGGTCCATCGGGTCCGATTCTCGCCGGGGCGCGCGTGTTCGTCGGCGCGAGCGCCGCGCAGGCTCGCACGGTCGTCAACGGCGTGGCGGGCGCCGCGGCGAAGGCAGTCACGGTGTACGGACCCGACGGCGTGCGGCACCTGCCGCTCGGGCCGCAGGGAAGCTTCGTCACGGTGTACAGCGGCTATGTGGAGGAAGTACGTCCCCGCGTCGTGATCACGACCCGCGACGGCCACGACCGCGCAGTCGCTCTCGCGCAGTCCCTCGCATACGAAGTGTCCGACCCCTCCGGACAGTACGCCTGGCGTGCCAGCGGCGGCGTCGCGCTCGGACCCGGCGCGTTCCCCGACGAGAACTGCGCCCAGGCGAGCGAGCTGGCCGGACGCAACAACCCGAGCCAGCTCGACTCGTCACTCACACCCAGCATCTGCGGGCGACTCGGGAAGTTGCCGCTGTTCGCGGCGTTTCGCCGCTTCGTGCCCGGCAGCGGTCAGGGCAGCGGCTATCCATGGGGCAACAGCCCGCCACGCACGCTTGTGTACGGAGCTGCCGCTCCGCGCGTGGTCGCGCTCTCGTTGACCGGCGCCGGTCCGCCGCAGCAGCTCCCGATCGACCCGCATGGCGGCGTGTTCCTGGCGGTGCTCGACGGCCACGTCGATCCACACGCACTGGTGTTGCACGCGCGCATGCGGGACGGGACGACGGTCACATACGACCACACCAGCGGCAAGCTCTACGACGAACGGACCGGCAGAGTGCTGCCGGAGCCGCCCGTGCCGGCCTACCGCGAACCGCTGCCCCCGGCGCGCTCGCAACCGCCGCCGTTCGAGCGGCCGATCGCGGCAACGATCCGCGAGACGCTGCACGCAGCCGACCCTGCGGGAGGTCCGGAATGGGCGCTGCGCAGCTGGCAGGGACGGCCCGCTCCGCACGCCAACTTCGGTGTTGGACGTCCGCCGCAGCGCTTCATCTGCTCCCAGGTCGGCGTGCGCTTCAAGGGCAAGCTCGCCGCGCCGCGCGTGGGCGCTGCGCCGCTGGCACTTGTGGTTGGCGGCGAAGCGGGCGCGGGGGGGATCGGAGGCTGCACCGATCCGGGCAGCCTCGTGCGATTCCCGCCGCCGACCGAAGCGGTCTCCTACGTCGATGATCCATTCGCCTACCGGCCGCGCCCGCTGCGCACGGTCGTCGCAGGCCTGATGCGCCCGGACGCGCGCCAGCCTGTGTTGCTGGGCGCGGGCGCGCCGCGCCCGCTACGGCTAGACGCGAACCGCGCCTTCCTGGTGGTGCTCCCGGGCCGCTACTGGGATGCGCCACTGCACGTTTCGGCGGTCGTGCACGGACGTCGCATCGGAGGCGGGCGCCATGCGTCGCTGTCCTTGCCGGTGCCTTCCTCGCTCGAGGCGCCGCAGGCGCGCGCGCCCGACCCCAACGGCGGTGCCCCCTGGGGCTTCGCCGCGGACGCGCACAACTCTGCCTATGGCGAGATCCTCGAAGGCCGGCTCGTCTACATCGACTCGGCCAGCGGGCAGCTGCGCTACGGCCCGGGGGGAAGCTCGAGCGGCGGCAGCGGACGCATTCCCTATCCGGGGCCGGTGCGGTTCGACACGCAGGGCGGTCCCGAGCCGGAATCGATCTTCAACCGACATGCGAGGCTCTCGCGTGTGCAGGTCGAGCGGCGCACGCTGCCTGGCCGCACGATCGTCACAGGAATCGCCCAGGCCGACGTGACGTCGGTCACGATCGCGACGCCGCGGGACGTGCGCACCTTGCGTCCGAGTGGCCCGCAGCATGCCCTGATCGTCGTCTACGACGGCCAGTTCTTCCGGGGCGGGATCACGGCGACGGTGCGCCTGCGAAACGGTCGCACCGTCACAGAGCAGGTGCTCGACGGACCTGGCGGTCTCGCGGGCCGGGAACCGCAGCTTCCGCCGCGCGCGTCGCGGCTGCGCTCCGACGAAGCGACGCTGCGCAACATGCGCCGGCAGCTGGAGCAGGCAGGTCACGGACACCGCAGCCGGGGGAGGCACACCCCGCCCGCACCGCCACGCTCGATGCTCGAGCAGGGCTACGTGCAGTTGCAGGCGATCGTGCGCGCCGAGCGCGAACGGATCGCATACGAACGGGCTCACCCGGGCGTGCTGCCGGCCGAATAGCGCGACGCAGCTCAGCCCGCGGAGAACACCTCCGCATAGGGGCCCCCCGGCCAGCTGTGCATCTCGCCGCGGTAGCGCGCGAGCCCGACCGCTGCGTCGTCCAGGCGCATCACGGCGCACTGGCTGCGGTAGGCGCGGATCGCCCGCCGCTTGTCGGCGATCACCTCGGAGATGTCCGCGACCTCCTCGATCCGGGACACCGGCGTCCAGATCTCGAAGCCGCGCACGAGCGGGCGAGATCTGGCGGCCGCGACCGCCTGACGCACGAGCCGCGCCACCGCGCGGTGGTCGGGATGGGCGTCGCCGGCGTGCGGCGCATACACACGCGAGGGCCGCAACGAGTCGATCAGCTTCCTCAGGCGCCCGGCCAGGGCGTTGGACGCGCGCAGACGCCCGTCGGGCTCGTGCCAGAACTGCAGCACGTCGATGCCGAGGATCGCGGCGGCGCGGCGGGCCTCGCGCTCGCGGGTGCGCCGGTGCTGCTCGTGCTGCTCACCATGACCGCCGCCCTCGCCGGAGGTGAGAAAGACGGCGGTGATGCGATCGCCGCAGAGCGCGTGATGGCGCAGCACGCCGCCGCAGCCCAGCG
>DASWSH010000133.1:0-2583 GCA_036402735.1 Solirubrobacteraceae bacterium | reverse complement strand
ATGGCGAGTATCGCAGCGGTGCAGGCGTCCGGCCAGGGCGCGAGACAGCGATACCCTGGCGCGCTTGCCCTGTTGGTACCCCCTAATGGCGCGACGTTTCCTGCTCCTCGCCGTCTTTGCGGCGCTTCTGTCCCCGTTCGGGGGTACAGCGACCGCCTCGCCGGCCTCCCAGCTCAAACGCACGCTCAGCCGCGCCATGTCCGGCGCCGGCTCCAACTCTGGCGCGTTCGTGATGGATGCCGCCAGCGGGAGGACGATGTTCAGCCGCCGCGGCACGACCCCGCGCATCCTCGCCTCGAACACGAAGCTCTTCACGAGCGCCGCGGTGCTCGGCCGCTACGGCCGCAGCTCTTCGCTCGCCACGACACTGATCGGGTCCGGCTCGCTGCAGCCGAACGGCACGTGGAAGGGCAGCATCTACCTGCGCGGCGGCGGCGATCCCACGTTCGGCAGCAGCTCGTTCGCGCGCGGGACGTACGGGTCGAACGCGAGCGTCGAGGCGCTCGCCGCCCAGCTCGACCAGGCGGGCTTCAAGTCGGTCACGGGCTCCGTGATCGGCGACGAGTCGTCGTTCGACTCATACCGCGGTGGCCCGTACTCGGGCTATCGCACCTCGGTCTACGTGGGGCCGCTCAGCGCGCTCAGCTTCAACCGCGGCCTCGCGAACTCCCAGGGCAGCGCGTTCCAGAGCAACCCGCCGCTGTTCGCGGCCACGCGCCTCGACCAGGCGCTCAGCGCGCGCGGGATCTCGGTGAAGGGAAAGCCTCGCGCGGCCGCGGCTCCGTCTGGCGCCGTGGCGCTCGCCGAGGTGCGCTCTCCCGATGTCGCGCACCTGCTCAGGCTCCAGAACAAGGACTCCGACAACTTCTTCGCCGAGATGCTCCTCAAGGGCCTGCCGACGGCGCCGTCGTCGGGCGGGTCGCTGCGCCGCAGCGGCGCCGCCTATCCGCTGACACCCACGCCGGACGCGCCCGACGCGGCCACCGCGAAGAAGCCGTCGAAGACCGGAACCACGAGGGCCGGAACGCGTTCCGCGACCGCGTACGCGAGCTCGCTCGGGGTGAAGGTGCAGCTCGCGGACGGCTCGGGACTGTCGCGCTCGGACCGCGCGGCGCCGAAGCAGATCGCACGCCTGCTGCGTGCGCTGCGCCGCCGTGCGGGCTTCTCGGCGTTCTACGCGTCGCTGCCGATCGCCGGCCGTGACGGCACGCTCGCGAGCCGCATGCGGAGCGGGCCCGCGCACGGCCGCTGCCACGCGAAGACCGGTACGCTGAGTGACGTGAGCGCCCTGTCCGGATACTGCGTCACCCGCTCCGGCCGGACGCTCATCTTCTCGGTGCTCAACAACCGCACGAACATCTACAACGCGCGAGCGGTCCAGGATCGCGTGGCCCAGGCGCTCGCGGGCTACAAGGGGTAGCGATGGCCGAGGCAGCAGTGAAAGTCACCGGCACGGATTTCGTGACCGTCTTCGTGAAGGACTTCGACTCGGCCTCCGACTTCTACGGCGGCGTCATGGGGCTCGAGTGCTCTGCGCGATACGGGAAGATTCCGGGCGGGGAGTTCGAGACCGGCAACCTGACGCTTCAGGTGATGGACTCCTCCGCGGTCGGCATCGAGTTCGCGCCGAACAAGCATCCGATCGCCCTACACGTCGACGATGTCGAAGCTGCGCGCGGTTCGCTCGAGGATCGGGGCATCGCCTTCAAGGGCGAGACGATCGACAGCGGCGTCTGCCACATGGCGTTCTTCGAGGACCCAGACGGCAACACGCTCATGCTGCATCATCGCTACGCGCCGCGCGACTGAAGCAGCTCCGCTAGCCGGTCCTCAGCGATCTGCTCGGTCCCGATCTCCTGGGCCTTGTTGAACTTGGAACCGCCCGGGTCGGCGCCCACCACCAGATAGTCGGTCTTCTTGGAGACACTGTTCGTGACCTTCCCGCCCGCCTGTTCGATCGCCTCGGCGGCGCGCTCGCGGGACATGTTCGGGAGCGTCCCGGTGATGACGAAGGTCTTGCCGGCTAGCGGCCCTTCGGTGCCCGGCGCCGGGCCCTCCTGCTCCATCTGCAGCCCGTGCCCGCGAAGCCGCTCGATCAGGTCGCGCGTGCGCTCCTCCTCGAGCGTCTCGACGATCGTGTCCGCCAGCACCGGGCCGATGCCCGGCGTCTCGACGATCTGCTCCGGCGTGGCCTCGAGCAGCGCGTCCATCGAACGCAGCTGCGCCGCCAGCGCGCGCGCGTTCACATAGCCGATGCCGGGGATGCCGAGCGCGTAGAGCACGCGGAAGAACGGCGTCTCACGCCGCGAGTGCTCGATCGACTCGAGCAGCGCCTCCGCCGACAGGTCTCCGAAGCCCTCGAGCTCGACGAGCCGCTCCTTCGTGAGGTCGAAGATGCCAGCCACGTCGGCGATCAGCTCGGCACGCAGCAGCTGCAGCGCGCGCTCCTCCCCCAGTCCGTCGATGTCCATCGCGCCGCGCGACACGAAGTGCTTCACGTGCTGGAAGACCTGACCGGGGCAGCCCGCGCGATTCGGGCAGATCGTCCAGACGCCGCCCTCGGGCTTGATCGTCGGGGTCCCG
>DASWSH010000132.1:0-2016 GCA_036402735.1 Solirubrobacteraceae bacterium | reverse complement strand
ACGCAGAAGCCGTGCACCATGCACACGACGGGCTTGCCGCAGTGGAACAGCGACATGAAGCCGCGCACGTTGCGGCTCATCATCGCGTAGTCCACCATCGGGTCCCACGTCGCGGACGGATTGTGGTTGGCGGCCATCACCGCGGGATCCAGAGGCGAGCCCGCGGGCAGACCGCCCGCACCCGCCGGCGCCTCGGCCGCGGTGCTCGCATCGGTGTCCCCGGCGTGCTGCCCCATGCCCTCGGCGCTCTCGACGAGGTCGTAGCCGCCGCAGAAGCCCGGGCCGTTGCCCGACAGCAGCATCACGTGGACGGCGGGATCGAGGTCGGAGCGCTCGACGCACGAAGCCAGCTCACGCACGAGCTCGCCGGTGATGCCGTTCCCCCGCTCCGGGCGGTTCAATGTGATCCGCGCAACCCGGCCGTCGACCTCATATCTCACCGCGGGCTGCTCGTTCATCGCGCGCACTCTACGCCTGACATACTGCGCGCGATGCCCAGCGACCACACGCTCTCGCGCTTCTCCATGTCGCTGCCGGCAGGCGTGCTGCGCACGTTCGGAAAATGGAACGTGCCGCTCTATCGCCTCACGCGCGGCAGGGTCGGCGGCAAGGTGGGCAGCGCGCCCGTGCTGCTGCTCACGACCACGGGGCGGCGCAGCGGCCAGCAGCGAACGGCGCCCGTGCTGTACATGCGGGACGGCTCGGGCCTCGTCGTGATCGGCTCGAACGCCGGCAACCGCAACGAGCCGGCATGGTCGCTGAACCTGAAGGCGAACCAGGAGGCCACGGTGGAGGTCGGCGCGGATCGCAAAGCGGTGCGCGCACGCGTCACCTCCGGCGATGAGCGCCAGCGCCTGTGGGACAGCATGAACAGGCAGTACGAAGGCTTCGAGGACTACGACGAGCGCACCAGCCGCGACATCGCGGTCTTCCTGCTCGAGCCTCACTAGCGCACCGCACAGGGGCCGATCGCATGCCGCCGGGTGCGGGCGTTCGAGCGCACTACGCTGCTGTCATGAGACTTCTCTTCGGACGTGACAAGAGCGAGATGGTCGACCCGGCTTCGGCGCTGCCGGGACGCGACCAGCCGATTGCGGTGCCCGAGCGCCATGCGGTTCTGGGCACGCCGATGAAGCCGCCGTTCCCGGACGGCGTGCAGAGCGCGGTGTTCGGCATGGGCTGCTTCTGGGGCGCGGAGCGCATCTTCTGGGAAGCCCACGGCGTGTACACGACCGCCGTCGGCTACGCCGGCGGCATCACGCCCAACCCCACCTACGAGGAGGTGTGCAGCGGCCGCACAGCTCACACCGAGGCGGTGCTCGTCGCGTTCGACACCGCCAAGACCTCCTACGAGGAGATGCTGAGGCTGTTCTGGGAGGGGCACGACCCGACGCAGGGAATGCGCCAGGGCGGCGATCTCGGCACGCAGTACCGCTCCGCGATCTACTGGAACGACGAGGCCCAGCGTGCCGCCGCCGAGGCGACACGCGAGATGTACGCCGCACGCCTGAAGGCGGACGGCTACGGCGAGATCACCACCGAGATGGCTCAGGCCGGCCCGTTCTACTACGCCGAGGCCTACCACCAGCAGTACCTGCACAAGAATCCAGCGGGCTACTGCGGGCTGGGCGGTACCGGCGTGTCGTGCCCGATCGGATTGACCGTCTCGTCATCGGCGGCCGACCAGGGCGCGACGAGCAGCCAGTAACGCTCGCTGCGAAGCCGACTCGGCAACGGTCGGCACGTCATCGGGCCGCGGGACGAAGCGGTAGCCTTGTGGCCGAGGGTGGCAATCAAGGGGGCGGGAATGAGGTTCGGGGTCAGGCTGTCGGGCGCACTGTTGGTGGGGCTCGTGGCAGCGTCCGTGATGGGCAGTAGCGCGTCGGCGGCGCCCAAACTGCTGGTGTTGGAAACGGCAGCCGGCCCGGTCGCGCCGGGCGCTGCGATCACGTTCTTCTCCAGCGACCTGCAGCTCACCTCAGACCGGGGCATCGATTTTTGCTCGAAAAACGTGCT
>DASWSH010000131.1:0-2493 GCA_036402735.1 Solirubrobacteraceae bacterium | reverse complement strand
TCTTCGCCCTCACCCTCGAGTACTTCGAGACGGACTTCTACGCGAAGGCGATCGCGAGCGGGCAGCTCAAGGGCAAGCTGCTCCAGGTGGCCAAGCGCTTCGCCGCGCAGGAGGCGCAGCACGTGCAGGCGCTCGAGGCGTTCATCACGCAGCTCGGCGGCAAGCTCCCGCAGAAGCCGCAGACGAAGTTCGCGCTCGACACGCCGGCGTCGGTTCTGCAGATGGCCGTGACGTTCGAGAACGTCGGTGCCGGCGCCTATCTGGGACAGGCCGACCGCATCTCCAACAAGGAGCTGCTCGGCGTCGCGCTCACGATCCACAGCGTCGAGGCGCGCCACGCCGCCGCCCTCAGCGTCGCGGCCAAGCAGAACCCCACCCCGGACGGCGCGTTTGCGCAGCCGCAGACGGCGTTCAACGTGATCACGGCGATCCAACCGAACCTCGTCTGATGTGCGCGGCCGAGCTACAGGCGGTGGAGGTCGAGGGCTTCACGCGCTCGGCGTTCATCCTTCGCGGCGCGCTCGCTGCGGGCGCCGCGTACGGCATCGGTGCTGTCGGACCGTTCGTGTCGGGCGCGCTGGGCGCCGCGGCGGACGACCGCGCCGTGCTCGCGTTCGCCCTCTCGCTCGAGCAGGTCGAGTCGGCGTTCTACAAGGCAGCGGTAGCGCGCGCGGGGCTCACGGGCCAGGCGCAGACGCTTGCGAAGAGCTTCGGCTCCCACGAGGACGAGCACGTGACGACGCTCAGCCAGCTCATCACGCAGCTGGGCGCGAAGCCCGCGGCCGCTCCGAAGACCAAGTTCGGCCTCAGCGACGAGGCCAGCTTCCTGAAGCTGGCGGTGACGCTCGAGGACACGGGTGTCGCGGCCTACAACGGCGCTGCGCCGCTGCTGAAGACGCTCGACATCCTGTCGGCGCTCGGCTCGATCGTGAACGTCGAGGCGCGCCACTCGGCTGCGCTCCGCACGCTGGCGGGCCAGGACCCGGCGCCGCAGGCGTTCGACAAGCCGATGTCCGCGCCCCAGGTCGCAGCCGCGGTCGGCAAGTTCATCCAGTAGGCAGCGCCTCGGCCAGCAGGCCGACCTGCGCGGGATCCGCCGAGGCAGGGAAGCAGATCACCTCGTCGACGCCCGCGTCCTCGAACGCCGAGAGGTAGCCGCGCACGGTGTCGGCGTCCTTCGCCGCGCTGCCGACGATCTGCTCGGCGTAGTCGCCCAGGAACGCGTAGTAGGACCCGAGTGCGTGGCGCGCGTCCTGCTCGCCGTTGTCGCCGAGCGCGAAGTAGAAGAGCGCCATCGTCCGCGGTTCCCCGTCGCGGCCCTCGGCATTCCAGGCCTCGCGCAGCTTGGCGGCGCCGTCGGCGAAGGCCTCGGGCGTGCCGCCGCCGAGCGTCCAGCCGTCGGCGTACTTCGCCGCGCGCTCGAACACCACTTCGGCCGTGCCGCCGATCAGCATGCTCGGCCGCTCGCCGTTCGCAGGTCGTGGGCCAAAGTCGCCCTCACGCTTCCAGAGGCTCGCGAGCTCCTCGAGCTGGCGGTCCATGATCGCGCCGCGCTTGTGGAAGTCGACGCCGCTCAGCTCGTAGTCGTCCTCCCGGCCGCCGACCGCCAGGCCGAGCACGAGGCGGCCGTTCGACAGGTTGTCGATCGTGGCGGTCTGCTTGGCGAGCTGGGTCGTCTGGCGCACGGGGCCGAGCAGGATGTCGGTCACCAGGCGGATGTTCTCCGTCACCGCTGCGGCGGCAGCGAGCGAGATCAGCGGCTCGTAGTTGTCGTAGGCGACGCGATCGATCGTGCCGAGCGATGCGAACCCGGCCTGCTCGGCCTCCCGCGCCCAGTCGACGATCCCGCGCCGGTCGACTCCCAGAACCGTGTTCGGTAGGCCAATGCCGATGTCCATGCCGCTGCCCTCGCTTATGTTTCGTATGTGGAGCCGGGCACTTTAGAGAAGCTGCCGCGCTGGGCTTTGGACCTCCTCGCCGACGCGCGCGTCGCCCATCTGGGGTTGCTGGACGGCAACCGCCGGCCGCGCGTCCTACCGGTCACGTATGCGGTGTTCGGCGGCGCAATCTGGAGCGCTGTGGACGACAAGCCAAAGCGCGTGCCGGGGCACGAGCTGGCGCGCGTGCGCTGGCTGCGTGAGGTGCCCGCGGCCGCGCTGACGGTCGATCACTACGACGACGACTGGTCGAAGCTCGCGTGGGTGCAGGTGCTCGGCTCGGTCTCGATCGAGGACGTGCGTGGGGATGTTGTGGAGGCGCTTGCGCGGCGCTATCCGGCGTATCTCGATCACGCGCCGGGCGGCCCTTTGCTGCGACTCTCGCCCGAGCGCGTTTTGTGCTGGCGCGCAGCGGATAGAGCTAGGACGTGATCGTCGCCGTTCTCGGCACAGGCACGATGGGCGCGCCGATGGCGCGCAGCCTGGTCGAGGCGGGGCTCGAGGTGCGCGTCTGGAACCGCAGCATCGAGAAGGCGCGGGCGGTCGAGGGCGCACA
>DASWSH010000130.1:0-3049 GCA_036402735.1 Solirubrobacteraceae bacterium | reverse complement strand
CGGCGCGATCATGATCACGCCGCTGCCGGGCATCACCGAGACGAAGCCCGGCTCGGCGACGCTGCCGTTCCCGGGCGTGTTCGCCGAGGTGCGCGACGAGAGCACCGGCGAGCCGATCGAGGAAGGACAGGGACTGCTCGTGCTGACGCGGCCGTGGCCGTCGATGCTGCGCACGCTCTACAAGGAGGAGGAGCGCTTCGTCGAGACCTACTTCGCGAAGTACGGACCCGAGACATACCTGGTCGGCGACGCCGCGCGCCGCGACTCCGACGGCTACTTCTGGGTGATCGGGCGCATCGACGACGTGGTCAACGTCTCCGGCCATCGCCTCTCCACGGCGGAGGTCGAGTCCGCGATCGTCGCTCACGTGGACGTGGCGGAGGCCGCCGTGATCGGGCAGCACGACGAGGACACCGGCCAGGCGATCGTCGCGTTTGTGACGCTGCAGGGCGAGCTGGTCGGCGACGAGTCCACGATCGACGGCATCCGTGAGACCGTCGCCGTCCGGATCGGCAAGTTCGCTCGGCCGAAGCGCATCATCTGGACGGACGACCTGCCGAAGACGCGCTCGGGCAAGATCATGCGCCGCCTGCTGCGCGACATCGCGGAGGGCCGCGCCCTCGGCGACGTGACGACCCTGCGCGATCCTGCCGTGATGGAGCAGCTGGAGACACGCGTGAAGGAGCTGCAGGCGCAGGAGGACTGAATTCGTGGCCGATCACGCCGGCGCCCCATGCCGGCATGTTTGGCCGATCACGCCTGCGCTCCGTGCCGGCGTGAGATCACGCCCGCGTTCCATGCCGGCGGGCGCCGGGTACGCCGGCGCTCGATGCCGGCGGGCGCCGCGCACGCCGGCGCTCGATGCAGCTACGCTCGGGGCGATGGGGGCTCCAGCCAACTCGCGCTACGACGGCGAGATCGTCAGCGCCGCTGACCTGCGACGCCGCTACGGCGAGGGTGAGGCCGCCGTCGATGCACTCGCGGGTGTCACCGTCGGCTTTCCCGCGCGGCGCTTTGCGGCGATCATGGGGCCCTCGGGGTCGGGGAAGTCGACGCTGATGCACAACCTCGCGGGGCTCGACCGGCCCACAGGCGGCACGGTGGCGGTCGATGGTGTCGAGCTCACGGATCTCGACGACGACGAGCTGACGAAGCTGCGCCGCGACAAGATCGGCTTCATCTTCCAGACGTTCAACCTGCTGCCGGTGCTGAACGCCGAGGAGAACATCCTGCTGCCGCTGTCGATCGCCGGCCGCAAGCCCGATCGTGACTGGTTCGAGACGCTCGTGGCGGCGGTGGGCATCGGCGATCGCCTCGGCCACCGGCCCGCGGAGCTGTCCGGAGGCCAGCAGCAGCGCGTGGCGATCGCCCGCGCTCTCGTCTCGCGCCCCGCCGTGGTGTTCGCCGACGAGCCGTCCGGGAACCTCGACTCGAAGGCCACCGACGACGTGCTCGGTCTGCTGCGCCAAGCCGTCGACGAGTTCGGCCAGACCGTCGTGATGGTCACGCACGACCCGCATGCGGCCTCGTTCGCCGACCGCCTGCTCGTGCTCGTGGATGGGCGAATCGTTCACGACGGGGAGGCCGTCAGCACCGAGCAGACGCTCGACCTGATGAAGGCCCTGGGCTGATGCTGCGGCTCGTGCTGCGCGGTTTCCTGCAGCGCAAGCTGCGTGTCGCGCTGACCGCGATCGCGATCGTGCTCGGTGTCGCGCTGATGGCCGGCAGCTACATCCTCACGGACACGATCAACAACTCGTTCGCGGCGATCTTCCAGACCGCGAGCAAGGGCCACGACGTGGTCATCACGCCCGCTCAGATCCTCGGGCGCAGGGTGCGCGCGGAAGTCTCGCCCGTGACGCAGTCGATGCTCGAAACCGTTCGACGTACATCGGGCGTGGCCGAAGCGGGCGGCACGATCTTCACGCCCGGCACGTTCCTCGACACGCATCACAAACGGCTCACCTCAGCGAACGCGCCCGCCTTCATAGCCTCGACCGTGCCGGCGCGCTTCGAGTCGTTCAAGCCGGTGCGCGGCACCTATCCGCAGGGTCCTTCGCAGGTCGCGATCGACGAAACCACGGCCAAACGCGGCGGTCTGCACGTCGGCGATCAGATGATCGTCGCCGGCACCAGCGCGACGGGCCGCTACACGATCTCGGGGATCCTCAGGTTCGGCGGCGGCGCGTCCTTCGGCGGCGCCGGCGCCGCCCTGCTGATCCCGCGCGAGGCGCAGCGCCTGCTCGGTGAGACGGGCCGTTACGACCAGATCGACGTGGCGGCGCAGCCCGGCGTGACACCGGGCCAGCTGCGCGACCGCATCCGCGCGGAGCTGCCCTCGATCGTCGACGTTCGCACCGGCGCCGAACAGGCCAAGAAGAACACCTCCGACCTCGAAGCGAACCTGGGCTTCCTGCGCACCTTCCTGCTGATCTTCGCCTACGTCGCGCTGCTCGTCGGCGCCTTCATCATCTTCAACACCTTCTCGATCACTGTCGCGCAGCGCACGCGCGAGTTCGGGCTGCTGCGCACGCTCGGCAGCTCGCGCTGGCAGATCCTGCGATCAGTCATATACGAAGGCCTGCTGCTCGGCGTGATCGGAGGCGCGCTCGGGCTGCTCGCCGGGATCGGCATGGCGCCGGCGCTGAACGACCTGTTCAAGGCCTTCGGCGCGGAACTGCCCGACTCGGGCACCGTGATCCAGTCGCGTACCGTGATCGTCTCGCTGCTCGTCGGTGTGCTGGTGACGCTGCTCGCAGGCCTGCCGCCGGCGCTGCGCGCGACGCGCGTACCGCCGATCGCCGCGATGCGCGAGGGCGTGCAGATCCCGCCGCGGCCGCTGCCGACGCGTCGCCGGCTGGTGCTGCGGTTCCTGCTCGGCCTGGTGGCGGTGGTCGTGCTGAGCCTCACGGCCGGCAAGGGAGTCGGCGTCGTGCTGCTCGTGTTCTGGGCGCTGCGCCTGGCGCGGCTCCTCGCACGCCTGCGCCGCGGCGGCGAGCGTCCCCCGAAGAACTATCGCGTCGTGCCCGCGCTGGGACATGCGCTCGGC
>DASWSH010000129.1:0-2257 GCA_036402735.1 Solirubrobacteraceae bacterium | reverse complement strand
GGCATCGTCACGATCAGCTTGCGGTTCGCGAATTCCGTCGCGCCGATGTATGACAGCTCGCGGCCGTAGCCCGAGCGCTTGATGCCGCCGAACGGCAGCTGCGGCTCGGAGGCGGTGGGGTGGTTGATGAAGACCATGCCGCTCTCGATGCGCTCGGCGACGGCGCGCGCGCGATCGAGGTCGGCGCAGAAAACCGAGCCGCCGAGGCCGTAGGGCGAGTCGTTCGCGAGCGCCACCGCCTCGTCGTCGCCGGCCACGCGGTAGATGACCGCGACGGGCCCGAACAGCTCCTCGCGGTAGGCGCGCATCTCGGGTGTCACACCCGTCAGCACGGTGGGAGCGAAGAAGCTGCCCGCACGGTCCAGCCGCTCGCCACCCACCACCGCGCTCGCGCCCTTCTCGCGCGCGTCCTGCACCTGGTCGAGCAGCAGCTGCACGGCCCGCTCGGAGGACAGTGGCGCAAGCTCCGTGCGCTCGTCGCTCGGATCGCCCAGCTGCAGCGAGCGCATCCGGTCGGCGATCGCCGCGACGAACTCGTCGAACAGCTCGTCGACCACGATCATCCGCTTCGCGCTCGTGCACACCTGGCCCATGTTGTGCATCCGCCCCACCATCGCCGACTCGATCGTGCGCTCCAGCCGCTCGCCGTCGAGCACGACGAACGGATCGCTGCCGCCGAGCTCGAGCACCGTCTTCTTCACCGCTCTTCCCGCGTTCTCGCCGACGCTCGATCCTGCACGGTCGCTGCCCGTCAGCGACGCTGCCTGCACGAGCGGGTCGTCCAGGATCCTGCGCACCTGCGGAATGTCGATCAGGAGGTTCGTGTAGACGCCCGGCGGCGCTCCCGCGTCCGCGAACAGCTGCTCCATCGCGATGCCCGACAGCGGCGTGATCGCGGCGTGTTTCAGCAGGATCGTGTTGCCCAGCACGAGGTTCGGTGCGGCCATGCGCACCACCTGGTAGACCGGGAAGTTCCACGGCTCGATCGCCAGCAGCGGCCCGAGCGGCTCGTTGACGACGACTGCGGATCCGCCGTCGATCTCGAGCGGCTCCTCAGCGAGCAGATCCGGTCCCCGCTGCGCGTAGTACTCGAGGATGCGCACGCCGAGGTCCAGCTCCGCGCGGCTGTGGCGGATCAGCTTGCCCATCTCGAGCGTGATCGTCCGCGCCACCTCCTCGCTGCGCTCCCGCAGCAGCGCGGCCGCACGTCCGAGCACCGCCGCGCGCTCGGCCACCGGGCGCCGGGACCACGACTGATAGGCGATGGACGACGTGCGGATCACGTCGTCGAGCTGCTCGTCGCTGATCAGCTCGAACTCGTGCACGACCTCGCCCGTATACGGGTTCACCGTGGCGAAGGGGCTGCGCGTCGCGGTGGCCATCGCTCCTCTTGAGCAATAGGTCGCGCAAGCCGCCCCGACAACCCGCCTGCCGCACGCGCCCGAAGCCGGCCAAGCGCGGCGAGAGGCCTCAGCCGAGGCGCAGCTCGACGATCGTGTCGAGCGTGCGTCCTTCAGAGCCGAGCCCGCCCAGCAGCCATCCCCTCCCGCCCGCCGTCGCCGCCGCGCCGTTCGTGACGGCCAGCGGCAGCTCGCCGGCGCTGCGCACAACGCCCGTGGCAGGGTCGAAGGCCAGCACCTGCCGCAGCGGCGTTCCGGCCGCCCGTCCGCCCAGGACGTAGACGCGTCCGCCCAGTGCGACCGCCGAGGCGTGCGAGATCGCGCGCGGCAGGTGGCCCAGCAGCCGGGCCTGCCCGGTCGCGGTGTCCAGCAGCTGGATCGCATCGGAGTCGCCGCCGCTCGCCGTCTCACCGCCGAACGCGTACACCTTCGTCCCCAGCGCGGCAACGGCTGCATAGCGGAACGGCACGGGCAGGCGCGCGAACGTCGTGAACGAGCTGCCGTCGCTCGTACGCAGCACGCTCGCGTTCGGCGCGCTGCCGTCGTAGCCGCCGAGCAGATAGACCGCCCCACCGACCGAGACCGCCGAGAGGTCCGAGCGCGTGCCGGGCAGATGGCCGATCGCCGCCGAGCCGATCGCGCCCGACGCGCCGGTGCCCGCCGGCGCTGCCCCGGCATTGCGCGTGCCGCTCAGTGCCTGCACGGTGTCGAGCTCACTCGCCGCGCCGCCGCCGAACAGCAGCACGCGAGGGCCCAGCGTCGCGGCGGCCGCGTCGTGCAGCGGCGCGCCGAGCCGGCCCGCGGTGTGCGCTGCGCCGCCGGAGGGATCGAGGCGCACGACGCGGTCCGTCGAGACG
>DASWSH010000128.1:0-18315 GCA_036402735.1 Solirubrobacteraceae bacterium | reverse complement strand
ACGCTGGGCGGATGCGCGCCCCGCGTCGCAGACGCCTGTCGAGCCCGGTGCGGGCAGGCGCGCTTGCCCTGCTGGCGGCGGCGCTCGCGGCCCCGGCGCTGGCCGCGACCGGCGGCACCGGCGGCCCTGGCGCCGCGCATGACCCCTCCCCCGCCTTCGCCGTCGGCGTGCGGGTGCTGCGCTACCTCGACGCCGGCCGCCTCGCGCGGCCCCGGCATCGCCGTCCGTTTGCGCGCGCGCTGCCCGTCGTGGTGCGCTATCCGGCTGCCGCAGGGGCTCCCGGCGAACGAGACATGCCCGGCGCGAGCCCGGCGCGCAATGCCGGGCCGTTCCCGCTGGTCGTGTTCGCGCACGGCTTCGCGGTGACGCCCGCCACGTACTCGCGGCTGCTGCGCGCGTGGGCGCGCGCGGGCTATGTCGTCGCCGCGCCCGTGTTCCCGCTCGAGAACGCGAACGCGCCGGGCGGGCCGGACCAGTCCGACCTCGTCAACGAGCCGGCCGACATGAGCTTCGTGATCACGCAGCTGCTCGCCGCCGACGCCGCACCGGATGGGCCGCTGTCGGGCCTGATCGACCCCGCGCGCATCGCCGTCGCCGGCCAGTCCGACGGCGGCATCGCGGCGCTCACGCTGGCCTACGGCAAGCGCGCGCGCGACCCGCGCCTGCACGCCGCGGTGATCCTCTCCGGCGCCGAGATGTCCGGGATCGGCGGCTACTCGTTCGCGGCCGGGCCGCCGCTGCTCGCCGTGCAGGGCACCGCCGACCCGATCAACGCGCCGCGCTACACCTACGCGTACTTCGCCGCGGCCGCGCGCCCGAAGTACCTGCTGCGCCTGCTCGGCGCCGGGCACCTGCCGCCGGTCACCTCCGAGCAGCCGCAGCTGGGCGTCGTGGAGCGCACCACCACGGCCTTCCTCGATGACTACGCGCGCGGCGCCGGCGGCGCGGCGGCGCGGCTCGCCGCGCTCGGCGACGTGCCGGGCGTGGCAGCGCTCACCGCGCGCCCGTGAGCAGCCGGCGCACGCGGCCGCCCCGCGCACCCTGAGAGCGGGCGCGCGGGGCCGCCGCTCAGCTCACGGCACGATCGGCAGCAGCACGTTCGAGTTGTGTCCGGCACCGTGCAGCACGGTGATCGTGCCGCCCAGCTCCTGTCCGAGCGTCGGCAGCGTCGGCGAGCCGGTGAACGTGTTGGCGGTGCCGATCGTCAGTCGCAGCCTGTGCCCGCTCTTGACGATCGCGCCGGTCGGATAGATCTCGACGTTGTATTCGTTCGCCTGTCCGGGCGTGACCGCCTGCTGGCTTTCTTTCGTGAACGGGTGGAACGGCCTGATCAGCACGTGTTTGGGCCCGTAGGTCGAGCGGCTCGTGTCGAGCGCGCGCTGGCTGGCCTGCAGGAAGCCCGCCGTGATCTGGTTGGAGGCGCCCGACGGTTCCACGTCGCTCAGCACCGCCACGAGCGTCGCGTCGGTCGTGCTCAGCTTCGCCCACAGGTTCGCCGTGGTCAGGCCCGTGATCTTCGTGTCGCTCGAGAGCGGTGCGCTCGTGTACGTCAGCGAGCTCGCCTCGTAGGTGTTGTTGGTGGTGTCGCAGAGCGGGTTGGATGCGGCGCCCGCGGTCCACTGCGCGGTCTCGCGCGAGCAGGGGCTGGAGGCCGGCAGCAGCGGCGCGGTGTCGCCGCCTTCGCTGCTCGGCGGCGCGCTCGCGAGCGATCCGTCGTGCACGGAGAGCGGCGCGGAGCCCGACGATTCGCCGTTCAGGTACAGCCGCTGATAGGAGGTCTTCGGCAGCGGGAAGCGCGGGTAGTGCTGCCACTGGCCGGCGCCGATCGCGTACAGGTTGACCTTCGGCGTCTTCTGCACGCCGTTCTTCGCGCCTTTCAGCCAGTGGTCGAACCAGTCCTGCTTGACGTTGGGGTTCTCATACGCCGGCCCCTGGCTGATGTGGTAGTGCGGCGACATGAACAGCACGCGGTCCTTCGAGTTCTTCAGCGATTCCCAGAGCAGCGGCTCGCCGCGCTGGAACAGGTCCCACCAGCCGCCCGTGATCACGACCGGGACCGTGATTTCGCCCGCCCGCAGGGCCGGCGAGCGCAGCCGGTAGAAGGGGCCGTCGTAGGCGTTTTCTTCGCCGAGCGACGCGCCGATCAGCTTGGTGACGTCGAATTCGGTGTTGGAGAGCAGGTGTTCGAGATAGATGTTCGCCGCCTGCTGCGGGTCTGCGGCCGTGTTCGACGGCGGCAGCCCCGACAGCGCCGTGACGAGCCCGAGCCACAGCGGGATGAAGCCGGTGTCGGTCGAGCCGCCCTGGAAGGTCACGTCGCGGTAGGCGTCGGCCATCGGGATGTCGGCCCACACCGCCTGCACCGCGCGCGGCTTGCCTTCCTTCACACGCGCCGCGTCGGCCTCCGCGATCAGCAGCGAGGTGATGCCCATGTAGCTCTGGCCGGTGGGCGCGACGCTGCCGCTGGACCACGACTGCGCCTGGATCCAGTCCAGCAGCTGCGTGTAGTCCTGCTGCGTGCGTTCTCCCCACGAGTCCCATTTGCCGCCGCTCGCACCGGTGCCGCGGTCGTCCACGACCAGCACCGCGTAGCCCTTTTCCGCAAGCGCCGGTTCGTCGCCGGCGATGCCCTGCGAGGACGCGCATTCCTGCCCGGTCGGGTTGCCCGCGTCCTTGTTGTAGCCGGTCACCGTCAGCACGGTCGGGAACTGGCCGCTGGTCGAAGGCAGATAGAGGTTGCCGCGCAGCACGACGCCGTCGCTCATCGGGATCGGCACGTTGCACAGCGCGACGCTGGCGTCCGCCGTCTGCGCGACGGCGGCACCCGCGAGCGCGAGCAGCGCGGTGCTCGCCACGATCGCGCGGATCGTCCGCGCGCTGCGGGCGGAGGTCGCCGGGATGCGCCTGCGGCGGCGCGCTGTGCCTGAGGGGAGGGGCATCGAGTCTCCTTGTCGCTGCTTGGATCGGGGGTTCACGGTTTGGCCTTGGGCGTGCAGCGCGAGCGGCAGCGCACGACGGCGGGGCGGCCGATGTTGCCCTGCTCGTCGATCGCCCTGATCGCCACGTAGCGCTGCACACCGGGCGGCAGCGGGAACGACTGCGCCGTCCCCGCCGCGGCGGGAGCGGGCGCGCCTGCCACCGGTGTCGCGGCGGCGAAGTTGCTCGGCGTGATCGAGTGTGTGCTGCTGACGACTTCGTAGCGCGTGGCGGTGCCGCACATCAGGTCGCCGCCGGGCGCGGTCCAGCTGAGCGTGCCGCCCACGACCGCCGCGGCCAGCGGCACGCCCGGCGCGACCGCGTCGCGCGTGTAGTCGCCGGAGTTCGCGATGTCGTGATGGAAGTTCGGCCAGGAGCTGGGCGAGCAGGAGGCCGCCGGCGTCCCGTAAACCGCGATCGTGCCTTCGCGTGTGATCGAGACGACCGTCTTGTGCGCCGCGGAGCTCGTGTCGAGTGTGCCGAGCGAGCCGAGTGTCGGCGTGGCAACGGTCCAGCCGCCCGTCAGCTTCGGCCAGGCGGGGCTGGCGGGAGCGCCCTGCGCGTTGAACGCCTGCAGGTCGAGCGAGGCGGTGCCGCCGAGCACCTCCTGTTTGGGCGCTTCCCCGGTCACGTCGCCGATCGTCTGAGCGGTGATGAACGACAGGTCGTTGACCACCGCGGGGAAGCCGGGCGTGAACTGGCCGCTGTTCGCGTTCCACGCGCCGATGAAGTCCTGGCCGCCCTTCTGGTAGTCGGCGACGGCTACGTCGAGCGCGCGAATCAGCCCGGCCAGGGGCGCGAACATGTTCGTCGTGACGCCGTCGAGCGTCCCGAACGACGGCTCGCCGACGGCGGGGAAGGCGGGTGTGTCGACCTTGCCCGTGCCGGCGGCGGCGTCGGTCGCGAGCGCGTTGTCGACGCCACCGCTGGAGCCGTAGCAGGAGCTGCCATCGGCGTTGAAGAGATAGCCCGGCCCGGCGTCCGGCGTGACCCCGATCTTCATGCCTTCGCCGCCTTCCGGACAGGAGACCGGCGCGACCACGGGCGAGCCGTTGATGCCCTCGCCGACGTCGGGCAGCAGCCCCGCGTCGATCACTCCGACCTTCGCGGGCCAGCCGCTGCGGATCGCACTCGAGCTGCAGTGGCCGGACGGGCAGCTGAAGCCGCCGGTGGCGCATGAGGCTGGGTCGGAGGAGCACCCGCTCGCGTTGAGCGCGTAGACGCGACTGTTCGCGAACTTGAGGATGCCGGTCTGCCCGATCGCCCCGAGCGAGGCCGTCGTCAGGCCCGCGTTGATGGGGCCTTCGTTGCCCTTGCCCGTCAGGTACTCCTCGTTGCTTCCGATGATGATCGACGGCGGCTTACCGGGTCCGTCGAGCGCGGCGACAGCCGGTGTGTCGACGAGCTTGCCCTGGTCTTCGGCGAGGTTGGTGTCGCCGGCCGGCACGCCCGGCCCGAACTTGACCTGGTTGGTGGCCGCGTCGACGGAGGAGACCTTGCTCGGGTCCTCCACCAGCACCGGGAACCCGTGCACCGCTTCGCCGTTCGCATGCCACGCGTAGACGTGGCGGTCCTCGCCGGCGGCGATCACGTCGAGACCGCTCTGCGCAGGGTCGAGCTTGGCGAGCACCGGCGAGGTGACGAAGCCGGCCTCGGTGCGCTGGCGCACGCCCTGGCGCGCGGCCGCCCACGCCGGCGTTCCCGCCAGCGGCGCGCCGGAGTAGGCGGGGTCGGAGGTCTGGTGGAACACCCGCTGGCCCTTCGCGTTCCAGGCGTAGACGTTGCCCTGCAGGTCGTCGGCGACGATCTCGGTTTCGCCGTTGCCGAACAGGTCACCGGCGGCGGGTGCCTCCAGCACGGGCGCGTAGTGGGCGCTGGACAGGCCGCCGCCCCCGGCGAAGGCGTGCTCTTCGGTGTGCAGCGGCAGCGGATCGGTGTGAACGGGCCAGCCCGGCAGATCGTGCAGGCTGCCGCTGGCGCCTTCGTAGCGGTAGGCGTGGATCCAACCGTCCGAGCTCGCGACGATCAGCTGGTTCGCGTCTTCGCCGGCGAGATCGACCAGCACCGGGCTCGCGTCGCCGTCGCCTTTCGTCTCCAGCGGGAAGCCTTTGAGCATGTCCTGATCGCGGTGCAGGAACATCTGGCGCCGGTCCTCGCCGGTCATCGCGGGTCCCGGCGCGCCGGCGGCGCTCGCCACGACGACGCGCGCGGTGAACGCGTACGGCTGCGTGTTGGGCCGCCCGTTCGCCGTCTGCGCCGAGCCCCCGTTCTCGTTGCCGTTCCAGGAGACGGGGTCCCCGGGCGGGAACATCGCCTCGAGCGCTTTCGTGTCGAGCGATGCGAGCAGGCCGCGATGCGCCACTTCGTGCACGGTCGTGCCGTCGCACCAGGTGGAGGGGACCGCGGCGAAGTCTCCGCCCGCGGACTTGGGCTGGTTGTTGGGCTGCGAGCCGGGCGCCACTTCGACGCGGCACGTGTAGCCGCTGCGCGCGTTCACATAGCCTTCGAGCGCGATCGCGCCCTGGCTCGGATCGAGCTGCTGGAACCAGTCGGGCGAGGTGATGTCTGCCTGAGGCGGGATCCACCCTTCGGCCGCCGCCTGCACGGCCTTGTACCCGTCCAGGCGCCCGTAGCCGAAGAACTCGTCCCAGCCCTTGCGCGAGGGGTAGCGGAACGTGTCGGGCAGGTTGCCCTGCACGCCGCCGTTCTCGTCCCCCGCGAAGATCGTGTTGCTGTTCGGGTCGGTGCAGCCCGGTGCCATGCCGACGCTGCACGAGGTTTCCGGTTCGGCGGCGGTGTTGACGTCGTCGGCCGGACCGCCCGTGCCCTGGTCGGCGGGTGAGGTGCCGCTGCTCGGCGAGCTGCCGCTCGGAGGCGAGGAGCCGTTGACCGTGGTGCCGGCGATGTTGCCCGACGCCAGCAGCTGCTGGACCTCGTCGGGCGTGATCACGCAGGGCGTGCCGTCCACGCGCCGGCAGTCGCCCGCGGGCCGCAGCCGCGTCTTGTGGCCTTTGGCGCACGTGCCGTACAGGGCGGCGCCACAGGCGTTCAGCGCGGCACTGTAGATCAGCCCGGTGACGCCGGAGCTCTTGCCGGTCGCCTCCGAGGAGCAGGAGTTGCCGGTGACGGACAGCACGATGCGGGTGCCGAAGTTCGTGCAGCCGTTCAGCTGCAGCCACGACGGCGGCGACTTCGTGTTGATGCTCTTGCCGCCTTCTTCGGCGAGCGTGTCCGGGCCGCGCACGGAGTTGACGACGATCACGTGCGGCAGCGCGCTCGGCTGGTTGTGGTGTTCGGCGGCCTCGTCGGCCGCCGAGGCCATCACGGTGACGCCGTGGCCGTAGGCGTAGTCGACGGCTTCGCGCGCGAACTTCGGCGCGTTGTAGGTGCCCAGCGGCTCCTGCACGATGTCGACACCGCGATCGGTCGCATACAGCACCGCCTCGGCGAAGCGGTTGCCGTCGGCGACGAACGAGAGCCCGACGCGCAGCTCCATCACCATGCAGTTGGGGCACGTGCCGGAGTCGCCGGCGCTGTTGTTCGCTTCCCCGGCCGAGTCCTCCTCCTCGCCGGTCCCGTGGCCGTAGTGCACGTCGTCGTAGGGGTCGTTGTTGTTGTCGACGAAGTTCCAGCCGGCGATGTCGCCCGCGTAGCCGTTGTGGTCGTGATCGACGCCGTCGGAGAAGGCGATGATCAGGTCCTCGGGCGTGAGCACGCCGTTCGGGCCGTTGCGGCATTCGCCGCCGCTCGGCGGGTTCGTGCATTTCGGGTAGCTGTCGAGCACGTGCGCGACGCGCGAGTCGCAGGCGTAGTCGAGCACGTTGAACGCGCCCTGTTCGATCACGTCGTAGGGGATCGCGCCGCTGCCGCCGGGCGTGCCGCCGGGCATCGCGCCGTCGGGGTTGTAGTCGCCGCCGCCTGCAGCCCGTGCCTGCGTGCAGTCCACGTGCGTGGAGGGGTCGAACGTGCTGCTCAGATCGACGCGCGGCGCCGGCAGCTCGCCGGGATTGAGCAGGTACTTGCCGCGCAGCGACAGCACGTCTCCGAGCGTGTCCCATTTGATGCCCGAGTCGAGCTCTGCGATCGTCACGTCGGGGCGGCCGACCGTCATCTGGAAGGCCGTGTGGATCGGCGAGCCCGCCGGTATGCAGGAGTTCGTGCCGGATGGCATCGTCAGGTTCGCGTCGGTGATGCTCATGCCCATCACCCCGCACAGCTCGTCCTTCTGCGAGTTGAGCTTTTCCACTTCGGCAGCTTCGACCGGTTCGTTCGACGGCGGCTTGGCCGGCAGCGCACCGAAGTGTCTGACGAGCTCCTCGCCGAGATTGCCGACGGTTTCACCCGGCGCGAGCCTCCAGCTCGCCGGTTCGCCGGCTTTGCCGCTGCCGAGCAGCGGGAACTGAGCGGAGCTCGGCGCGGCAAGGGGCCCGCAGGCGACGGCGAGAAGCATCGCCACCAGCGTCGCGAGCAGCAACCGGCGGCGGCTGCTCGCCGACCCGCTCACCTTCCCGCCGCTGCGCTGCCCCCGCAATACCACGCTGCTTCGATTCCCCTTGCAGTCAAGACCTGGTCCGTACCTCCGCCCGCCCCCTCTGCGGACCGCAATCTGCCTGCCCGTCCGTACCCGCTGCGCCCGCCGGGTAAACGTCGCGCCGCCCGCGCACCCCGCCGCGAGCTCGCGCAGCGCGCGGCTGCGAGGCCGTCCGCCGCCAGTGGCCCGGGGCCGCCCTCAGCGGCCGTCGCGGCGCGCGCCGCCGGGCGGCATCAGCGCGAGCACGCGCAGACGCGTACGCCAGCCCGCGCCCGCGGTGAGCGCACGGCGCAGCGCTGCCCGCCCCCGGGGCGAGGGCGCCGGTCCGCCGCCTGGTGGCGCGTAACGGCTCCTGCCCAGCGCCGCGAGGTAGTCGCCCGCGGAGTCGCGGCCGCGCTCGCGCAAACGGCGCTCGAGCGCCGCGAGTGTCGGCGGCGGCGGCTGCCCGAGCAGGCTGCCCGGGTCACGCGTTGCCGGCATCGGGCGGCGCCGGGCGGGCGAGCTGCCGCGCGCGAGCGCGCCGAGCGCGCGGCGCAGCTCGGCGACGGCGCCGTCGGCCTCACCGCAGAGCCCGCGGCGGAGCCGCGCGTGGGAGAGCATCGCTGCACTGCCGAGCGCCGCGAGCACGAGCAGCCCCGCGCCGCCCAGCAGGGCGCCGAGGAGCGGGAACTGCCCACCCGCCCGCGCGGCCCGCGCGCGCGCGAATCCGGCGCCGGTGCGCGAACCGTGCGCGGGCCGCGGCGAGGAGCCGCTCACGATCAGGGCCTTCGAGATCGCGTCTTCGCCCGGGGCGCGGATCGACGGCGTGCTGGGCGTGGGGTCGAAGGTGACCCAGCCGAAGCCCGTGAAGAACACTTCCACCCATGCGTGCGCGTCGAGCGCGCGGACCTGCCAGCCGCCCGTGCGCGCGTCGTAGACGCTTGGCTTGAAGCCGGCGCCGACGCGCGCGGGGATGCCCTCCATGCGCAGCATCAGCGTCATCGCCCCGGAGAACTGCTGGCAGTAGCCCGCGCCCTGGCTGAACAGGAACGCCTCGAGCGGATAGCGCGCCCGCGCGACGTGTTCGCTGTAGCCGTAGCTGCGCAGCAGGAACAGCTGGATGCGACGCGCAACCTCGTAGCTGGAATGCGCGCCGTGCGCCAGGCGCTGCGCGAGCGCGTACATGCCGCCGTAGGGCGAGTCTGCGATCCGCGCCGCGGTCGTCGCGTCGGCGCCCGGCGCCTTGCCGGGATCGGCCGGTCCGATCAGCGCGCCGCTCGCCGGCGCCGAGTGCTCCTCCAGCAGCAGGTTCGGGTGCGAGAGCCCCGAGGCGCCGCGGCCCGGCAGCTCGAACTGCGCGTAGGGCAGGTACACGCGCGGGAAGCCGCGTGGCGCGGCTCGCAACCTGGCGGGCGTCGCGCGCGGCACGTACGTGCTGACCTGGTAGATCCCTCCGCCGCCGACGGTCCTCGGCGCCGCCACGGTCCCGTCCGCTTCGCGGCGCAGCGCCGGCGTGCCGCTGCCGAGCCAGCGCGCTCCGAGCGCCACGCCGCCGCCGCCCACCAGCAGCCGCGAGCGCAGCCCCGCAACGCTGACCGTGCCGGTCCGCACGCCCCGGTCCAGACGCCGCGGGGGCAGGTCGAGCCGCGTGATGCCCGGCGGCGAGGCGCTGCGCAGGAAGCGGATCCCGTCGAAGCGGTCGAGCGAGGTCACGCGCAGCAGCGACGGACGTGTCTGCAGGACCTCGAACATCGTCGCGCTCGTGCGCGGCCACGGGATCGGCCCGTACTGCTGGTCCCACTGGAAGCTCGCCGTCAACTGCGACGCGGAGGCCGGTTCGCGATAGTCGATCCAGGAGCTCGTCGAGGTCAGCAGCGGGCGCGCCAGCAGCGCGAGCAGCACGCACGCGAGCAGCCAGCGCGCGGCGCGGCCGGCCTGCGCGATCCGCAGCTCGGGCAGCCACAGCCATGCGGCGATCAGCGTCACGAGCACGACGCCCCGCAGCCCGTCGAGGTGCGCCGGTGTGTTCGCCGCGCCGGCCACGTAGAGCGCGACGAGCATCACCAGCGCGAACGTGCGCCGAGCCTCCCACGCTCGCACGCTGGGCCAGAAGCACAGCGCCGCGGCCGCCGTCAGCACCGCGGGAAGCACCAGCAGCACCGCTCGTTCGGCCCAGCGGTCGTGGCCGGTGTACGGCCACAGCCAGCTGCCGAGCGCCGACACGCCGTGGCCGAGGTGGCGGCCGAGCGCGGGCCATCCGCCGGGCGCGAGCAGATGCGCCGGCACACCGGCCGCGAGCAGCGCGAGCAACGCCGTGAGGAGCACCGCGGCCGCCGCCAGCGCCCGGCGCGTGCGCGGCCGCGCGCGCCCGGCGAGCAGTCGCAGCGCGGCGCCGCCGAGCGTGACCGCGGCCACCACCCACAGCGCGCGTGCCCGCGGCGCTCGCCCCAGCAGGCTCGCGTACTCGAGCGCCGCCAACGCGCTCGTCGTCGCGAACACCGCGAGCCGCAACCATGCGCGGCCGAGCGGCCGCGACGACGCCGGAGCCTGCGCCGCCGCGTGCGCGGGCGCGGCGAAGGCGTTCATGCCGCGTGCTCGCCGGCACGCGCCGACGCCTGCACGGCGCATCCGGCGACGCTGAACAGCACCGTGCCCTCGCCCGGCAGCGGCGAGACCGTGCAGCCGCCGGCGGCGAGGCTGCGCTCGTGCGGCGTGCGGGCGAGGACGAGCACGACCAGCCGCGCCCGCGCGAGCGCACGCCAGTCGAGCTCCTGCCCCTCGCCGGCCAGCGCGAGCCGCGCGTGCAGCCCGGGCCAGGTCGAGAGATCGGGGCGCACCGGATGCGCGGCGGGCCAGCCCGGCAGCAGCAGCGCGCAGCCGCCGACCGAGGCCAGGCCCACGCACAGCGAAGCTGCCGCACGCGCAGCCATGTCGAGTGCCTGCGCGGACGCGGGCGCACGTGTGTCGAGCGCGATCGTGATCGCCCGCTCGTCGGCGTCCTCCTCGAAGCGGCGCTCCAGCAGCGTGCCGTGGCGTGCGACCGACAGCCAGTGGATGCGCGAGGCCGGCGCCCCGGGACGGTACGGGCGCAGCCCGCCGACACCCATGCCGCCCTCGTGGCTTGGCGTCGCGTGGCCGAGCCCGACGAGCCGCTCGAGGTCCTGGCGGCGCACGCGCTCAAGCCGCGGCAGCACGAGCAGCCGCGCCGGCGCCGAGGTCCGCTCGCGCCGGCAGATCGCGAACGGGTCGCTGAAGCGCAGCGTCGCCGGTCCGACCACGAACTCTCCTCGTCGCGCGGGCGTCACCTGCAGCTCGACAGGCTCCGAGCGCCTTGCCGTCTCGCGCCACGGCGCCGCCGGCGCGACGCGCAGCTCGGGACGCCCGAGCAGCGGCGGGCAGCCGCCGGCGCGCACCGTCACACGAGCGGGGCAGCGCTCTTCGACGGTGTCCATGCTCAGCTCGATCTCGACGCGTGCGCGCCGCGCGGCAAGGCGCACGCTTGCCGCCGCCGCCAGCGCGACCAGCACGAGCACGACGCCCGCCACGTACAGCGAGGAGACCGCGAACGACGCCGCCAGCACGCACAGCAGCAGGCCCAGCGCGGCGAGCCGTGCAGCGCGGCTCACAGCGCCGCTACGTTCGCGAGCGCTTCTGCCACCACCTCCGCGCGCCCGGCCTCCGGCACGCCGGCGCCGAGCAGCAGGCGGTGCGCGAGCACCGAGTGCGCGAGCGCCTGCACGTCGTCGGGCAGAACGTGATCGCGGCCGTGCAGCGACGCCTCGACGCTCGCCGCGCGCAGCAGCATCAGCCCTGCGCGCGGGCTCGCGCCGAGCTCGGTGCGCGGGTCGCGCCGTGTCTGCTCGAGCACCGCGACGATGTAGCGGCGCAGCGGCTCACCCGCGTGAACCTGCGCGGCCGCCTGCTGCGCGGCGACCACCTCCGCGATCGTGCTGACCGGCGAGAGCTCGAGCACGCGGTCTCCCGCGGCGTGCTCGGCGAGCATCGCGGCCTCGTCCTGCGCGGAGGGGTAGCCGAGTGAGATCCGCATCATGAAGCGGTCGAGCTGCGCCTGCGGCAGCGCGTAGGTGCCCTCGAACTCGATCGGGTTCTGCGTCGCGAGCACGAGGAACGGGCGTGCGAGCTGATGGCTCGTGCCGTCGACCGTCACGCGCCGCTCCTGCATGCACTCCAGCAGGCCGGACTGCGTCTTCGGCGAGGCGCGGTTGATCTCGTCGACGAGCACCAGGTTCGCGAACACCGGCCCGGGCCGGAACTCGAAGCGGCCCTCGCGCTGGTTGAACACGTTCGCCCCCACGAGGTCCGCGGGCAGCATGTCGGCCGTGCACTGCACGCGCGCTCCCTCCGCCTCGATCGAGGCCGCCAGCGCACGCGCCAACGCGGTCTTGCCGACGCCCGGGAAATCCTCGATCAGCACGTGTCCGTCCGCGAGCAGCACCACCAGCAGATCGCGCATCGCGCGCTCGGGCACGCGAACCGCGGCCGCGATGTTCGCGGCCACCCGCGAGCCGAACGCCGCCACGTCAGCCGGCCCCAGTCGCTCGAGCGCGTCCATCTCCGGTGATGCTACGCCGCAGCGGCGCTCGGCGCGAAGGGTTGCGCGCGGCCTGGGTGCGGTGATGCTGCGCCGTCGCGGCGCGCGGCGCGAAGGGTTGCGCGTGCCCTGGCTGCCCCGCCGAGCGACCGGTTCGGCCGGCGGACCACCGCGTTTCTCATCATTGACATCCGGGTACAGAGCGGTCGTGGGAAGTCGGGGGCAGACGTTCGTTGCGGCGGTCGTGATCGCGCTCGCGTGCGCGCTGCTCGCGATCGCGGGGGCAGCCGGCAGCGCCGCTGCCTGCGGGGGCTTCGAAGCGCCCTGCTCGCAGGAAACCGAACAGCAGTTCAGCGCGGGCAGCGTGCAGCGCCAGGACACTCCGAACGACCCCGAATACGACCAGTCCGAGCCCGACACGCAGCAGCCGCCGAGCGCGCGCTCCTCGAACTTCTACGCCGAGCGGTTCGACCTGTTCGGCTTCCCCTCCCAGCTCACGCCGAACGCCATCTACGCCGCGGGGCCCAACGCCGGCAAGCCGATGGTCGCCGGCTTCAACGCCGCGGGCGCCTGGAAGGTCGAGCGCGGCCGCCCCGACGCCGTGGTCGCGATCCTCGACACGGGCATCGACTGGAGCCAGCGCGGGCTGCGTGACCAGATCCATCTCAACACCGCCGAGCTGCCCTACCCGCAGCACGCCGGCGGCAGCTCGTGCACCACCTACGACTGCAACGGCGACGGCGTCGTCAACGTCGAGGACTACGCCGAAGACCCGCGCGTCAGCGTGTCGTGGAGCGGCCGCGAAGGCCCGCACGGCCTGATCACAGCGCAGGACCTGATCCACGCCTTCGGCAACTGCCAGATCGACGGCTCCACGCACCTGCTCACGCAGTGCGCCGCCGGCCAGCACTTCGACAACGACGGCAACGGCTTCGCCAACGACATCGCGGGGTGGAACTTCTTCGACAACAACAACGAACCCGCCGACCTGTCGAGCTACTTCGCCGCCCACCACCACGGCAGCGGCCGCGCGGCGGACGCGGCGGAACGCGGCAACGACGGCGAAGGCTCGATCGGCGTGTGCCCGCACTGCCAGCTGATGCCGATCCGCACCTGGGACACGTTCGTATCCGACGCCAACGACTTCGCGCTGGGCATGCTCTACGCGACCGACAACGGCGCGAAGGTGATCGAGGGCGCGAACGGCAGCCTCTACCACTCCGCCTTCGCGCAGAACGCCTCGCAGTACGCCTACGACCACGGCGTCGTGCAGACCTTCTCCGGCGACGACCTCAACACCGCCGACCACAACTACGCCGGCAACTACCCGCACGCGATGCTGATCCAGGGCACCGTGCCGGACACCGTCGGGCTCGGCGAAGAATCCAGCCAGTGGGTCGAAGGCGAGAAGCTCTGCGGAGCCTCCGGGCTGCAGACGTGCCTCGGCTCGAACGCGCCCGTCTCGACGTTCTTCCGCGGCGCCAACACGACGCAGTACGGCGGCAAGAGCTCGATCTCGATGGAGGGCCCGACCGGCTCGGTCAACACGAGCAAGGCAGCGGGCGCCGCCGCGCTGGTCGCGAGCGCCGGCCTGGACCACGGCATCGCGCTTCACCCCGACGTGGTGCGCGAGCTGCTCGAGCAGACGGCTGAGCGCGTGCTCACGCCGAACACCGCGGGCGCCGGCGTGCCCGATCCCGGCGCGAGCCCCACGCTCCCGCCCGACCAGCAGTGGACGACGCACTTCGGCTGGGGCCGCGCCAACCTCGGCGCCGCCGTCGGCGCCGTCGTCAAAGGCAACATCCCGCCGGAGGCCGCGATCGACTCGCCCGCGTGGTTCGCGCCGCTGACCGGCACGAGCGCGGACATCACCGGTCTCGCCCGCGCGCGCTTCGCCAGCGGCGGCCAGTTCCACTGGAAGCTCATGTGGGGCGCCGGCCAGGCGCCGTCGTCGTGGACGACCGTGCGCGAAGGCGACGGCGCGGGCACCGTCACGGACTTCGGCTCGATCGACCTGCAGGCGGTCCGCGCCGCCCTGGAAACCTACGTCGTGCCGCCCGACGCCGGCGGTCCCACCTTCGGCGCCGGCGAGCCCAACCCGTTCCAGCACGAATTCGCCGTGCAGCTCGAGGTGAGCGCGCCGGGCAGCACGATCACCGGCATCGACCGCCGCGTCTTCTCGACGTTCAGCGATCCCAGCCTGCGCAGCGGCTATCCCAAGCAGCTCGGCGCCGGCGGCGAATCGGCGCTGCGCTACGCCGACCTCAGCGGCTCCGGCACGCAGGAGCTGATCGTGCCGACCGAGGACGGCCTCCTGCACGCCTACCTGCCCGACGGCTCCGAGCTGAAGGGCTGGCCGGTCTCGACCGGCACGCAGTCCTCCGCGCTCGGCCACAGCGGCTCCCCCGCTCTCGCTGCGCTCGGCCTGCCGCACGAGCCGCCGCGCGGCCCGCTGATCGCCGACCTGAACGGCTCCGGCGAACCCGACGTGGTGGCTGCCGCCGGCGAACACCTGTATGCGTGGCATGCCAACGGCAAGCCGCTGCGCGGCTTCCCCGTCTCGGTGAACCGCTCGTTCTGCGGGCCGGCGCTGGAGAACGGCTCGAGCCACCCGAAGTGCGGCTTCCTTGCGGCGCCCGCGCTCGCGCATCTCGAAGGCTTCACCAAGAGCCCGGACATCGTCGAGCCCGGCCTGGACGGCCACCTCTACGCCTGGCGTCCGAACGGCAAGCCCGTCAAGGGCTACCCGGTCGCGCTGATCGACCCGGCCGAAGTCGCTGCCGGCCGCCAGATGGTCGCGGAGTCGATCAACGAGCCCGCGATCGGCGACCTCAACGGCGCCGGCCACGACGACGTCGTCGTCGCCAGCAACGAGGTCTACGGCGCGCCCGAACCGACCGAACTCACCTTCGCCGGGATCACCGCGCAGGCCGCCGGATCGAGCGGGCGCCTGTATGCGATCGACGGCGCCAGCGCCAAGATCATGCCGGGCTGGCCCGTGAAGCTGCCGGGACTGATCCAGAACGTGCTGCCGCTGATCGGCCCCGGCCAGGACGCGGCGATCGCCCGCATCGGCGGGCAGACCGTGATCGTCGCCTCGGTCACGGGCGGCGCGCTGCAGGAGCTCGGCGTCGACGGCAAGACCGTGCGCACGATCCAGCAGGCCGGCCCGGAGGCGTACGGCTCCGCCTCGAACGCGACCGACCGCAGCGGCGCGCTGAACCTGTTCGAGTCCGCCTCGATCGGCGACGTGCTCGGCACGGGAACGCCCGACGTCGTCAAGTACGAGCTGTCGCTCGCGCAGGCAGCCAACCTGCTGCTCGTCGGGCAGAACTTCCCCTACAACCACCTGATCGGCGCGTTCGACGGCTCGACCGGCGCGACGCTGCCCGCCTTCCCCACCGTCACCGACGACTACCAGCTGCTGTCCGCCAACGACATCGCCAAGGTCGACCCGTCGCTGCCCGGCAACCAGATCGTCACCGGCACCGGCCTGGGGCTGCTGCACGCCTACGACGGCGCCAGCGGCCACGACGTGCCGGGCTTCCCGAAGGTGACGGGCGGATGGCTGTTCTCACCCGCCGCCTTCGCCCAGGACGGCCGCATGGCGGACATCACGCGCGAAGGCTGGCTGTTCGAATGGCAGACCGAAGCGCCCGCCTGCCAGCCGCAATGGCCCTCCTTCCGTCACGACCAGCAGGGCAGCGGCAACTACGACCACGACGGCACGCCACCGAGCGCCCCCGCCGGCCTGGCCGCGACCTCGCTCGGCGGCGGCACCTACCGCGTCACCTTCAGCGCACCTGGCGACAACGGCCAGTGCGGTACGCCGGCCCGCTACATCGCACGCGCCGGCTCCACCGCGGTCGATCTCGGCGCGCCCGCCCCCGGCGCCAGCGCTGTGACACGCGAAGTCACCCTGCCCGCCGGCACGCGCAAGCTGTCGCTGCAGGCCGAAGACGCCGCCGGCAACCTCGGCCCGGCCGCAACCGCCAAGGTCCGCTAGCCGCGGCGGCTCAGCGCTCGCTGTCGAGCGTCGCCATGCCGTGCGCGGGATAGCGATCGCCTGCCGCCGCGTTGGGCGGCACAGCCCGCTCCAGCCGCTCGATCTCCTCCTCCGCCAGCTCGAGCTCGAGCGCGCCCAGCGCCTCCGCCAGCCGCTCGCGCGTGCGCGCGCCGACCAGCGGCACGATGTCCTCGCCGCGCGCCAGAGCCCACGCGATCGCCACCTGCGCGACGGTCGCGCCCTTCGCCTCCGCAAGCGCCCGCAGGCCCTCGACGAGCTCGAGGTTGTGCGCGCGGTTGGCCTCGCTGAAGCGCGGCGCCGCCGCGCGGAAGTCGCCGGGCGCGAGCTGCGTGTCGGTCGAGAAGTGGCCGCCGATCAGGCCGCGGCTGAGCACGCCGTACGCCGTCACGCCGATCCCCAGCTCCCGGCACGCCGGCAGGATCTCCGCCTCGATCCGTCGCGAGATCAGCGAGTACTCGATCTGCAGGTCGCAGATCGGATGCACCGCCGCAGCGCGCCGCAGCGTCTCCGCGCCCACCTCCGAGAGGCCGATGTAGCGCACGTAGCCGGCCTGCACCAGCTCCGCGACCGCGCCCACCGTCTCCTCGATCGGCACCGCGGGATCCAGGCGCGCGGGCCGGTAGATGTCGATGTGATCGACGCCCAGCCGCACCAGCGAGTACGCCAGCGCCGTCTTCGCGGCCGCCGGGCTCGCGTCGTAGCCGAGCCACGCCCCGTCCGGGCCGCGCTGCGCGCCGAACTTCACGCTCAGCAGGTAGTCCTCGCGCGGGCGCCCGCGCAGCGCCTCGGCAATCAGCAGCTCGTTGTGGCCCATGCCGTAGAAGTCGCCGGTGTCGAGCAGGTCGATCCCCGCCTCCAACGCCGCGTGGATCGTCGCGATCGACTCCTCGCGGTCCGACGGCCCGTACATCCCCGACATGCCCATGCAACCGAGTCCGAGCGCCGAGACCTCCGGGCCGCTCGCGCCGAGCCTGCGCCTCTTCACCGCGTCACCACCAGGTCAATATAGGCCGGTAGGATCGCCCGCAATGGCACACGTCAGCGTGAACGAGCAATCCGACGGTGTCGCGGTGCTCACGATCGACCGTCCGCCGGCCAACGCGATGGACGTGGCGCTGCTGCGCGAGCTCAACGCCGCGGTCGCGCACCTCGCCTCGGCGCCGCCACGAGCGCTCGTGCTCGCCGGCCGGCCCGGGTTCTTCTCGGCCGGCGCCGACCTCAAAGCCGTGCCCGGCTACGGCGCCGAGGAGCAGCGCGAGATGGTCGACGCGATCAACGAGATGGCGCTCGGCGTGTACGAGCTGCCCTGCCCGGTGGTCGGCGCGATCACCGGGCACGCGATCGCCGGCGGGTTGGTGCTTGCGCTCTGCACCGATCAGCGCGTGGTCTCCACCGAGGGCCGCTACGGGCTCACCGAGGTTAAGGTCGGCGTGCCCTACCCGCAGGCCGCGATCGGCGTCGTGGCGGCGGAGCTGCCGCCGCACGCGGCCCGCGCGCTGGCGCTCGGCAGCGCGCTGATCGACAGCGCGGAGGCGATGCGGCTGGGCGTGTTCGACGAGGCGATCGCGCCAGAGCAGGTCCTGGCGCGCGCGCTCGCTCTCGCCGCCGCGATGGCGGAGCTCCCTGCCGACGTGTACGCGCGCACCAAGCACGACCTGCGTGCGGCGACGGCCGCGCGCCTTCGCGAGGCGGCGGCGAGCGACCCGCTGCTCGCCCGCTGGGTCGCGTGAGCGCCGCGGGCTGATCTGTCCGCATCCCCTGGATCCGAGCGGCGCTGTCCTCTACGCTTCCGGGTGGAGGGGTGCTCCAAAACCGGGTCGTGAAAGCGTCCCAGGGGGCTCGCGAAAAAAAGGATTTGCTCGCATGACGCACCGCTCCACCCGACGGTCCACCCGTTGGACCGCTGCTCGCGCGACCGGCGCAGGCGCTGCCGCCGCGACCCTCGCCGCCTTCGCCGCGCCGGCGGCCGCCGTCGCCTCGCCGGCTGCGCCCGCTGCGACGGGTCCGCTCGCGACCGTGTCCACCCCCGGTTCGAACGTCTCGGTCCTGCCCGGCGGCAGCGCACAGCAGGCGGCGCCGCTGGCCGAAGCGGCCGTCGGCGGGCTGCCGCCGGTGACTGTCGCGGTGCCCACCCCGTCGGGGCTGCCACCGGTGACCGTCCCGGCGCCCATCCCGTCGATCGCCGGCGTGCCGACGCCGAAACTGCCCGAAGTCTCGCCGAAGCTGCCGGAAACGCCGAAGCCGCCCGAA
>DASWSH010000127.1:0-7529 GCA_036402735.1 Solirubrobacteraceae bacterium | reverse complement strand
GCGAGCGCCGGCTCGGCGAGCGCGCCGATCGCGATCGAGGTCAGCGTCACACCGATCTGGACGGCGGAGATGTAGTCGTTGACCTGCGAGAGCTGCTCGAGCGCCAGCCCGGCGCCGGCGGCGCCCTCGTCGCGCATCACTTCCAGGCGCACGCGGCGCGATCGCACGAGCGCATACTCGGCGATCACGAAGAACGCGTTGACGCCGACCAGGACGGCGGCAATCAGGAGCTTCAGGCCGTTCACGCCGGGCTGCTCGCCCCCCGCCACGGGACGCGCGCGCCGGCGCGGCTACTTCGCGGAAGTTCTTCGTCGTCGTTCATCGCGCCAGTCAGCTGCCCAACCGTAGCAAGGCCCACGGGCGGAAGCGAGCGGCTCGGACTGACCTCAGAGCAGCGCGTCGATCTGCCCCGCGAGGCGGAAGTCGGCCTCGGTGAGCCCGCCCTCGGAGTGCGTCTCGAGCGTCAGGCGCACCTTGTTCCAGCCGTGGAGCAGGATGTCGGGATGGTGATTGGCAGCCTCCGCCGCCGTCCCGACCCTCTGCACGAACGCCAGCGCCTGCGCGAAGTCCGCCAGCTCGAGGTCGCGCACGATCGCGCCGTCCTGCAGGCGCCAATCCGGCCGCTCCGACAGTCGCTGCTGCACATCGCTGTCCTCGAGAACCGCCATCGCTCCAGCTTTACCCCTTACAGTCGTCGTCATGCGAATCGTCAGCCTCGTGCCCCACGCCACGGAACTGCTGTTCGCGCTCGGCGCCGGCGGCGAAGTGGTGGGCGTCACGCACGAGTGCGACTTCCCGCCGCAGGCACGCGAGATCGAGCAGGTCACCCGCGACGTGCTCCCGCCGGGCCTCGGCGCGGCGGAGATCGACGCTGCGGTGCGCGAGAGGACGCTGGCCGGCGAGGCGATCTACGAGCTCGACGAGGGCGCGCTGGAGGCGCTGCAGCCCGAGTTGATCGTCACGCAGGCGCTGTGTCCCGTCTGCGCGGTCTCCTACGAGGAGGTCACCGAGATCGCGGCGCGCCTGCCGTCCTCGCCGCACGTGGTCGCGCTCGACCCGCACACGCTCGGCGAGACGCTGGGCGATGTGCGCACGCTCGCGCAGGAGACCGGAAGACGCGATCGCGGCGTCGAGCTGCTGGACTCGATCGCGGCGCGCATCGACAGGGTCAAGCTGGCCGTGCGCGGTGACGGCGGCAACGGGGGGCGCCAGCGTCCACGCGTCGCGGCGCTCGAGTGGCTCGACCCGGTGTTCGCCGCGGGCCATTGGACGCCGCAGCTGATCGAGCTGGCCGGCGGCGAAGACGTGCTCGGTCTGGCCGGCGAGCCGTCGGAGACGGTCGAGTGGGAGCGGGTAGCCGCCGCAGCTCCGGAGATCGTCGTGGTGATGCCGTGCGGCTACGACGCGCAGCGCGCGCATGCGGAGGCGCTCCTGTACGGCGAGCGTCTGCGCGCGCTGGGAGCGCGTGAGATCGTTGCCGTCAATGCCTCCGCATACTTCTCCCGCCCCGGCCCGCGCCTGGTCGACGGCCTCGAGCTGCTCGCGCACCTGCTGCACCCGCATGCCGTGCCCGCTCCCGCGGTGGCCGATCAGGCGATCTCGCTGGCGCCGGCGCAGCTGGGCGTGCGGTAGCACTGCCGGCGCAGGATTCGGCCGGCGCCGGCAGGGCCGACGGGCCGCCGACACGCGAGGGCTCAGGCGAATCCCGTGCCGCTGACTTTCGAGACGGCGATCGCGCCGGCCACTGCGGCCACGCAGATCGCCAGGCACGCGAGCAGCCCCAGCCAGCGCACGCCGCGCGCGTCGGCGGTGCGCAGCGCCAGCGCCGCGAGCGCGCCTCCGATCAGGCCGCCGATATGGGCGCCGACGGAGATGTTCGCGAGGCTGAAGCTGAGCACGAGGTTGATGATGATGAGGCCGCCGATGCCCGACTCCATCACGCTGAGCCGGCGCGCACGCAGCTCGACGGCGGCCGCGCCCATCAGCCCGAAGATCGCGCCCGACGCTCCCAGCGACGGTGCATCGGTCGCCAGCAGCGCGCCGAACGAGCCCGCCAGCAGCGCCGTCAGGTAGATCAAGCCGAAGCGCAGTGGCCCGAGCGCCGGCTCGAGCATCAGCCCGAGCAGATACAGCAGGTACATGTTGAAGGCGATGTGCAGCAGGTTCTCGTGCAGGAAGCCGGCGGTGACGAGACGCCAGTACTGATGGCCGACCGAGATCGCTTCGCGATACAGCACGCCTTCCTGGATGACCTTGCCGTGGATGCTCGTGCCGAACAGCGAGAACTGTCCCTGCTCGGTGAGGAAGGCGGCGATGTTGATCGTGAGCAGCGCGTAGGTGACGCGGGGGAGCGTCGCCATCTCGCGCATCCGCTTGACCTGGGTGCGCTGTTTGCCGCACTCGGGGCAGCGCATGCCGACGGGCGTCGTCGTCATGCAGTCGGGACAGATCGGACGACCGCAGTTCGAGCAGGCGACGCCGGTCTCGCGTGAGGGATGGCGGTAGCAGGTGGCCATGGCGCTGAGAGCCTAGCTGTGCAGCTGGCGGGTTCCCGCCGGTGCGGCCAGCGCGCTCAGCGCTCGCCCAGCAGCTTGCGCGTCTCGCGCTCCAGGTCGCGCAGTGCGCGCTCGGCGACATCGCGCACGCCGCTCAGGCCGACCGGCGTGGCCGCGCTGCGGCGGCGTGCGCGCAGCACCACCAGCGCTGTGCCGGCGGCGCCGCCGACGACGAGCGCCGCGGCGGGCCTCGCCCAGTTGCGTGGATCGCGCATCGCCGAGAGCTCCCATGCCTCGAGCTCATCGGCGGCCATCTCGGTGATCGACTGCAGCGTCGACTCGAGCCGCTCGACGAGGTCGGCCGGCGGCTCGACCGGCGCGAGCGCTTCCCGCAGCAGCCCCTCGAGGTTGGGCAGTACCTCACTCATCGCCGGCCTCCGGCGCGGCCGCCTGCTTGCGGGCGGGCGCTGCGTCTCCCGCGGCCGCGTCGCCACGCGGTCCGACGATCTCCTCGAGCTGCCTGATCGCACGATGGATCAGCACCTTCGTCGCTCCGTCGGAGCGCCCCAGCGCGCGCGCGATCTCGCGGTTGTCCATGCCCAGCGCGAAGCGCATGATCAGCGCCTCGCGGCGGTCGTCCGGAAGCATCGCAACGCCATCCAGCACGCGGCTCAGCTCGTCGCGCCCCTCGACCAGCTGCTCGGTCGTGTGCGGCGCGATGATCGTGGTCGTCTCGTCGATCGGCGAGGCCGGCTTGCGCGAGCGGTCCCGGTAGAGGTTGGCGGCGAGATTGTGCGCGATCCTGATCAGCCACGGTCGCAGCGGGCGGCCATTTGATTCGCGCTGGGCACGCTCGAAATGCCGGTAGGCCTGCAGGAAGGTCTGCTCGGTCAGATCCTCCGCGTCGTGGTGGTTGCCCACCCGGTAGTAGGCATAGCTGTACACGTCGCGAAGGTGCGAGCGATACAGCTCGGAGAACTCCGCGTCGAGCTGTGCCTTCGGCTTCTCGCTTGCGTGCTCGGCCACTCATCGCACCCTACTCCCGCCGTCGTCGCAGAAACTAGGCCGCGCGGGAGATCTCGCGCGGCGGCGCCTCTTCGCCGAGTGCGGCCCGCGGCGCGCTCACGCCGCCGAGCCAATGCCATTGCAGGCTCACGCATGCCCACACTCGCTCGGTCACGCCACCGGCCAGATCCGGCGAGGAGTCCTGCACCGTCGGGAACAGGAGCGGCCGGCCCGCGCGCAGGCGCACCTTGCGCGGCCGGATGCGCCAGCCGCGGCGCACCTGATCTGTGCCGATCACCGCGACCGGCGCGATGGGGGCGCCGGTTTCGAGCGCCAGCCGGCCGACGCCGCGTTTCGGTGTGCCCAGCGGCCCTGTGCGCACGCGCGTGCCCTCCGGGAACACGACCACGCAGTCGCCTCGTTCGAGGATCGCGCGCGCTGTGGCCATCGCGGCGCCGTCGCTCGCACCGCGGTCGATCGGAAACGCTCCGAGCGCGTTGAGGATCCACGCCTGCCAGCGCTTTTCGAACAGCTCGCGCTTGGCCATGTAGTAGACGGGCCTGCGGACCATCGTGCCGATCACGAACGGGTCCAGGAAGCTGCGGTGGTTGGACGCGATCAGCAGCGGGCCGCTCTTGGGCAGGTGCTCGCGGCCGATTCTCTCGATGCGCAGGTAGATGCGGAAGAACGGGACCAGCAGGCTGCGCAGCAGCCAGTAGATC
Source organism: Solirubrobacteraceae bacterium (assembly GCA_036402735.1). GTDB lineage: Bacteria > Actinomycetota > Thermoleophilia > Solirubrobacterales > Solirubrobacteraceae > Palsa-744. Next base: position 3,307 of record DASWSH010000127.1, on the reverse strand, counting down.
ACAGGGTTCACGCCCTTGTTCAGCGAGCGCCGGCGGAAGCCGCCAAGGTCGAGGTGCGATTGCTGCGCGGAGTCCGGCTCAGGGCATGTGGCGGCCACGCCCGAGATACACCGCGCGCGAGACCCGCGTTACAGCGGATCTGGAACCGCGGTCCGCTACCGGCGGGGCGCGCTCATCGCGCTGTCACGCGCACGCGCCGGCGCTTCACGGCGGTGCTCCATCGCCGGGTCGTGCGCGCGTGCCTGTGCGGCGGCGGCGCGACGCGGCTCCTCGGCCGTTTCGCCCTGAGGCGGACCGCCGGCCTCGCGCGCCGCCCGCGCGTCGCGCTGCGCGTCTGCTGCCGCGGGGTCCTTGTCCGGACCCTGCTCGTTGCGCTGCGTGCCGAGCTTGCCGTCCTGCAACTCGACGGGTGGGCTGCCCCTGAGCAGCCAGCCGTTCTCGGTCGGCACGACGAGTTCCTGCTTGGCCAGCTGCGAGAGCGCGCTGGTCACCGTCGGCCGCCGCGCGGCACTCAGTTCGGCGAGCACCGCGTGCGTGAGGCGCAGCGGCAGCATCACACCCTCCGGGCTGACCCTGCCCCAGCGACCGGCAAGGAACCACAGCAGCATGTGCAGGCGCACGTCGACGCGCGCCTGATGGACGATCGCGATGTTGACCGCCAGCGAGCGGGACCTGCCAACCGCGCGTCCGACGAGAGCTCCCGCCAGCTCCGGATAGGCGCTCATGCAGCCGACGAACTCGTCGTCGAGAACCGCCAGCTTGCACGCCTGCAGCACGCGCCAGGCGGTGCTCAGCGGCAGCGTCGGCGACTCATCCTGTCTCTCCCACGGCCGGAGCACATCGCCGGCGCCCAGCAGCTCCGCGCCGTAGCGCCCGCCGAGCCCGACCCGCCGGATCAGCAGCCCCGAGAGCACGAGCATGCCGATGCCTCCGTCCGGATCCGCCAGCGGCGCACCGTGCCAGCGGCCCACCGGAATCGACACCTCGCGGGCCATGCACCCATCGATCGCCTGCTGCCGGCGCCCAGCGGGAATCACCTCGGCCAATGCGGGGTCCGCGCGCAGCACGTAGCACTGCTTTTGTGAAGCTGTGGCTAGGGTGTTCATTCGGTGTCGGCTCGCCCGCCGCGGCCGGGGCTCCTGCCCGTCTGCTGCCACCGCCGCGGGTACGCCTGAACATCTTTCTAGTCGGGGAGTACCCGCTGGGGCGGGGACCAACACCATTCCGTTTGGCCTGCTCAGCGGCCCATTCCGACTGTCGGACTGCGCGGCTCGATCGCATGCCCCCGCCGGGTCTAAACTCGGCCGACACCGCCGGAGTAGCTCAGCTGGTAGAGCACCTGTCTTGTAAACAGGAGGTCAGGGGTTCGAGACCCCTCTCCGGCTTTGGTCCTAACGCCCCGTGTCTTGGGCCGTTTCTACGGGGCTTGGGGCGGTCTGGGCCGTCCTTTGGCCGAGCGTCGTACCACACGATTTATCACAAGGCAGACGCCTTAGCGGCCGCGCTTCCGTGGGGCTGCTCCACGGCCGCAGGTGACTCAGAGACGGCGGCTGCGTCCTGTGGCTTCCGCCACGGGATTCGCTCCGTGAGCCCCGTCAGATCAAACAGCCGCCGCTGCGAGAACGCCTCGCCTCGCACCACAAAGAAATCGGCTCGGTGATCCCTGCAAAGTTCTTTCGCACGGAGGATCGCGTGGAGTCCTGCAGAGTCGATGAACGTCACGGCGCGTAGATCGATCTCGATCTCCAACGCACCCGCTTCGCAGAGCTCGGTCAGGGTCGATTCGACATCTGGCGCTGAGGCGAGGTCGAGTTCGCCGCGCAACAGAAGGCGGTAGCGGCAGTCTCGGTTCTGGCGCTCGATGCTGAACGTCATAGTCAGCCTTCTAACCGATGTGCCGTCGCTGAAAACGGCCGTCGAGACCCTCGGATCGCGCATCATGCGGATTTGGCTGGCTGCTTGATCGTCTCGACCGACGCCGCCAGGTCCCGAGCGTCGTAGCGGACCAGCCGCCCAAGCCGGACACACGGCACGCGACCCTGTCGCGTCCGTTCCCGCAACGTCCCCTCCTTCATCCTCAGCAGGTCCGCGGCCTCGACCCGGCGATGCGGCAGGCGGGATACTGCTCAGGCGATGTCGCTTCAGAACGTGGAGATCGTGCTCGCCGCCTACGCTCGCTTCAACGCCGGCGAGAAGGAGCCATCGCTCGAGAACTGGCATGAGGACGCCGAATACCTCGCGTCAAGCGACGACCCGGACGCCGACACGCACCGCGGGATTGAGGCGATCCGCCAACACGTCGGCCGCTGGGTGGAGGCATATCCGGACCTCAGGGTCGAGCCGCTCGAGACCAGGAGCGACGGGGACCAGGTGTTCGTGTGGGTGCGGTTCATCGGACATGGCGCGGCCAGCGGCGTGCAAATCGACATGCAGTTGGCTCATGTATGCGCGGTGAGGAACGGCAAGACGGCCCGTCTCGTCGAGTACACGGACCGAGCCGAGGCCCTCGAGGCCATGGGGCTGGCGCAGTAGGCGATGTCGCTTCAGAACGTGGAGATCGTGCGCCGGTCTTGGCAGGCTTTCGCGGAGGCAGGCCTCGATGCGATGGCCGATTACTGGGATCCCGAGATCAACTGGCGGGCGATCGTGGGTGCGCCCGACGACGTTGGCGAGATGCGTGGGATCGATGCCGCGCGTCAATACGTCCAGGACTGGCTCGACACCTTCGAGGACATCACGAGCGTCGTTGAGGAACTGCTCGACGTTGATGAGGAACGTGTCCTCGCGGCGCTTCGCGTCCGGGGCCGTGCACGACTCAGCGGCGTCCAGACGGAGCTTCGCTACGCCGTCGTCTACTCGCTGCGAGAGGGGAAGATCACTCGCGTCAGGGAGTACGCAGACCGCGCGCGAGCCCTCGACGCCGCAGGGCTGGACGTTTGATTCGTCCATCGGGTGGGGCATCAGGGCCGAAGGTGGCGCGGGCGCGCGCCTGACTAGAACGATCGCTCTAGTCCTCTGGTAGCCTGCGCCGCATGCGCGCGCTACTCGCTGGAGCGCTGATCGCCGGGCTCGGCCGCTCGATGCTGATCCGGCTGATCCTGCGCAAGCTCCGCTCCGATGTCGCACGCCTCAGCGAGGGCGACTACGGCCCGCTCCTGGCGGGCTACGAGGAGAACGCGGTGCTGCATTTCAACGACGGCGAGCACCGCTGGGCGGGCGAGCACCGCGGCAAGGCTGCGATCGAGCGCTTTCTGCAGGACTTCGTGGGCGCCGGCGTGCGCGGGGAGATCCTCTCGCTGTGGATCGG
>DASWSH010000126.1:0-5997 GCA_036402735.1 Solirubrobacteraceae bacterium | reverse complement strand
GTTGGCGCGCGGCCCGGCGCACGCGGCGCTGTTCACCTGGGGCGAAACCGCTGCCCGCACGGTGGCCGCCTATCGTCTGGCGCTGCAGCGCGCGCCCACCCGCCCCGCATGAGCGCCACCACCGACGTGACCAACGTTCAGGCGCCCGCGCGCCGGGTGCCATTTGCGGCCCGGCGGGTGCGCAGCACGGCCCTGATTGTGCTGGCCGATACGCTGCTGGTGAATCTGGCCTTCTTCCTGGGCTACTATGTGCGCTACCAATTACAGTTGTTCACCGCCGTGCAGGACAATAACGACGCGCCCTACAGCGCCTATATTCCCTTCCAGTTGGCCTTCACCGTCATGATGTTGCTCTTCCTGGCGCTGGATGGCGTCTATCGCCACCGGCGCGAGGGCGGCTGGTTCGAGGAGCTTTACCGCATTGGCAATGCCACCACCACCACCACGGTGATGTTGATCGCCGCCACGTTCCTCATTCAGCCGCTGGTCTACTCTCGTCTGCTGCCGTTTGAGGTCGGCCTCTTCACCATCGTGCTCCTCAGCGGCGTCCGGCTGGCGCGCCGCGTGGTAGCGGCGCAGTTGCGCAAGCGCGGCATCGGCCTCGACCGGGTGCTCATCGTCGGCGCGGGCGAAATTGGGCGCGCGGTGATGCGCAACCTGGTGGCGCGGCCCGAACTGGGTTATCAGGTGGTCGGTTTTGTGGATGATGACCTGAGCAAGGGCGACCTGGGCCGCTTCAAGGCGCTGGGCGGCCTGGACAGCGTCGGCACGGTGATGAAGTCGGAGCGCGTGGATGAGATGATCATCACGCTGCCCTGGATGTATCACCGCACCATCATGGGCCTGGTGCGCACTTGCCAGGCCGCCGGCGTGCGCGCGCGCGTGGTGCCCGATCTCTTCCAGCTCTCGCTCAGCCGGGTGGATTTCGACGACATGGGCGGCATCCCGCTCATGAGCCTCAAGGCCACCACCCTCCCGCGCGCTGGCCGGCTCATCAAACGCGCGCTGGATTTTGCCTTTGCTTTGATCGCCCTGGTGGCCGCGTCTCCGCTCCTGCTGCTGTTGTCCGTCCTTATCCGCCTGGACTCGCCCGGCCCGGCCCTGTTCAAGCAGCGCCGCGTGGGGCAGGCGGGCCGCCCGTTCGATATCTACAAGTTTCGCACGATGCGCGTCGGAGCCGAGGCCGAGGAGGCCCTGCTCAAGGAGCACAACGAGTCCACCGGGCCGCTCTTCAAGATGCGCGCCGACCCGCGCATCACCGGCATCGGCGGCTTCTTGCGCCGCTCCAGCCTGGACGAGCTGCCGCAGTTCATCAATGTGCTGCGCGGCGAGATGAGCGTGGTGGGTCCCCGCCCCGGCCGTCCCGCCGAAGTGGCCGAATATCAGCCCTGGCACCGCCAGCGGCTGGAGGTGCCGCCCGGCATCACCGGGCTGTGGCAGGTCTCCGGCCGCTCCGAGCTGGACTTCGACGACCTCGTGCACCTCGACTTCCTGTACCTCGAGCACTGGTCGCTCGCGCTCGACCTCACGATCCTGCTGAAGACGATCCCGGCCGTGATCTCGCGCCGGGGCGCCTACTGAGTCTCGAGCCGCCGCGGCCGCGGCAGGCCGCTGCGGCCGCTGCGCCTGGAGCGAGGCGTCTCGAGCGGCGTGATCGCGCGGGCGTAGACGCTCCAGGTCTCGCGCGCTGCGTCGTGCCAGGTCCAGCACGGCGGCGGCGGGGCGGGCCGGCGCGCTGCCTGCGCGGCAGCGATCAGCGCCGGCATGTCGCCGGGCTCTACGAACGTGGCGCGCTCGCCGAGCACCTCGCGAAGCGCCGGCCCGCTCACGGCGGCAACCGGCGTGCCGCAGGCGAGCGCCTCGACCGCGGACAGGCCGAAGCCCTGCTCGCCGGAGCTGATCGCGAGCGCGTGCGCGCCGCTGTAGAGCGCGCTCAGCTCGGCATCGCTGACCTGGCCCGTGAGGATCACGCCGGGCAGCTCGTGCGCCCACGGGCGCGTCGGCCCGACGAGCACGAGCGGCAGCTCGCGCGCCGTCGCGGCGAGCTTCGCGATGTGGGTTGCGGGATCGGGGTGGCGCAGGCTGCCGACCCACAGCAGGTAGCGCTGCGGCAGGCCGAAGCGCGAGCGCACCTCATCGATCTCGGCGGCGTCGCGCGGGTACATCACCGTGTCGGCCGCCTCGGGGATCACGACGATGCGCTCAGGCTCCAGGCGCAGCTGCGAGACGGCGTCCTCGGCGACGGCCTGCGAGGGCACGATCACCGCGGCCGCGCGCTGCAAAGCCAGCGGCCGCAGCCGCGCGCGCAGGCTCTGGCGCAGGTGCTCGCTGCGCCGCTTGTAGCGCGCCAGGTCGTGAATCGTCACGACCATCGGGCAGGGGCTGTGCAGCATCGCGCCCTCGATCCACGGCGCGTGGAACAGGTCGGCGCCGCGTGCGCGCATTGACGCCGCGGGACGGTTCGTCTCGATCACCTCGTCGCTCGCCGCCGCCGTCTCGCGCAGCGCGTCCAGCAGGCAGCGCGCGTAGCGCGCGACGCCGCCTAGATCGGATGCCGGACGGCTGTCGAGCGCGACCTTCATCGCTTCCCCGTCCCTCTCGCATCCTCCCAAACGCGCACCGCGCCAACATAATCTGTTCGCGCAGGCTTGAGAAGGTGTGAGAGCTTCTCTGCAGTCGATGAGCGCCCGCAATTACCACGAAACGCTCTGGCGGGCGCTGCCCGAGGGTCTTGCGCCGGCAGGCTTCGAGCTGCGCAGGAGCTTCCTGCTCGATCGCGTTCAGCCCGGCGAGCGCGTGCTCGACGTGGGCAGCGGCGAGGGCCTGTTCGCCTCTGCGCTGCGCGGCGCCGGCGCACGGGTGCTGGCCGCAGACGTCGCGGAGGAGCCGCTTCGCCGCGCGCAGCGCCGCGACCCTGCGCTCGAAGTCGCGCTGATCGGCGCCGAGGGCGGCTGGGAGCTGCCGGACGCGGCGTTCGACGTGGTGTGGGCGGGCGAGGTGATCGAGCACGTCGCCGACACCGCAGCGTGGCTGTCGGAGCTGCGTCGCGTGCTGCGCTCGGGCGGGCGCCTGCTGCTGAGCACCCCCTCGCTGGGCCGCGCGCAGCTGCTTGCCGCTGCGCTCTCGCGGCGCGCGTTCGCGGCGCGCTTCGAGCCGCGCTCGGATCACCTGCGCTTCTACAGCCGCGACACGCTCGCCGCGCTCATTTGCGAGTTCGGCTTCGAGCAGGTTTCGGTGCGCGGCGCCGGTGGCCCGCCCTGGGCGCACCGCTGGCTGCTCGCGAGCGCTGTTCGCTCGCGCTTCTGAGCGCCGCTGCGGCCTGGTCGCCGCGCAGCGCCTGGATGTAGTCGTTGTATGCCTGCACCGCTTCCGGTTCGCCGCGCGTGAGCGCTTCCTGGGAGACCAGCTCCGGGTTCAGGTAGATGCCTGCGCGCAGCTCTTCGAGCGCCGCGTGGGGATCGGCTGCCAGGTCGAAATGGCCGAGCGTCAGCCACGTCTTCGGGTTCGAGGGCTGCACGCGCACCGCCTTGCGCAGCGTCGCGCGCGCCTGCGCGGCCTGCCCCGAGCCGCTCTGCACCGACGCCAGCGTGAACAGCGCTTCGGCCGACAGCGGATCGCGCGAGACGCCGGCGCGCGCGGCGGCCATGGCGGCCGAGCGGTTGCCTTCGAGTTTCGCGAGCGCGTCGAGGCTGGCCGTGCTCGAGCGCTGCGGCTGCCATTGAGTCCAGGCGATCAGCAGTGCTCCGACGATCGCAGCGGCCGCGAGCGCCAGCCGCACCGGCGAGGGGCGCCCCGCGGGCAGCTGCACAGCCGAGCGCTTGCCGGCCGTCAGCGGTCCCCGGCCGGCCAGCCAGCCGGCGCAGATCAGAGCCACCACCGCATCGCCCGGCACGTACCACGTCCAGTCGATCAGCGAATGGATTCCGAACACGACCACGATGCAGAGCAGGCTGAGCATGCCGATCCGCTCGGGGCCGTAGTAGCGGCCCTCGAGCCGCGGCAGCGGCGCCCAGCGCGGCCGCGCTCCCGCGCGGATCTCGGCCCAGCTCGGCCAGCGGCGGTTGAACGGGTGCGTGGCGCGACCGGCCGCGGCCATCCAGCTCGCCAGCAGCGCCAGCACCAGCACGAGCCCGACGATGCCGAGGTCGGCGAGCGTCTGCACGATGAAGCCGTGTGCGTGTTTGACCGGCAGCGGGCCGCTGCGGTAGCGCAGTCGTGCCACTTCGTAGCCGCCTGCACCGGCGCCCGCGACCGGATGTGCCTGGAAGACCTTCAGCGCCTCGTTCCAGTACTGCGCGCGCACGCTCGCGATCGCGGTGAGCCTGCCGGGCGTGTTCGGCACTTTCGCGTGGGTGTCGGTGAGCGAGTTGAAGGCGTGCGAGATCGTGCCCGTGAAGCCGCGGTGGCTGATCGCGAGCGCGCCCGCGAAGGCGACGAGCGCCACCGCCAGCAGCGCGAGCAGCCCGATCCCCGCTCGTCGCCTGAGCACCGGAGCGGGCGCGCGGCGAGAGGTGCCGAACACGACCGCCACACCCACGACGCTCAGCAGCACGACCATCGCGATCAGCAGCGCGCCGAGCTCGTGCGCGGCGGAGCTGCTTTCCGCGGCCGGCAGGCCATCGGTGGTGAGCGAGTGCGTGGAGAAGTCCCACGCGGCGATCGCCCCCGCCGCGACGCCGCCGGCCAGCAGCACGGCGGCGCTGCGCAGGCGCAGCGGCACGAGCGCGAACCACAGCACCAGCCCGACGACCAGCGCGACCAGCGCGCCGCGCGAGTAGGCGAGCAGCAGCGCCGTCAGCACCACACCCATCGCCGGGTAGGCCAGCGCGCTCAGCAAAGCGTGGCCCGAACGCCGCGCGCCCAGCCACATGCAGCCGATCGCGCCCATCGCGGCGGTCAGGCCGAGCGCGTTCCAGTAGCCGTACGGTTCGTACAGGCGGGCGTAGTGATCCGCTTCGGGGAACTGGCCGGGCAGGCTCTTGCCGAGCAGCGCCCATCCACACACGGCGACCGCGGCGAGCGTGACGCCGCCGATCAGCGCCGGCCATGCACGCGGCGCCATTCTCGCGGTCACCGCCGCCGCCGCGAACACCGCGCCGAAGGCCAGCAGCCGGTCCGCGTCGCGCCAGCTCACGTCGGGCTGCACCGACCAGACGATCGACAGTGCGCTCAGCGCGGCGAAAGCGCCCAGCAGCAGCACCGGCCACAGCCCGTATGCCGGCAGGCCGCCGCGCAGCGTGAGCGCCGCGAACGCCAGCACGAGACCGGAGCCGATCGTCAGCGCCATCTCCGTGGCCGTCATCGTTTCCAGGTTCAGCCCGCCCGTCGCGTAGAACGAGATCGCGCACAGCGCAGCCGCCACGGCCGCTCCGGCCAGCCCCAGCCGCCTGCCGGGTGCCGCCGCGGCGCCCGCCGGCAGCCGCCGCCGCGGCAGTCCGCTGCGCGGCGTCAGCGGAGGAGCGACACCGAGGGCCGGCGTCGGCGCCGGCGCGGACTCAGTCGCCGCGCCTGCCACCGAACCGCCTGCGCAGGGAAGCGCCGTCAAGGCCGTAGCGCCGGTGGGCGAACATGCCTCCGGCGACGAGCAACGAGGCGAGCAGGAAGCCGAGCACAGCGAGCAGCGATCCGGGCAGCGTGCTGAAGGCCGAGGCGACGTTTGCGTGCACCACGCCTGGGTGCACGACCTGCCCGCCGAGACGCACGGGGGCACCGCCCTTCGCAGCGGCGCGAGCGAGCGCGCTGCGCTCCGCCGGTGTGGAGGGGATCGGCGTGGCGAGCCCCGCGGCGCCGGCACCGCCGCCGCGACCGGCCGCAGCAGCTTCCTGCGCCTTCCTGATTTCTTCCCCGCACGGCGAGTACTCTTCGGTCGTCGCGCTCATCTCTTTCAGCGCGCGCCGGTAGTCCGCCTGGCTGAAGCCGGCCAGCGATTCGTGGTGGGTGCAGCGCAGGATGATCTTCTGCCCGACGTCGGCCTGCGCCGTGCCGGCAGCGATGCCC
>DASWSH010000125.1:0-8246 GCA_036402735.1 Solirubrobacteraceae bacterium | reverse complement strand
GCGCTCGAGCTGCAGCGGCCTGGGCCGTCCTACACGGCCGATACGCTCGAGCAGCTACATGCCCGCCATCCAGAGGCCGAGCTGACCTTCATCGTGGGAGCGGACACGGCGAGCACGCTGCCCGCCTGGCATGAACCCGCGCGCGTGCTGCAGCTCGCGCGACTGGCCGTCGCCGATCGCGCCGGATCCGATCGCGAGCAGGTGGAGCAGGCGATCGCGCGCGCGGCCGGGCACGCCGACGGCGAGCGGGCGCGCGCCGCGACGCGCTTCCTCGCGATGGAGCCGCTCGACGTGTCCTCCTCGCTGGTGCGCGAGCGCGCGGCGGCGGGCGAGCCGCTCGCTCCGCTGGTCGGCGAGGCGGTCGCCGGGTACATAGACCAGCACGGTCTATACAGCGGCGGAGCGGAGGGTTGATGCAGGGCGTGGAACTGGTGCACGAGATCGCGCGCTATGCGGCGGATAAGAAGGCGCATGACGTCGTCGAGCTGGACCTGCGCGGCGTGGTCGGCTACACCGACTACTTCCTGGTCTGCTCGGGCAACACGCCGCGCCAGGCCAAGGCGATCCACGACGCGATCCACGAGGGCATGAAGCGCGAGCACGGCACGCTGCCGCGGCGCGTGGAGGGATCGGGCGACGGCGGCTGGATCCTGATGGACTACCTCGACGTGGTGGCGCACATCTTCACGCCGCAGGCGCGCGAGTTCTACCGTCTGGAGCGACTGTGGGGAGAGGCGCCCGCGCGCGCGGCCAGCGAGGCTTGAACGGCCTCTCGCGCGCTCGTCGATGCTGCGCCACGGCGTCGCCTGCTCGCCAGCAACAGCAGCGCCTGCACGGTCAACGCCACGCCGGCTGCCAGCGCGAAGCTGGCGGCGGTGCCGAGCTCGCGTAGCGTGATCGCGAGCGTGAAGCAGAACAGCGCGTAGGCCCCGAAGCCGGCCATCATCGCGCGTAGCAGCCGCACCGTCTCGGCGGCGCCGCGCTGCGCGTGGGTGAACGTGGCGAGCACCGTCGTGATGATCGGGAAGGGCGCCAACAGGCCGCTCAGCTGCGGCCCGAGCCAGCCCGAGATCGCCGTCAGCGTGAGCACCAGCGCCAGCGCGCAGGCGGCGCGCATCGGCAGATCCCATCGCGGCGGCGCCGGCGGAGCGGCGGGCAGCGGGGTGGGGCGGGGCAGCAGCGCGAGGCCCACGGCGACACCACCGAGCGCGAGCGCGAGCGCCACGCCGTGCGCGACCGACAGCGTGCTGAGGATCGCCGTCGAGGCAGCGAACGCGAGCCAGCCCAGCAGCATCGTCGGCGCCCACGCGAGCCGGCTCGCGAGGCGCCCGTAGACGACCGTGAACGCGAACAGCGAGATCAGTCCGAGCAGCGTGCCGGCCGCGGCTCCCGCGGCGAAGGAGTCACCGTGTGCGAGCGCGTAGGCGAGCAGGATCGGCAGCGCCACGACGGGCAGGCCCGCGACCAGGCCGCCGACGCGCGCGCCGAAGCGGCGCCCGGCGAGCGAGGCGCCGACGACGAAGGTCGGCGCCATCAGCACCTTGACGAGCAGCTGTGTCACCGCTGGATGATTGCGTACGGGGCAAGGCCGGCGGCGGCGGGCGGCCTACTCGCGTCCGGGCCGGCGCGCTGGCGAGCGCCCGTGCGTCCGGGCCGCCGGGCTGGCGAGCGCCCGCGCGTCCCGGCCGTCGCGCGCCTGGGCCGCCGCGCTGGCGAGCGCCCGGAAACGAGAGCGGCGGGCCCGGGGGCCCGCCGCTCAGCGACCGGTGACCGACTGACTGCCTACCTGGTCTTGGCCGCTTTGCCTTTTTTCGGCTTTTTGATGACGTGCGATTTCTTCACGGCCTTGGTGCCGGTCAGCAGCACCGAGCCGTTGAGGATCGCCGTGTTCGTCCCCGACGGCGAGGGCAGTCCGGCAACGATGTCAACGAGCGGGTCGACCAGCAGCGGCAGCGGCCCGCATCCGCTCGCGCCGGGAGCGCCGAACGAGTTGTCGACCAGCGAGACGCCTGTGAGCGACACGATGTTGTCGACGATCCCGCCTTTGCCGGGGTTCCCGGTGATCGGCGTGTTGGGCGGCGGCGGCGAGGTTTTCCCGGTCGTCAGCTGCAGCAGGATCGGGTCGCCGGCGGAGCCGACGAAGCATTCACTGCCCAGCAGCAGGTGGTCGTCGAGTTTGGCGCGCAGAGGCAGGATCACCGCTGCACCTACTCCACTGGACTGATGACCCTCGTTGATGAACACCGGGCCCACCAGTTCGGTCGTCGCGGTGACTTCCGGGCCGATGCCTTCGATCCCGGTGAGACCGCCGGGCACCTTCATCGGCGGCGCGACCATGATCGGCGCGCCGTTCGACGGACCGACCAGTTCCTGCGTCCCGCCGGCGTTCGAGAACGCGCCCTGCAGCACGACCGGCTGTTCGATGCTGATCGTCTTGCTGCCCATCTTGAATTCGCCGCTCGTCGTGGTGGCCACGATGCAGTTCTGCACTGCCTTGTTCTCGATCGGGCAGTTCACGAACGGCTTGAAGTTTTCGTCCACGACCGGCGCTGCGAAGGCCGCCGATGCTCCGAACGCGGACAGCGCGACACCGAGACATCCGGCCGCGCAGACCAGCGAAGTCCTTGCTCCTCTCATCCCTCCGTCCTTTCTTGCACGCAAATAGGACCTCTGCGAGCGCCACGGAGGAGGGGTGTGTCGCGACGCTCGCACAGGCCCTATTCGCCTGCGTTGCGGTCCGATCTGGCGTTGCCCCTTCGGACCAAGCCTTCCTTTAATACCCCGAAAACATCCGTCTAAACATAAATTTTAGAACTTCGGGGTTTTCTCTGTGAACGACGGCGATAGCTAACCACATCGGGCAGTTCGTGTCAACCCTACGGACACCGGCGTCCACTCCTGACACCCCTCCCGCAACCGCAGGACGGGCTCGTGGCGCTTCCCCGCGGGCGCGCCCGCGTGCCGGCGGGGAGCAGCTGTACGCCGACGGTCTTTCATTCTGAACGATGCCGGTAGCGACCGTCGAGTATCGTTTCATGCAGTTATGCCGGGAAGAACCCGATCGAGAACGGCCGCCGGGGGCCAGCGCCGAGGGGCGCTCGTGCCGCCGAAGGACTCAAAACGCAGTCAGCGCGATCGCTTGATCGGCGCGATCATCGAACTGTCGGGACAGCACGGCTACCAGGCGCTCAGCATCGCGCAGATCAGCGCTCGCGCGGGCGTCTCGCGCGCGACCTTCTACGAGCAGTTCGCCGATCGCGAAGCGTGCCTGCTCGCGGCCTACGAGACGGTCGCGGCGCAGACGCTCGCGAGGATGCGCGCGAGCCTGCAGGCGGGCGATTGGTACCACGCGGCGCGACCGGCGTTCCATCAGCTGCTGGAGATCATCCAGGCCGATCCCGACGCGGGACGGCTGATGTTCGTCGAGGCGCTGACCGGCGGGCCGCGGCTGCGCGAGCATTTCGTGCTCGTGCTCGACGTGGTCGAGCACGACGTCGAAGCGCTGCTGGAGGGTGCGCCGGCCGGCGGGCAGACGCTCGATGTACCGGCGCGGGCGCTGATCGGCGCGGTCCGCCACGTGGTCTCGCGACACCTGCGCAAGCGCAGCGAGGACCGGCTCACGGTGCTCGCGGACGATCTGATCAGGTGCATGGCCTGCTACGTCGTGCCGGCAGGGCAGCCGCGCTGGAGCATCGGCCCGCAGTCGCTGCTGGCGCAGCTCCCGGCGTCGCTGACGCCGGCGGCGCCGGCGCCGCTGCCGGCTCTGCCGCGCGGGCGGCACGGTCTTCCCGCGGCAGCTGTCGCGCGCAGCCAGCGCACACGCATCCTCGTCGCGACGGCCGCGGCGACCAGCGCGAAGGGCTACGCGAACACGACGGTCGCCGACATCGTGGCGGAGGCCGGCGTCGCCAAAGAAGCGTTCTACCGGCATTTCGCCGACAAGGAGCAGGCGTTCCTCGAAGCGCAGCGGCATGCCAACGAGGCGATCCTGGACAGGGTCGCAGAGGCGTACTTCTCGGCGGAGCAGTGGCCTGCACGGGTGTGGCAGGGTCTGCGCAGGCTGCTCGAGTTGATCGCGGAGAGCCCGACGTTCAGCCATCTGCGCCTGATCGAGGCCTACCGGGCCGGCGCGGCCTCGACGCGACTCGCCGACGGCATGTCGCGCTCGTTCTCGATCTTCATCGAGGAGGGCTACCACTACCGCCGCGACGCGGAGCAGCTGCCGAAGCTGTGCTCACAGTTCATCTCCGGCGCGATCCTCGAAACGATCCAGCGCGAGGTCGCCCTCGGCGATACGAGCGAGATCCTCAGGCGGCTGCCGCAGCTCGCCTACCTCGCGATCGCTCCGTTCGCGGGCCCTGCAGACGCGGCGCGGCTGGTGCGCGAGCTCAGCGCCGCGGGCTGAACGCAGAGGGCTGATGTTTAGGGACGGCCTGTCTGCGGGTAGCTGCGAGCACGCACATGAGACACAGGGGGTCGGTGGGGATGGTTCTGCAAGCACGTCGTTGCTCGCGCGCTGCGCGACTGCGCGCGGTCGCGCTCACGCTGTTCGTCGCGCTGGTCGCGGCGATCGCGCAGGCCTCGCCGGCCAGCGCGGAAGTCGCGGTCGAACCGTACGGAACGAACGACGCGGGCGGCTTCCGCAACGTGCTGCCCTCGGGCGAGAGCGGCGTCGACAACGCGGTCCAGCTCGCGGAATTCCAGCAGAGCAAAAAATACCCGGCGCACTGGGTCGACCAGCTGCCGTTGTACGCGAACCTGATCCACGGCTCGCCGACGCTCACGCACGAACAGATCGGCGAATACTTCAAGGACGCGACGTTCGGAGTCAAGGAAGGCGACCTCGAATCGAGTGAATCGCCTCGCACGGACGTGACGATCGTGCGCGACAAAGGCTTCGGCGTGCCGCACGTGTACGGCAGCACGCGCGGCGGCACGATGTTCGGTGCGGGCTATGCGGCCGCGGCGGATCGCCTCTTCCTGATCGACGTGCTGCGCCACACCGGGCGCGCGGAACTCTCCTCCTTCGCCGGCGGCTCGGCGGGCGACCGCGCGATGGACCGCACGCAGTGGATGATCGCGCCCTATACCGAAGCCGACCTGGAAGCGCAGCTCAGCAACGCCGGCACGCTGTACGGCGCGAAAGGCGAACAGGTCGTTCAGGACGTCAAAGAATTCGTCGCCGGCATCAACGCCTACATCAAAGAAGCGCTGGTGAACCCGACGAAGATGCCGGCCGAGTACGCGGCGCTCGGCAAAGTGCCGACCGAATGGAAGCCCACCGACGTGATCGCCGAGGCTTCGCTGATCGGCGGGATCTTCGGCAAGGGCGGCGGCTCGGAGCTGCGCTCGGCGCTCACGCTGGAGGCGTTCGAAGCGAAGTTCGGCAAGAAGGCCGGACGCAAGAGCTGGTCTGACTTCCGCGAGCACAACGACAGCGAAGCGCCGACCACGGTCAGCGGGAGCTTCCCCTACGAGACGACCTCGCCCTTCGCGAAGACGGGGCTGGCGATGCCCGATGCGAACTCCGTGTCGTTCCTCTCGCCGGGCCCCGCGTCCAGCGCGGCAGCGTCCACGCGCCAGGCCCGCACGGACACGCCCTCGCCGCAGCTGATCCCCAACGATGGCTCGATCGGCTCGCAGCTGCTGCGCGGCGCGCTCGAACATCCGGCGCTGATGTCCAACTGGGAGCTCATCAACAAGGAACACTCGACCAACGGCCACGCGATCGGCGTGTTGGGCCCGCAGGTGGGTTACTTCAACCCGGAGATCCTGATGGAGGAGGACCTGCACGGCCCGGGCATCGACGCGCGCGGCGCGGCCTTCCCCGGCGTCAACCTCTATGTCGAGCTGGGTCACGGCCGCGACTACGCGTGGAGCGCGACGACGGCGACGGCCGACAACATCGACACGTTCGCCGAGGTGCTCTGCCAGGACGAATTCCACTACTCCTACAAGGGCAGCTGCGTGCCGATGGAAAAGCTCGAACGGACGAACTCGTGGACTCCGACCGCGACGGAACCCGAAACGCCGCCCGGCTCGGAAACGCTGACCGTCTACCGCACCGTGCACGGCATCGTCTACGCGCGGGGCACCAGCGGCGGCAAACCGGTCGCGTTCGTGAGCGCACGCACGACCTACTTCCACGAGGCCGATTCGGCGGTGGGCTTCGCCGAGCTCAACGAACCCGGCTTCGTGACCGGCGCGAAGCGCTTCCAGGAAGCGGCGTCGCACATCAACTTCCTTTTCAACTGGGGCTACATCGACCAGGGCAACATCGCCTACTACATGTCGGGCTGGCTGCCGCAGCGCGCGAAGCACACCTCGCCCGACTTCCCGATTCTCGGCACGGGCGAATACGACTGGCAGGGCTTCGACACGACCCTGCACACGATGAGCGTGGTGCCCTTCAAGAAGCACCCGAACGCGATCAACCCGCCGTTCCTGGTGTCGTGGAACAACAAGCAGGCGCCGCGCTTCTCCTCGGCCGACGACAAGTACTCGTTCGGGTCGATCTACCGCATGCAGCTGATCCGCAACTTCATCGAAGCGGACATCGCGGGCGGCAAACAGATGGGCGTGGAACAGCTGATCAGCGCGATGGACGAGGCGGCGACGCAGGACATCCGCATGGTCGAGCTGTGGCCGCTGATCAAGCAGGCGCTCGGCAGCCCGAGCGATCCGCAGCTGCAGGAAGCGGTCGCGAAGCTCGACAGCTGGTACGCAGCGGGCGGGCACCGCCGCGATCTCTCCAACACGAGCATCTCCGCGCCGGGCAGCTACGAACACAACGACGCGGTCACGATCATGGACGCGTGGTGGCCGAAACTGCTGCACGCCGAGTTCGCCGGCGCGCTCGGCGCGGGCCCGTTCGAAGCGCTGCACGGGATGCTCGAATTCGGCCTGCCGAACCCCGGCGGCGAACCGGCCGCGCCCGACTTCGCCGACGGCTGGTACGGCTACGTGAGCAAGGACCTGCGCGACGTGCTGGCCGGAGCCGGCGAAGGCACCGCGCCGAGCAGCCCGTACTCGCGCAGCTACTGCGGCGGCGGCGCGCTGAGCGCGTGCCGTGAAGGGCTGCGCGCCTCGCTGCTCGAAGCGCTGTCGGTGACGCCGCAGGAACTGTACGGCCACGGCGCCTGTGCCGAAAACGCGCAGGCGAGCTGCAACGACATGAACCGCTTCACGAGCGCAAGCGGGATCAGCGTGCCGCCGTTCCCGTTCCAGAACCGCCCGACCTTCCAGCAGGTCGTCGAGCTCACGAGCTCGGTGCCCCGCTCCGCGGCGACGCACGCACGGCGCAGCCACGTGCGACGCGCACACGCGCGGCGCGTAGCCGCGCCCTAGGGGCCCGCGGCCTCAGGGAGCCTGGGGCAATTTGACCGCGCCGCGCTTCAGGCGTGGCGCGGAGGGGGGAGGCACGACGGGGCCGATGTCGCCGTCGGGCGCCTCGTCGAGGTCGACGATCACGGGCGCGTGGTCGCTGGGCCCGCTGCCCTTGCGCGCCTGGCGGTCGACCCAGGCGGCGCGCACGCGGCCGGGAACGCTACCGGCGCCGAGCACGAGATCGATGCGCATGCCCAGATCCTGGTGGAACATGCCCGCGCGGTAGTCCCAGTAGGTGAAGACGCGCTCGTCCGGCCAGCGGTCACGCACCAGGTCGGACAGGCCGACCGCCTGCAGCTCGGCCAGCGCTGCGCGCTCGGGCGCGGTCACGTGGGTCTGGCCGACGTAGGCGGCGGGGTCGAACACGTCGGCGTCGGTGGGGGCGATGTTCATGTCGCCGCACACGATCGCGTCGGCGGGGCCGGCGGCGACGGCCTGCTTCAGCGCGGCGAGCCATGCGAGCTTGTAGAGGTAGTGCTCGGAGCCGGGCACGCGGCCGTTGGGGACGTAGACGCACGTCACGCGGATGCCCGCGCAGGTAGCGGCGATCGCGCGTGCCTCCGGATGCGGGAAGCCGGGGCCGTCCTCTAGCCCGCGCTCGATCCGCTCGAGGCCGGCGCGCGAGGCGATCGCGACACCGTTCCACTGCGCCTCGCCATGCGTGGCGAACTCGTAGCCGCGTGCGGCGAGCTCGTCGCCGAGCAGCTCGGCGAACGCTGCGTCGACGAGCTTCGTCTCCTGCAGGCAGACGACGTCGGGCTGGCGCTCGTCGAGCCACGGCAGCAGCCGCGGCATGCGCTGCTTGACCGAGTTGACGTTCCAGGTGGCGAGTCGCACGGCGCGCGGCCCAGCCGGCGGCT
>DASWSH010000124.1:0-7127 GCA_036402735.1 Solirubrobacteraceae bacterium | reverse complement strand
GGTCGCGACATGGTCGCGGGGCTGCCCAAGACGGTGGTGCTGACCAGCGAGGAGATCCGCCAGGCCCTGGAGGAGCCGCTCACGCAGATCATCGACGCGGTCAAGGAGACGCTCGACCGCACGCCGCCCGAGCTCGCCTCGGACATCATGGACCGCGGCATCATGCTCGCCGGCGGCGGCTCGCTGCTGCAGGGTCTCGACGAGCGCCTGCGCGAGGAGACGCAGATGCCCGCGCATCTCGCCGAGTCGCCGCTGACCTGCGTGGCGGTCGGCTCCGGCCGCTCGCTGGAGGAGTTCGAGGCGATCCACCGCTCGAACCGCACTTCGCGCAACCGCCGGCGGCGCTGAGCGTATTAATGCAGGCGAGCCTTTGGGTCCGGCTCGCCAGCGTCCCATCCGACCCCACCCGCCAGCGCCGCGGGTACGCTTTGCCCTCAACGCATTTCGGAAGGTTCTAATCGGTGTACGACAAGACTGTCCGGCGTCGACGGATCGTGCTCGCGCTCCTCGTCGTGCTGTCGCTGCTGCTGCTGACGGCGTACTTCGGCGAGGCCCACGGAGGTCGCCTGCACGGCGTGCAGCGCGCCTTCCTGACCGTCGTCTCGCCGATCCAGGACGGCGCGAACAAGGCGCTGAAGCCGGTGCGCGACCTGTTCGGCTGGGTGGGCGACACCTTCAACGCGAAAGGCCAGCGCAACGAACTGCGCAAGCAGGTCGCGCAGCTGCGCCGCGAACTCGTCGCCGGGCAGGCTGAAAAACGCACCGACCAGCAGCTCGCAGGCCTGTTCCACCTCAATCAGCTCGGCGTGTCCGCGTACCATCCCGTGGCTGCGACCGTGGTCGGGAAAAGTCCCAACATCTGGTATTCGGTCGTCACGATCGACAAGGGCTCCCCCGACGGAGTGCGCGTGAACGATCCGGTCGTCAACGGCGAAGGACTGGTCGGCAAGGTCGTCGCGGTGGAGGCCGACGGCGCGCAGGTCGATCTGCTCACCGACAGCACGATGGGTGTGTCCGCGCGGATCGGCACGAGCAACGCGACCGGCATCGTGCAGCCCAAGGTCGGCGATCCGAACACGCTGCTGCTGCAGTACCTGCCGGCCAACACGCGCGCGAACAAGGGCGAATACGTCGTCACCTCCGGCACCGTCGCGAGCCCCGACGACTCGCTGTATCCGCCCGGGCTGGTGATCGGCCAGGTCACCTCCGAAAACGAAGAAAGCGCCTACAAGTCCGTCAACGTGCGCCCGGCCGCGAACCTCCACAACCTCGACGTGGTCGAGGTGCTGACAGCGCCGGCGCACGGCGCCGCCTCGAACCTGAAATCGCTGATCGCGACGCTGCCGGCCGGCCAGAGCCCGTCCACCACGGCGTCCGGCGAAGCGCTGGCCTCGACTGGGGCGGGCGGGTGAGCAGCTCCACCGGCTCGGCCGGCCTGATCGCGCGCGTGGCGGCGCTCGCCGTCGTCGTCGTGTTCTTCCAGATCGGCGTCGTCTCGGAGGTGCCGGTGTTCGGCATCAACGTCGATCTCTCGCCGTTGCTCGTGGCGTTCGTCGGGCTGCTGTGCGGCTCGATGCTGGGAGCGGTCGCGGGCTTCGCGGTGGGGCTGCTGGTCGATCTCGCGCTGCTGCAGACGCTGGGGCTGACCTCGCTGATCTTCACGCTGATCGGCTACTGGTCCGGGCGCCTGCGCGAGCTGCGCGACCCGCAGGCGGCGCTCACGCCGCTGCTCGTCGGCGCAGCCGCCGCGGCGGTGTCGCTGGTCGGCTACTCGCTGATGGAGTTCCTGCTCGGCGTGGACGCCCCCGTGAGCTTCGAGCTGCTGCGCCAGATCGTGCTGGGCGTCGTCGTCAACACGGTCGTCGCGGTGCCGATGTACGCGATCGTGCGCCGCGTTCTGATCGGCGCGCTGCCGGAGGACCCGCGCCGGCGCCGCAGGCGCCGCGCCTACACGACCGGCGGCCTCAGCCCGCTCAGCCGCGCATGAGCGCGATCGAGCCGGTCAAACGGCGCGACCCGCAGCTGCCGGTCTCGCCGGGCATGGCTCTGCGCGTGGCGATCCTCGGCGGCATCGCCGTGGCGCTGTTCAGCGTGATCTTCTTCAGGCTCTGGTACCTGCAGGTGCTCTCGGGCGAAAAATACGTGCAGCAGGCCGACGCGAACCGCGCGCGCGACCTGCCGATACCGGCGCCGCGCGGCGCGATCCTCGACCGCGAAGGCAAGGCGATCGTCGCGAGCACCACGACCAACGCGGTGCAGATCGTGCCCTCGGCGCTGCCGCCTGCGGGCGCGCCGCGGATGGCGCTGTACGAGAAGCTGGGCCGGCTGCTCGGCATGAGCGCCGCGCGCATCGAGGCGATCGTGGTGCGCGGCCGCTCCGCCGTGCCGTACGCACCGGTCACGATCAAGACCGACGCGGGCACGGGCGTGCTGACGGTGCTCGGCGAGCGCGCCAACGAGTACCCGGGCGTGATCCAGAAACCCGTCTCGATCCGCTCCTACCCGTTCGGGGAAATGGCGGGCCACGTGCTCGGCTACGTCGGCTCGGTCTCCTCCGAACAGCTCAAGCGCACGGCCTTCCGCGGCGTCACGCAGGGCACGATCGTCGGGCAGGAAGGCCTCGAGTACTACTACGACCGCTACCTGCGCGGGACGGCGGGCGTGGACCGCGTCGAGGTCAACGCGTCGGGCTATCCGGTGCCGAGCAAACTCGAACCGACGCTGCCGAAGCCGGGCCGCAGCCTGCGCGTGACGCTCGACCAGGGCCTGCAGCGCGAGGCCGAAAAGGCGCTGGCGGAAGGCAAAGAACACGCGCAGGCGAGCGGCAAACCCGCGGTCGCCGGCGCGTTCGTGGCGATGGAACCGCGCAGCGGGCAGATCCTCGCGGCCGGCTCGTCCCCGGGCTTTGACCCGAACCGCTTCGCGAAACCGCTCAGCCCGAGCGAATACAAGTCGCTGCAGGGCGGCAGCGGCGGCGTCGCGCCGCTCGCCGACCGCGCCGTCAACGGCACGTATCCGACCGGCTCGACGTTCAAGCCGATCACCGCGCTGGCGGCGCTGGAAGCGGGCGTCGTCTCGCCCGGCGAAGGGCTCGGGGCGGGCAGCTGCATCACGGTCGGTGCGGCCAGCCAGAGGTTCTGCAACGCCGGCATGGCGGACTTCGGCGCGGTGGGCCTGGTCGAAGCGCTGAAGGTGTCCTCCGACACGTACTTCTTCGAAGTCGGCGCGCGCGCGAACAGCCGCGGGCCGCTGATCCAGGAAATGGCGCGCAAGCTCGGCATCGGCCGCCACAACGGCATCGATCTGCCGAGCGAATTCCCGGGCATCGTCCCGGACGCGGCGTGGCGGCAGCGCCAGAACAAGGCCGAGGAAGCGTGCGAGCGCCGTCGCCACGTCAGATCGTGCGGGATCGTCGCGGAAATCAAGCCGTGGACGATCGGCGAAAACATGAACCTCGCGGTCGGCCAGGGCGACCTGCTGACGGACCCGCTGCAGATGGCGGTCGCGTACTCCTCGCTCGCCAACGCGTTCAACGGCGGCGGCGAAGGCAACGTTCCCACGCCGCACCTGGGCATGGAGATCGACGAAGCCAACGGCGGCCTGGTGCAGAGCCTCGAGTTCCCCGCGCAACGGCGCGTGCACTTGAACCCGACCGACCTGAGCCTGGTGATGGAAGGCATCCACCAGGCAGCCAGCCAGGCCGGCGGCACCTCGGCGGCGGTGTGGCAGGGATGGGACCAGGCTGCGCACCCGGTCTACGGCAAGACCGGCACCGCGCAGCACGTGGGCAAAGCAGACCAGGCCTGGTACATGTGCTACATCGGCGACCCGAAGCGGCCGATCGTGATCGCGGTGACCGTCGAGCAGGGCGGCTTCGGCGCGGAAACGGCGGCGCCGATCGCGCGGCTGATGGCGTCGAAGTGGTTCGGCGCGAAGCTGAAGTTCGTGGCCGGCAGCTCGAGGACGTTCTGATGCCGCTGAGCCCGATCACGGCCACCAACGAGCCGCCGCCGCGGCCGCCCGGAAGGCGCCTGGCGCTGCCGCTGGACCCGGGCCTGACGCTGGCGGTGATCGGCCTCGGCATCTGCTCGGTGCTGACGCTCGGCCAGGCGACGCGCAAGCTGGTGCCGGGCAACCCGCACTACTACGTCGACCGCCAGATCATCTACCTGTCGGTCGGCGTGGTGGCGATGCTCGTGCTCTCGCGGCTGGATTACGGCGTGCTGAAGCGCATGAAAAACGGCATCTATGTCGTGCTGCTGCTCAGCATCCTCGCGGTGCGCGTGCTCGGTCACGCCAACGCCGTGCGCGGGTCCCAGCGCGCGATCGAATTCCCGCTGTTCTCCTTCCAGGCGTCCGAGCTCGGCAAGGTGCTGCTGATCGTCGCGCTGGCTGCGCTGGTGGTCGAGCGCGCGCGCCACCTGCGCGATCGCGACACGACGGCGCGGATCGTGATCGCCGCGCTGATCCCCGCGATGTTCGTGATCGCGCAGCCCGACCTCGGCTCGGGTCTGGTGTACATGGCGATCGCCTGCATGATGCTGTTCATCGCCGGAACCTCGTGGAAGCACCTGGCGGCGCTCGCGGCGCTCGTGGCGGTGTCGGGGGCGTT
Source organism: Solirubrobacteraceae bacterium (assembly GCA_036402735.1). Taxonomy (GTDB): domain Bacteria; phylum Actinomycetota; class Thermoleophilia; order Solirubrobacterales; family Solirubrobacteraceae; genus Palsa-744. The sequence continues at coordinate 2,515 of DASWSH010000124.1, read as the reverse complement.
CGTGCTGGCCGCCGCGCCGGCGGCGGGCATCCACGTGGTCAAGCAGTACCAGGTGGAACGGCTCACGGCGTTCCTGCATCCCTCCTCGAACCCCCAGAAGCGCGGCTACCAGCAGGAGGAGTCGAAGATCGCGATCGGCTCCGGGCAGAAGACCGGGCGCGGGCTGAACAGCGACCAGACGAGCAACGGCTTCGTGCCCGAGAGCCACACCGATTTCATCTTCGCGGCGGTCGGCGAGCGCTGGGGCTTCCTCGGCGCGGGCGTGGTGCTGCTGCTCTACGGCCTGCTGATGTCGCGGGCGCTGCGCATCCTCGTGATGGCGAAGGACCTGTACGGATCGCTGGTTGCAGCGGGCGTAACGGCTATGCTCATGTTCCAGGTCTTCGTCAACATGGGGATGACCATTGGGATCATGCCCATCACCGGCGTGACGCTTCCGCTCATGAGCTATGGAGGCTCGTCGGTGGTCACCACACTGTTGGCCGTAGGCCTGCTGCAGTCGATATACGTGCGAGCGCGCGCGTCAGCCGCGCTGAAGGGCCGCGTCGCGCGATTCTAAAGAGAACACTGATGTTCGCCGAGCACACCTCACCAGACCACCAGCCGCAACAGGCACGTCTGGTGCCCGCGGGTACGTCCTGCATGTCCCTCACCATTCGTGGCCGCTCGCCCCTTTGGCGACCCACGAGCTCGGCGCACACCCATACCGAAAGACTGGAACACCTTGAAAAAGCAAGTGCTAGTGAGCGTCGACCGCGCGGAGACGCGCGTCGCGCTGCTCGAGGGGGCCGGAGCGCCCTCTGCGAAAACGGCAGAGAAGTCGAACGGACGCAAACGTGCAAGCTCGGCCGACGCCGGCTATCGGGTCGCTGAGCTCTACATAGAGCGCCGCGGCCAGCGCTCGATCGTCGGCAACATCTACAAGGGCAAGGTCGACAACGTGCTGCCCGGTCTGGAGGCCGCGTTCGTCGACATCGGCCTGGAGAAGAACGGCTTCCTGCACGTCGACGAGATCGTGCTGCCGGGCGTCGAGACGCCCCGGCGCGGGCGCGGATCGGGCGCCGGGCGCAAGATCTCCGACCTGCTCAAACCGGGCCAGGAGATCGTCGTGCAGGTCGTCAAGGACCCGCTCAAGACGAAGGGCGCGCGGCTGTCGATGGAGCTGACGATCGCCGGGCGCTACATGGTCTACGCGCCGACCGGCGAGGGCATCGGCGTGTCGCGGCGCCTGGAGGACCGCGAGCGCGAACGGCTGCGCCGGCAGACCTCGAAACTGGACATCGGCGGCGGCGGCGTGATCATCCGCACCGCCGCCCACGGCGCCAAGCGCGAGGACTTCGAGCGCGAGCTCAAGTACCTGCACAAGCTGCACGAGGTGCTCGAGAAACGCGTCGAGACGACCGTCGCTCCCGACCTCGTCTTCCAGGAGGCGGACCTCTCGGTGCGCGTGGTGCGCGACATCTTCTCCGCGCACTTCGAGCGCGCGATCGTCGACGACGAGCAGCAGTACCACCGGCTCGTGTCGTTCTTCACGCGCACCGCGCCGGAGCTGGTCGAGCGGGTCGAGCTGTGGAAGGACGACAAGCCGCTGTTCGAGGCCTACGACGTGGAAAAGGTGATCGAAGGGGTGCTCGAGCGGCGTGTTGACCTGCCCAGCGGCGGCTATCTGATCATCGACTACGCCGAGGCGCTGACGGTGATCGACGTCAACTCCGGCTCGTTCATCGGCCGCGGCAAGGGCGCGGGCCTCGAGGACACGATCACGCGCACCAACCTGGAGGCGGCCGAGGAGGTCGTCAACCAGCTGCGCCTTCGCGACATCGGCGGGATCATCGTGATCGACTTCATCGACATGGCTCGCGCGCGCAACCGTGACGCGGTCATGAAGGTGCTGCGCAAGACGCTCGACGAGGACCGCACGAAGACCTTCACGGCCGAGATCTCAAAGCTCGGCCTGGTCGAGATGACGCGCCAGAACGTCACGGAGGGCGTGCGCGAGATCATGACCCGGGCGTGCCCGACCTGCGAGGGCGAGGGCGTGATCCGCTCGGAGGAGACGATCGCGATCGAGCTCGAGCGCAAGCTGCGCGACGTCGCAGCCGAACACCCCGACTCCGATGCGTTCCTCGTGCAGATCAACCCGCGCGTCAGCACCCAGTTCACGGGGAACGGCTCGCGTGTCCTGCACGTGCTCGAGGCCGACACCGGCAAGTCGTTCCTGTTCGAGGGCTCGGAAGGTCTCGGGCTCGACCACTTCGCGATCACGTTCATGGGAACGCGCGCCGAGGTGGAGGAGCGGGCCCTGCCGTTCCGCCAGGGCGACGAGGTGCTGGTCGAGATCGTCGAGCCGCACATGTACGACGTCGACGACGCCGTCGCGAAAATCGACGGCTACATCATCTCGATCGCCGGCGCGGCGGCGCACGTCGGCGAGAAGCGCATGATCCGCATCGACCAGGTCGGCCGCACCGCCGCCAGTGCGCTGCTGCTCGACGAGGAGGGCAACGTCGTCGCG
>DASWSH010000123.1:0-19840 GCA_036402735.1 Solirubrobacteraceae bacterium | reverse complement strand
CGTCGAGCGCGATGTGGCCCTGCAGCCAGCCGGTGAAGGGCTCCGCGCCGATGAACACGAACAGCGCTTTCGCCGCAAGCCGGCTGCGCTCGCCCGTGCGCGTGTTCTCGACGACCACCTCCTCGAGCGAGCCCTCACCGTCGAGTTCGCGCACCACCGTGTTCAGCAGCACCTCCGCGCTGCTGCGTTCGATGCGGTCTGCGAGATAGCGCGACATCTCGCGGTCGAGCGCGTCGCACCGCACCAGCAGGCGTAGCGCGCTCACGTAGCGCAGCAGGAACAGCGCTGCCTGCCCCGCGGAGTTGCCGCCGCCGACGATCACCACGGGGTCGCCGGCGCACACCTGCGCCTCCATCAGTGTCGCCGCGTAGTAGACGCTGTCGCTCTCGAACTCCTCCAGCCGCGCCGCCGGCAGACGCCGGTAGTGCGCGCCGCTGGCGATCACGATCGTGCGCGCGACGATCTCGCTGTCGTCCGCCAGCCGCACGCGATGACGGTCCGCATCCGGCTCGAGCGCGACCGCCTCCGCCGGCACGAGGATCCGTGCGCCGAACTTCTTCGCCTGGATCGTCGCCCGCTCGCCCAGCTCGCCGCCGGAGATACCCGCGGGGAAGCCCAGGTAGTTCTCTATGCGCGCGGACGTGCCCGCCCGGCCGCCGACAGCGATCGCGTCGAGCGTGACGGTTCCCAGGCCCTCCGAGGCGCCATACACGGACGCCGCCAGGCCCGCGGGGCCCGCGCCCACCACCAGCAGATCGCACAGCGCCTGCGGAGCCGCCGCCACCCTGAGCCCCACGGCACGCGCCAGCTCCTCGTTGGACGGGTTGCGCAGCACCTGCCCGTGCCAGATCACGACCGGCGTCTGCTCCGGCGCGACCTCCACCTGGCGCAGCAGCTCCTCGGCATCAGCGTCCTGCTCGAGGTCGATCCAGCGGTGCGGCAGCCGGTTGCGCGCGCTGAACTCGCGCAGCCGTCTCGTCTCCGCCGAGAAGCGCGAGCCGATGATGCGCAGGCCCGCGCCCAACCCGATCAGCCGTTCGCGCCGCATGAAGTACGCCCGCAGCAGCATGTCGCCGAGCGCGGGGTCCTCGCCGATGATCGCGCGCAGGTCCTCCACCGCAACCACGAGCTCTTCGCCGGCTTCGCGCACGACCGCCGTGGAGAACGCCGACTGCCCCGTCAGCAGGCCCAGCTCGCCCAGGAAGCGCCGCCGGCCGTGCACAGCGATCACGCGCTCGTCGGCGAATCCGGGGTGGTCGAGCACCGCGACCAGTCCCTCGAGGACCACGTGGAAGTCGTAGTCGGTGTCTCCCTCCTCGAACAGCACCTCGCCGTCCTCGGTGCGGCGCCGCTCGCCACGCGCCTGCAGCCGTGCCAGCTGACCCTCGCCGAGCCGAGGAAACGCGCCGTATTCGTCAGGCGTCTCCTGCAGCCCCGGCGCCGCCGGGTCGCTGATCTCCATGAAGTCTCAGCTAGGTCGCCCGGCGCCGCCGGCAAGCGCGATCAGCCCAGCTCGCGCGCGCGGCAGGCGAGCTGCAGCAGCAGCAGGTCGTCGGGGTTGTGCTGGTCGACGTCGAGCAGCTCGAAGATGCGGCGGATGCGGTAGGCCACCGCGTTGCGATGCAGGTTCAGCCGCTCGCCGGTGCGCGTCAGCGAGCACTGCTCGTCGAGGTACACGTGCAGCGTCTGGATCAGCCGCTCCGCGCGTACGCCGCCCAGCGCCGTCAGCGGCTTCAGCACCGCCACCGCCGCCTCGCGGGCGGTGCCGGAGGTGTACCACTCCACGAGCGCGCGCCGCAGGCCGACGCTGTCGAACGCGACCGCGTACTGCTCGCGCCGAGAGGCGCGCGCCGTGATCGTTGCGGCCTTCGCCTCGCCGGCCGAACCAAGCAGCCCCGACGGACCCTCGCGCGCCGTGCCCACGCCGCAGCGCACCAGCGCGGTCGTCAGCATCACGCGCGTCGTCGAGAGAACCTCGTCCATGTGCTCGACGATCTGCCGCGAGGCGGAAGGCCCGGGATCGCTCGGATAGGTGCAGATCAGCACGAAGGCCTCGCCGCTGCGTGCTCGGTGCCACGTCCCGCCGCCGCCGCCGCCGCCGCTGCGGGCGGCGCGGAGGACCGCGGTGCTGAAGCGACTACGAGCCTCGTGTGCCACGCGCTCGTCGCCGCCCGCGGGATCGGCGAGCTGCTCGAAGTCGAGCCGCACCGCGATGTGCCAGTCGTCGATCGCTATGCCGAGCTTGCGCGCCCGCCTCGCCGCTCCCTCGAGCTCTGCAGAGGCGGTCGCGTAGAGCAGATCCGTGAGCACGTCCTCGCGCGACTGGTGTGGCAACTCCTGCGTGTGCAACTCGCTCGAGCGGGACGCCGCAATGCTTGCGGCGAGCGCGTGGAGCACGATCTCCACCCCCATCTGCGTGACCGCGTCGTGCTCGGCCGCCGTGATCCATCCCTGGACATGCCCATCCACGCTGACCGCTCGCGCGGGCGTGTCCACAGGCTGCTCGGAGACCAGCGAGACCGGCACGCCGAGCGCCGCGCCCGCGTGCGTCAGCAGCGACTCGGTCGTACCGTCGGCGGGGTGCGCCTCGATCGCGCGCAACGCGGTGAACGTGTGCAGCAGCACCGCGTCGGCACCGGCGCCGAGCTCGCGCGCAATCGCCAGCGCGAGCTCCGCGAGCTCGACCCCGCCGCCGGTGCCGAGGATCGCCATGCCCGCCCGCGCGGCGTTCGCGCTCGCGCTCGAGCTGATCCGCTGCGCGTCGGCGAGACCGAGTGCCAGAGCCGCGGCGTGGCGGGCGCTGATGAGCTTCACAGCGCTCCCGAGCCGCCGGCTCGGGGCGGCTGCCGAGGCTCGCGAGGTGAGCAGCACGATGTCGTGGGCCGTCACACGCTCGAGCTGGTCGAGATCCTCGATCAGCCTGACGCCGTTCACCGCCGGATCGTCGCGTGGCTCGGACATGTAGGCCAGCAACGGGGCCAGCGGAGGCGACTCTACGAGCACCCGAAGCGAAGCCACTTTCCAACAGTAGCCGCGGCGGGCCCCCGCAAACAAACCGAGCTCGGCTCGGCCACATCCACCCCCCGCATCGCGGGGTCGATCGCCCCTCGCCGTCTCTGCGCTCGGGTTGTGCAGCGGCCACCAAATAGGGGTGTGGGTTCGTCGCGCGTTCCAAAAGCGGCCGCCTCAGCGGGGGTATCGGCTCCGTAGCGCCGTCACCGGTCGGCCGGCCAACGGCGAACCCCCCGACCCCATGGAGGAACCAAATGTCCGCTGCGCCGCACGTAAACGGGTTCCCCGACGGCCGCTCGCGCTCGCCGCGCGAGCAGGTCGGATCTGAGTTGCACAACCGTCACGCGACGCCGCAGCAGCTCTTGCTCGCCGCGCGCAGCGACGGCGCAGCTGCGCGAACGCGTCTGGTCGAGACCTTCATGCCGTTGATCGGCAGCGTCGCCCGCATCTACGCCGGCGTACCCGGCATAGATCGCGCTGAGCTGATGCAGGAGGGCGTCGTCGGGCTGCTGCGCGCGCTCGAGCGCTACGACCCCGAGCTGGGAACGCCGTTCTGGGCGTATGCGTCGTGGTGGGTGCGCCAGGCGATGCAGCAGGTCGTCTCCGAACTCTCCCGCCCGGTCGTGCTGTCCGACCGCGCGCTTCGGCAGCTTGCGCGTGTCCGTTCCGCGCGGCGCGTTTTCGTGCGCGAGCAGGGCCGCGAACCGTCGCTGCGCGAGCTGGCCGACTGCAGCGAGGTCTCGCCGGAGCAGCTGGATCGGCTGAGCGTCGCAGACCGGCGCCCGCGCGCGCTCGAGGAGCGCATCGACGAGCCTTCGGGCCCGGGCGCGACGTTCGGCGAGTCCTTGCCGGACCAGCGCGCCGAAGCGGCATACGACGAGCTCGCGCAGCGGCTCGACTCAGACGTCGTCAGTGGGCTGCTCCACTGCCTGAACGACCGCCAGCAGCGCGTGATCGCAGCTCGCTACGGCTTCGGCGGGCCTGCTCGCACGCTTCGTGAGCTGGGCGGCGAGCTCGGCGTCAGCGCCGAGCGCGTCCGCCAGATCGAACAGGCCGCGCTCGAGGAGCTGCGCGCCGCCTACCTCGGCGACGGCCACGCGGCGCACCAACCTGTCGCCATCGCCTCCTCGGCCGTGCGTGCGGCGCGGTCGGAGCTCCCGCGCCGCACGCCCCCCGAATCACGCGGTCACTGCGCTCCGGCCCGACGGCTCTTCCTCGCCTGCGCCCCCGTCGTCGCGAGCAGGACGGCCGTTACCCGGCCGTGCCTTGCCCTCGGCGAAGCCCTCGCCATGGGCGGCCGCTTCGCGCTCCCGCGCCGCGTCACCGGCGCCGGCCTCGGCCTCCGACCAGCGCACGATCAACTCCTCGCCCTGCGCCGACAGCGTGATCGAGGCGCCTTCTGCGATCGAGCCCGCGATCAGCGCGCGACCGACGCGTGTCTCGACCTCGCGCTGGATGAAGCGGCGCAGCGGCCGCGCCCCGTACACCGGGTCGTAGCCCTCGCGCGCGATCAGCGCACGGGCGTCGTCGGTCAGCTGCAGCGTGATGCGACGCTCGGCGAGCCTCTCGCGCAACGCTGCAATCTGCAGGTCGACGATGCGCTCGATCTCGCTCAGTGTGAGCGGCTTGAACATCACGATCTCGTCCACGCGGTTCAGGAACTCCGGACGGAAGTGCCCGCGCAGCTCGTCCATCACGCGGTCGCGCGCAGCCTCGCGCAGCTCGCCCGTGTCGGTGACGCCGTCGAGCAGGTGCAGCGAGCCGATGTTCGAGGTCATGATCACCACCGTGTTGCGGAAGTTGACCGTGTGCCCCTGCGCGTCGGTCAAGCGGCCGTCCTCGAGGATCTGCAGCAGCGTGTTGAACACGTCGGGGTGCGCCTTCTCGATCTCGTCGAACAGCACCACCGAGTAGGGCTTGCGGCGCACCGCCTCTGTCAGCTGGCCGCCCTCGTCGTAGCCGACGTAGCCGGGAGGCGCGCCCATCAGGCGGCTCACCGTGTGGCGCTCCTGGTACTCGGACATGTCGAGCCGCACGATGTTCTCCTCGGAGTCGAACAGCGCCTGCGCGAGCGCGCGCGAGAGCTCTGTCTTGCCCACGCCGGTCGGGCCGAGGAAGATGAACGAGCCGATCGGCCGTCGCGGGTCCTTGATGCCCGCGCGCGCCCGTATCACCGCGTCGGCTACGAGGCTCACCGCCTCGTCCTGGCCGATCACGCGCTCGTGCAGCACCTCGTCGAGACGCAGCAGCTTTTCGCGTTCGCCCTCGACCAGCCGCGCCACCGGGATGCCCGTCCAGCGTGCCACGATCTCCGCGATCTCATCCGCCGTGACCTCCTCGCGCAACAGCCGCGTGGGGTGGGTGGGGCCCGATCTTTCGTTCAGCCGCTCCTCCTCGGACTGCAGCCTGCGTTCCAGCTCCGGCAGCTGGCCGTGGCGCAGCTGCGCCGCGCGATTCAGGTCGTAGCCGCGCTCGGCCTCCTCGATCTCCCGGCGCAGCTGCTCGATCTCGCCACGCAGCGCCTGCAGGCGATGGATCGCCTGGCGCTCGGCCTCCCACTGCGCGGTCATCGCGTCGGCCTCAGCGCGCAGATCGGCGAGTTCGCGGCGCAGCGCCTCCAGGCGTTCCCTGCTCGGCTGATCGCTCTCTTTCTCGAGCGCCGCCTCCTCGATTTCGAGCCTCATCACGCGGCGCGTGATCTGGTCGAGCTCCTGCGGCATCGAGTCGATCTCCGTGCGAATCACCGCGCACGCCTCGTCGACCAGGTCGATCGCCTTGTCGGGCAGGAAGCGGTCGGTGATGTAGCGGTCCGCCAGCGTCGCCGCCGCGACCAGCGCCGCGTCCTGGATGCGAACGCCGTGATGCACCTCGAAGCGCTCGCGCAGGCCGCGCAGGATCGAGATCGCGTCTTCGACCGTCGGCTCGTCGACCAGCACCGGTTGGAAGCGCCGCTCCAGCGCCGCGTCCTTCTCGACGTGCCGGCGGTACTCGTCGAGCGTCGTCGCGCCGATGCAGTGCAGCTCGCCGCGCGCGAGCATCGGCTTGAGCATGTTGCCGGCATCCATCGCGCCTTCAGCCGCGCCCGCGCCGACCACCGTGTGCAGCTCGTCGATGAACATCAGGATGCGGCCCTCGGCCGCCTTCACCTCGGTCAGCACCGCCTGCAGCCGCTCCTCGAACTCGCCGCGGTACTTGGCGCCCGCGACCAGCAGACCCATGTCGAGCGCGAAGACGGTCTTGTCCTTCAGGCCCTCGGGCACGTCGCCGCGCACGATGCGCTGCGCCAGTCCCTCCACGATCGCAGTCTTGCCGACGCCCGGATCGCCGACCAGCACCGGGTTGTTCTTGGTCTTGCGCGAGAGGATCTGAATCACGCGGCGGATCTCCGTGTCGCGGCCGATCACAGGGTCGAGCTCGCCGCTGCGCGCCGCCGCGACCAGGTCGCGGCCGTACTTCTCCAGCGCCTCGTAGGAGGTCTCCGGCGTGTTGCTCGTGACGCGCTGCGCTCCGCGCACCTGCGTCAGAACCTCCAGCAGCTGCTCGCGCTCGGCGCCGTGCTCGCGCAGGATCGTGGCGGCCGCACTGTCGCTGCCCGGCGCGAGCATCGCGAGCAGGACGTGCTCGACCGACACGTACTCGTCGCCCAGACGCTCCGCCTCGTGTTCGGCGCCTTCCAGCACGGAGGAGAGCGCGCGTGTCATCGACACCTGATCGGCTGCGCCCGGCCCGCTCACGCGCGGGCGTCGCTCGAGCGCCTGTTCCAGCGCGGCGCGAACGGCAGACGGGTCGGTGCCCGCGCGCTCCAGCAGCCGTGGCGCGAGCCCTTCGCGCTGCTCCAGCAGCGCGAGCAGCAGATGCTCGACGTCCAGCGTCGTGTGGCCGTAGCGCAGCGCCTTCGTCTGCGCGTCGTGCATTGCCTCCTGCGTTTTGATCGTCAGCCGGTTCGGGTCCATCTGATCACCTCGTGGCGTCGCTGTGCCGGCGACCCGTCACGAAGCCGCCGCTCCAAGTGCTCGATCCGGGCCAGCAGCTCGCAGGCCAGCACCGCTCCGGCGTAGTTCAGGCCGAGGTCGCGGCGCAGCCGTGCCGCGCGTGCCAGCAGCGCCGCGTCCTGCGCCGCGAACAGCGGCGCGGCCGCCGTGCCGCCGCCGGGCGCTATGAGGCCGAGCGCCACGAAGCGGCGGATCATGTCCGGATGAAGCGCGCTCTCGCGTGCGAGCTGCTCGAGCGTCAGCGCCGCGCGGCCCGGCGCGCGGCGGCTGACGAGCTGAAAGGTGCGTGTCGTGGTCGGCGCGGACATGATCAGCGGCCTTTGCGCGGATCGAAGCTCGAGACCTCGGCGAGCCGCTCGTACAGCTCGCGTTCCTCGCCTGTGAGCCGTTTCGGCACATGCACCGCCACCTCCGCATAGAGATCGCCGGCCGGTTTCCCCCCCGTGGCGGGCAGGCCCTCGCCGCGCAGCCGCAGCCTGCGGCCGCTCGAGGAGCCCGGCGGAACGCGCACGCGCGCGGTGCCCGTCAGCGTGCGCAGCTGCACCTCCGCACCGAGCGCGGCCTCGGACGGCGTCACGGGCAGATCCGTGTGGAGATCGCCGCCCTCGACGCGGAAGCGGGGATGCGGCTTGATGCGCACGCGCAGCAACAGATCGCCCGGTGCCCCGCCACCCACGCCCTCGCCGCCCTGCCCGGCGAGGCGAATTCGCTGTCCGTCCCGGACCCCCGGCGGGATCTCGACCTCGAAGCGCTCGCCGCCCTCGAACGTGATGAGCCGCCGTCCGCCCGCTGCCGCTTCCTCGAGCGTCAGCTCGAGCGTCGCCTCCGCGTCGGAGCCGCGCATCGAGAAGCCTTCGCCGCCCGCGCCCGCCGCGAACCCGTCGCCGCGGGCGCGTCCGCGCCCGCGCGCTCCCGCTCCGGCCCCCGCGCGGCCACCGAACATGCTCTCGAAGAAGTCGCTGAAGTCGCCGCCGCCGAAGTCGACGCGCACATCGCCGAAGCCGTTGCCGCTGCGGAAGACGTCCTCGTAGCCGCCGGGCGCGGAGCCCGGCACGTCCTGGCCCGCTCTCCAGTTCGCGCCGAGGCGGTCGTAGCGCTCGCGCTTCTCCGGGTCGCGCAGCACCTCGTAGGCCTCGGAGATCTGCTTGAAGCGGTCCTCCGCGTCCGGTTCTTTGTTGACGTCGGGGTGGTATTCGCGGGCGAGTTTGCGATAGGCGCGGCGGATGTCCTGCTCGCTCGCGTCGCGCGGCACGCCCAGCGCGTCGTAGTAGTCCTGGTAGGCGACCGCCATCAGCGCGAACGCTCGTCCGCGCGCGCCACCACGACGTGCGCGGGGCGGATCACGCGGTCGGCGAGCGCGAAGCCCGAACGTTGTACATCGAGCACCGTGAGATCCGGCGCGTCGCTGTCAGGACGCACCGCGATCGCTTCGTGACGCTCCGGGTCGAACTGCTCGCCGGGCCTGCCGATGCGGGTGGCGCCGTGACGTGCCAGCACCGAGTCGATCTGCCCCATCACCGCTTCGAGGCCTTCCCGGCACGAGTCCTGCTGCTCGAGCTGCAGCGCCCGCTCCACGCTGTCCACCACGTCCAGCCAGTCGCGCAGCATCGCCTCGCCGGCTTCGCCCACGCGCCGCTCGATTTCGCGCGGCACGCGCTTGCGGTAGTTGTCCAGGTCTGCCAGCGCCCGCCTGTATCGGTCCTCGATCTGCGCCAGCTCATCAGCCGGTTCGTCGTGACCATCGCCATCGCCGCCCGGCGCGGGCGGGCCCGCCTGTCCGGCACCCGGCGCACGCGCGCCTGCCTGTCCCGCACCCGGCGCACGCGCCCCCGCCTGTCCCGCGCCGGGCGTTCCTGCACGGCCCGGCGGCGGTGTGCCCGGAGGTGCCTCGGCCTGTGCCTCAGTGGCGGTCTCGGCCGCTCCGCGCGCCTGCTGCTCGCCCAGGTCAGCTCCGCGTGAATTCTGCATCGACGACCTCCTCCTCGTCGCCCTGCGCCTGCCCCGCGCCGTCGCCGCGGCCGGCACCGTCGCCTGCTGCGCCGTCACCGGCGCCCGGCTGGGCGCCGGCGCTTGCCGGCAGCGCGTGCACCAGCTGCTGCAGGTCGGCGATCAGCGGCCGCACGCGGTCCAGGGCGGCTTCCTCCTGCACCGCCTGGCGCGCGTCGGCGACGAGCTGTTCGGCGCGTGCTTTCTCGTTGACGGGCAGGTTCGCCTGCAGCTCGCCGAGCAGCTGCTCGACCTGGTAGGCGAGCGAGTCGAGCTCGTTGCGCGCATCGATCTCCTCGCGCCGGCGACGGTCCTCCTCGGAATGCGCTTCGGCGTCGCGGACCATCTGCTCGATCTCGCTCTGGTCGAGGTTCGTGCTCTCGGAGATCGTCACTTTCTGTTCCTTGCCGGTCTCCTTGTCGCGCGCGGAGACATTGAGGATGCCGTTGGCGTCGACGTCGAACGTCACCTCGATCTGAGGGATGCCGCGCGGCGCAGGGGGGATTCCTTCGAGCCGGAAGCGAGCGAGCTGGCGGTTGTCGCGCGCCAGCTCGCGCTCGCCCTGCAGCACGACGATGTCGACCGCCGTCTGGTTGTCCTCGGCTGTCGAGAACGTCTCGGTGCGGCGCGCCGGGATCGTCGTGTTGCGCTCGATCACCTTCGTCATCACGCCGCCCAGCGTTTCCAGGCCGAGCGACAGCGGCAGCACGTCGAGCAGCACCACGTCCTCGACCTCGCCCTTCAGCACGCCCGCCTGCAGTGCCGCGCCGATCGCCACGACCTCGTCGGGATTCACGGTCATGTTCGGGTCTTTGCCGCCGGTCAGCCGGCGCACGAGCTCCTGCACGGCGGGGATGCGCGTGGAGCCGCCCACGAGGATCACCTCGTCGATGTCGTCCGCCGACATTTTCGCGTCGGACAGCGCCTGTTCGACCGGCCCGCGCGTACGCTCGACGAGGTCTTTCGTGAGCTGCTCGAACGTCGCGCGCGTGAGCGTCGTGTTGAGGTGCTTCGGCCCCGACGCGTCAGCGGTCACGAACGGCAGGTTGATCTGGGTCTGCGTGCCGCTCGAGAGCTCGACCTTGGCGCGCTCGGCGGCCTCGTAGAGCCGCTGCAGCGCCTGCGGGTCCTCGCGCAGGTCGATGCCCTGGTCGCGCTTGAACTCTTCGGCCAGCCAGTCGACGATGCGCCTGTCGAAGTCGTCGCCGCCGAGGTGGCCGTCGCCGCTGGTGGAGCGCACCTCGACCACGCCGTCGCCGACTTCCAGCAGCGACACGTCGAAGGTGCCGCCGCCCAGGTCGAACACGAGCACGGTCTCCTGGCCCTTCTTGTCCATGCCCTAGGCGAGCGCCGCGGCGGTCGGCTCGTTGATGATGCGCAGCACCTCGAGCCCGGCGATCCTGCCGGCGTCTTTGGTGGCGGTGCGCTGCGCGTCGTTGAAGTAGGCGGGCACGGTGATCACGGCCTCGTTGACTTTCTCGCCGAGGAACTTGCCGGCGTCCTCGGCGAGCTTGCGCAGCACCAGCGCGGAGATCTCCTCCGGCGCGTACTGCTTGCCTCGAACCTCGAAGCGCACCGCGTCGTTGGGACCCTTGACGACCTTGAACGGGACCAGCTTGGCCTCCTCGTCCACCTCGCCCCATTTGCGGCCGATGAAGCGCTTCGCGGAGTAGATCGTCGCTTCGGGGTTGAGGATCGCCTGGCGCCGCGCGACCTGCCCGACGATCCGCTGGCCGTCCTCGGTGAAGGCCACCACCGAAGGGGTCACGCGCGCGCCCTCGGCGTTGGGGATGACCTCGGCGTGGCCGCCCTCGAGGGTTGCGGCGACCACAGAGTTCGTGGTGCCCAGATCGATGCCCACCGCCTTAGCCATGTCAACTCCTCTCATCACCGCAGCAGATATGTGCTCCCTGTCCGTAGGGCGCGGCGCGACCCCGTCAAGGCTTGCGTTCGCCTGCAGCGGCCTAGCTCCAGCCGAGCGAACACATCCCGCGAAGGGCGAAAGGAGCGCAATGGCACTTTCCACACGACAGACCGACTCCCCGCGCCGCTCGCAAGCGCCGCAGCGGTGGGACTCCCAGCGCGAGCTGGAGCAGTTCAACGAGCAGTTCGGGCGCCTGATGGACACGGTCTGGGCGCCGCTCGCAGGCGGCGGCAACGGCTCCGCCTGGGTGCCGCTGGCCGACGTGGAGGAGACCGAGGACGCATGGACGGTCGAAGCGGAGCTGCCGGCGGTCTCGCGCGAGGACATCAACGTCGAGTTGCGCGACAACGAACTGGTCATCTCCGGCGACATCAAGGAGAAGGAACGCAAGGGCGTGCTGCGCAAACGCACTCGCCGCACGGGCCAGTTCGAATACCGCGTGGCGCTGCCCGGCCAGGCCGACGAGGAGAACATCGATGCGAAACTGCACGAGGGCGTGCTGACGGTGCGCGTGCCCAAGAGCGAGGGCGCGCGGCGGCGCCGCATCGAGGTGCAGGGCGGGTGAGCGACGCGCCCGCCATGCGGCGCCCGCCGCTCACACCTCCGGGCTGGCGCCGCATCGACCAGGCGCTCGTGCGCGAGCTGAGCTTCCGCGACTTCGACATGGCGCTCGAGTTCGTCGAGCGCGTCGCGGCATGTGCGGAGGACCATCTGCGCAGGCCGGACATCTGCATCCTCTCCTTCAACCGCGTGCGGCTCACGATCGCAAACCAGCGCCACGCGGGGCTGACGGCGGCGGAGCTGCGGATGCTGGCGAAGGTCGACGCGCTGATCGAACACGGAACCGCGATCGAGCCGCCGCCGCAGCCGGTCGAGTTGCGCCTCACCGCGCCCGCCTTTCCTGAGCGGGCGCATCGGCACGAGGTGCACCGTCCCGGGCGGCCGGTCGCAGGTTGAGCGATGGCCGGCGGCGCGACGATCGTCACCTGCCCCAACTGCAACAGCCGCAACCGGATCCGCGCGGGCCAGCTGGGCGTGCCGCGCTGCGGCGTGTGCCACACAGCGCTGCCGTGGCTCGTCGAGGCCGATGCGCGCAGCTTCGATGGGGAGATCGTCTCCTCCCTGCCGGTGCTGGTCGACCTGTGGGCGCCATGGTGCGGCCCCTGCAAGATGGTCTCGCCGGTCGTGGAGAAGGCGGGACGTGAGCACGCGGGCCGGCTGAAGGTCGTGAAGCTGAACGTCGACGAGGCACCGCAGGTCGCGGGACGCTACGAGGTTCGCGGCATCCCGCTGCTGCTGCTTCTGAAGGACGGCGCCGAGGTCGATCGCCTGCTCGGCGCTGTGCCGCCGGCGCGCCTGGAGGCTTGGCTGGCGCCCCACCTGCCCGCCCGCGAGCACAGCGCTGCGGGCGCCGGCGCAGACTGAGCACGAGGCCTTCTCCAGCGATGGGTGCGGCCTAGCTCAGCGATCACGCAGGCGAATCCACCGGCCGAGAGGAGGACCCCATGGCGCACCAATGGAACGAGGAGCTGTCCCGCTCGCGGGGCTACCCCGCCGATGCCCTCGAGGCGTGGCTGGCGGCGGTGCCGATGACGACGGAGGCGATCAGACGCGCTCGCGTGTGGGCGATCGCGGCGGGCTGGCTGGCGCTGCTGGGCGGGCTCGTGTCGATCCTGGTGCCGATCATCGCCTCGGTGACGGTCGCGATCTTCATGGGCTGGGTGCTGCTGTTCGCGGGCATCACCGCCGCGGTGCATGCGGTCTCGCGCCGCTCGCCCTGGCGCGGGCTGGAGGCGGCGCTGTCGATCATCGCCGGCCTGTACCTGCTCATACTCCCGCTCAGCGGAACGGTCACGCTGACCTTCCTGCTCGCGGCATGGCTGTTCGCGGCGGGCGCGGTCGCCGTGATCGGTGCGGCCAAAGGCGAGGTGCCGGAGCGCTGGTTCTCGCTGTTCGGCGGGCTGCTCTCGCTGCTGCTGGGCGTCCTGATCGCGGTGGAACTGCCGAGCTCGGCGGCCTGGGCGATCGGTCTGCTGGTGGGTGTGAACCTGCTGATGTGGAGCGTGCGGGCGTTCGCAGGCGCGCGGCTGCTGAAGCGCAGTCTCGACGGGCTCGGCTCGCCCGCGAGCACAGCTTCGGGCGGGCGAGCACAGGCGCAGATGGGCTGAGGCGCAACCCGCGCAAGGCGCAACCCGCGCAGGCGCAACCCGCGCAGGCGCAACCCGCGTGCTCAGCGCGCCGGTTCACGCGCCCAGAACACGACGTCCTGTCGCTCCGCGTAGTGCAGCAGCGGCTGCCCGTCCAGCTCGACTCCGAGCTCGCGGCCCATCGTGTTGCGGTCGAGCTGCGCCTCGGCGGGTTGCAGCGGCCACGGCGGATGGTGGATCTGCGTTCGCTGCACGCGCCCGGCGCCGTCGAGCGTATAGAGGCAGTACCGCTCCGTCAGCCAGTGCTCCAGAGTGCCCTCACCGGCACGGAACGCAGGGCCCGACGCGCGGTAGCTCGCGTGGAAGTCGGCCGTCGTCGGCGCAGCGCCCACGACTCGCTCGCTGCGGTAGCGGATGCACTGCCCTGCTCGATCCAGGTCCATCCGCGCGGGGAAGTAGGGCAGCCGGTAGAGCAGTCTCGCGGCGCCGACAGCGAGTGCGTTGGCGGCGTCGAGGCTGAAGAAGTAGATGCCCGGCTTGCCCGCGACGGTGACGTACGTGCGAACGTTGATCTCCGGAAAGCTCGAAAGGCGCGGCACCGGCAGAGTCATGCGGAGGCGCAGATCCTGCACGGCGAAGGGGGTCACGCCCAGCCACGCTGAACCCTCGAAGGTCTGCGGCGGCAACGCCTGCGGCATCACCTCGCGCAGCTTCGCGGCCTCGACCGGCCAGTGCGCGAACAGCAGGAACCGCCATGTCTGAGCCATCACCCAGGGACGGCGCGGCATCGGCCACGGTCTATGCGCGCGGATGCGGGTGACGCTGCCCTGCCGCAAAGCCGACGCCAGCATGCCGAGCGCCCGCCTAACGGCCGGTTACTGGTTCCACTTGTCCGCTGTCTTTTTGCCCTTGCCGGAGTTCTTCGCCCGGGGAGAGACGACGTCCTGCGGTCGGCCGTGCTCGATCAGCGACGGCTGCACCGGAGACACGTTCTCTGCGGACCCCTGCTCCGGCTGCGGCGGCGCGGCGGTCGATCGCTCCCGAGCATGCTGGGACTTGCGCTCGAGCACCTCTCGGAAGCGCTCCCGCTGCTGCTTTCGATCCGTCATCGGAGCCTCGCTGCGGCCATGACAGCGAGCTACCCTGCGCCGGCGCGATCAACCGTCAGCCGTCGTGCCCGCTCGCGAGCAGCTCGGCCAGCCGCTGCGCCAAGGACACCTGCCCTGCGATCAGCCGCCGGCACGCCAGCTCGAGCGGGCACCACTCGAAGCGGTCCATCTCCTCGAAGCGCTGCATGCGTCCGGAGCGTGGCGGCCACTCGAGCTCGAAGGTGTTGCTGCGCAGCGCGGCGGCGTCCAGCTGCTCCGCCTCGATCGCCCAGGCGGCGACGGTCTTGCCGCTCGACTGCCGCACCTGGCCCAGCTCGAGCGGCACGCCCGCGGGCGGCGCCACTCCGGTCTCCTCCGCGAACTCGCGCAGCGCCGCGGCGTAGGGCTGCTCGTCCTCCAGCAGCTCGCCCTTGACGATCGACCACGCGCGCTCGTCCTTCTTCGCCCAGTAGGGCCCGCCCATGTGGCCGATCAGCACCTCCAGGCGCCCGTCGCGGCGCCGGTAGGGAAGCAGCCCCGCGCTGCGCGACGCCATCGCGCTAGCGCGCGAGCGCGCGGCGCATCGCCTCGCGCGCAAGCTCGAACACCGCCGGGTCCTTCGTCAGCGTGTAGTTGCAGCTCGCGCCCGACGCCAGCGAGTTCAGCTCGAAGGCGACCTGGCGCGGGTCGGTGCCGGAGGGCAGCTCGCCGGCCTCGATCGCTCGAGCGGCTTCATGCTCGAGCAGGCTCAGCCAGCGGCGCACGACCTCGGCGACCGCGTCGTGCACCGCGCCCGGGCGGGCGTCGAACTCGACCATCGCGGTCGTCATGAAGCAGCCGCCCGGCAGCGACTCGCGTTCGTGGTAGCCCAGCCAGCGATCGCTCAGCGCGAGCAGCCTGCGAAGGCCCGGCTCGACCTCCTGCACCGGCTCCCACACCTCGCGCCTGAAGTCGTCCATCGCCGCACTCATCGTCGCGAGCTGCAGCGACTGCTTGTTGCCGAACAGCCCGAACAGGCCGCTCTTGCTCATCTCGAGCTGGTCCGCGAGTCGGCCGATCGTCAGTCCTTCAAGGCCCTGCACGGAAGCGTCGAGCACGGCGCGCTCGAGCACCTCTGCACGCGTTCCCGCAACGGCGGTGGCGGAGCGCTTGGGCATATATCGAATTATATATATATGATACGAACGATCGTGCGGTAAAAGTCGGCGGCAACGGAGGTCGAGATGCGGGTGCGGTGGCTGGGCTGGGCGGGCGTCGAGGTGCAGGCCGAAGGGGAGAGCGTGGTGGTCGATCCGCTGCAGGACGCGGGAGCTGTGTTCGCGGCGCTGGGCGAGCGCGCGCAGCAGACGCTGCCGCAGGTCGTGCCGGCGCTGGCGCAGGGATCGGCGCGCGCCGGGCTCGTCACGCACCTGCACCGCGACCACACCGATGCGGCGGCGCTCACGGCGGCGCTCGCGCCGGACGCGGAGGTGTGGGCGCCCCCGGCGGCCGGCGGAGCGGAGGCCGAGAACCTCGGGTTGGCGCAGGCTCTGGCCGAGCTGGAGGCGCGCAGCATCGAGCCTCGCCAGAGCGCGCCGTGGAGCGCGGGCGTGGCCGGCCCGTTCGCGCTCACGGCCCTGCCGGCGGTGGACGGGCTCGGCGATCCGCAGGTCTCGTGGCTGATCGACGCCGGCGGGCGGCGTGTGCTGCATCTCGGCGACACCGTCTTTCACGGCGCGCTGTGGCGGATCGCGCAGCGGCACGGCCCCTTCGACGCGGTGTTCGTGCCGATCAACGGCGCCGCCGTCGACTTTCCGCACCGCCAGCCGCCGAGCCCGCTGCCGGTCGTGCTCGACCCCGAGCAGGCCGCGCTCGCCGCGGCGATGCTCCGTGCGCGCGTGGCGGTGCCGATCCACTACGGCGGCTACGTGGTGCCGCCGTGGTACCGGCCCGCCGAGGACGCGCTCGAGCGCTTCCAGCGCGCGTGCGCGGAGCACGGGCTGCAGGTCCGAGTGCTCGAGCCGGGTGAGAGCTTCGAGCTCTGAGCGTGGGGCCCGCCGGCGCGGGGCGCGGGGTAGGCTGGGCAGCGGCGGGCACGGGAACCACACCAATGGAGGACGAGATGGCTGACACACCGACGCTCTACGTCTGTCACGGCGACGAAGGCGGACCGAAGATCCATCCCTGTCGCCGCGTCCAGGAAGCGATGCAGGCGAAGGGGATTGAGTACGAGAAGGTGGTGGCGGCGCACGGCAGCCCCTTGCCGTTCATGCGCAAAGGCTCGCGCGAGCACCTTCAGGAGAAACTCGGCACGACGAAACTGCCCGTGCTCCAGCTCAGCGACGGCACGGCGCTGTACCCCAGCTCGAAGATCATGAGCTGGGTCGGCGAACAGGGGTGAGGGCTGGGCGGGCCAGCCGCGCGCGCGGCTAGGAGGCGTGCCGGCGAGCCCGCGGCGAGGCCTCCCAGAAGTCCTCGATCTTCGATCCGCCGTCGCCTTCGAGCTTTCGCGAGACCGCCCAGATCTCGACCGGCTCGTCTCCCTCGTTGCGATGCGAACGGGCCGTCTCGGGGCTGACGCGCACCGCGGCCGGCGCCGTGACGGCATGGATCTGCTCGCCGAAGCGCATCGTCAGCGTGCCCCGCACCAGCAGGTACAGCTCCTCGATCTCGTCATGGACATGTCCCGTTCCCTGCTCGAAGTCGCTGTGTGGCGGGATGCGCATGAACGTCACCGCCAGCTGGCCGGCGCCGAGCGCGCCGCTCAGACGGCGAAACTCGCCCGGCACGTCCGTTCCCGCGTACGCATCCTCCACCTCGTCGGGCGCGACGATCGCGTAGCCGCCGGTGCTGTCCGTGCCGGTGCTCATGGACTGCCACTACCCGGAGGGCAGGTCTGCTCACTCTCCGAGCAGCTCGAGGACAGCCATCTCGACGCGCCGGCGCACGCGCGGCCGCGCGAGGTCCGGGCCGCCGTCCGCCACTCCCCCGAGTGCCGGCGCGATCGTGCTGCCGTGCAGGTAGCGGTCGATGACGCGCGGGTCGACGTAGGAGGCGCGGCACACCGCCGGTGTGTTGCCGAGATAGGCGGCAACGGTCTTGATCGCTCCCGCCACCGCACGCTCACGCGCCGCGCGCGTGTCGCGCGAGGGGCGTGCGGCGGCGAGCGCGACAGCCGCGAGCACTGTCGCGTTCCAGGTTCGGAAGTCCTTGGCCGTGTAGGGGCCCGCGACGTCCTTGATCCACGCGTTGACCTCCTCCGCGTCCAGCTCGCGCCACGCTCCCTGCTCGCGGTAGGCGAGCAACTGCTCGCCGCCACGGCGCTGCTTGAGCGCGCTCACCACGCGCAGCGCCGCGGTGTCGGCGATCGCCTGCACGCGCCGCTGCCCCGACTTCGCCGGGAAGTCGAACACGAGCACCTCGTCGGCGACCGTCACATGGCTGCGCAGCATCGTCGTCAGCCCGTAGGACTCGTTGCGCTCCGCATAGTCCTCCGAGCCGATCCGGAAGAAGCCGAGATCGAGCAGCCGCACCGTGCAGGCGAGCACCAGCGCGCGCGTCAGCTCCGCGGCCGGTAGCGGCGCGGGCCGCCCGTCCGGACCGGCGCCGTCCTCGGCCACGCGAAGCTCGCGCGCGACGCGCCGGCGCAGTCGCGGCAGCGCTTCGCCGAAGCCCGTCATCGAGTCGAACTTCTGGCGGTCGCGATGCGCTCGCCAGCGATCGTGGTAGCGGTACTGCTTGCGCCCCGCCGCGTCGATGCCGGTCGCCTGGAGGTGGCCGAGGGGGTCCATGCAGATCCACACCTCGCTCCATGCCGGCGGAATCGCAAGCGCGCCGATCCGTTCCAGGACCTCCGGATCCTCCACGCGCTCGCCCCCCGGGTCCAGGTACTCGAAGCCGCGGCCGCGGCGGCGCCTGATGATCCCGGGCGCCGCACAGGTCGATCGCCGCAGTCTTGCCATCCGCGCCTAGCTACCCGGCGGCCGTCTCTTTTGCCGGAGTCGCGCGCCGGGTAGGTCATCCGGCAGACGAGTCGAGAACGGGAGGAGACGCGGAGGATGAGCAACGGGGTTCAGACAGGCACGATCAGGACGAACATCCCGGCGCGGCTCGACCGGCTGCCGTTCTCCCGCTTCCACTGGCTGATCATCCTCGGCCTCGGCACCGCCTGGGTCCTCGACGGCCTCGAGGTCAACGTGGTCGGCGCGATCTCCGGGCGCCTGTTCGAACACGGCTCGGGCACCGGCCTCACGAAAAGCGACGTGTCCGGCTGGGCGGCGTCGCTCTACATCGCGGGCGCCTGCGTCGGCGCGCTGGTGTTCGGAGAGCTCACAGACCGCTTCGGGCGCAAGCGCCTGTTCATGATCACGCTCGCGATCTACCTGCTCGGCACCGTGCTGACCGCGCTGACCTTCTCGCCCGGATGGTTCTTCGTGTTCCGCTTCATCACCGGCATGGGCATCGGCGGCGAGTACAGCGCGATCAACTCGGCGATCGACGAGCTGATCCCTGCGAAGCATCGCGGTCGTGTGGACATCTCGATCAACGGCAGCTACTGGCTCGGCGGGGTGGGAGGCTCGCTGCTCGCTGTCCTGATGCTCAACAAGTCGATCTTCGCGACGGATCTCGGTTGGCGGCTGTCGTTCGTGCTCGGCGCGATCATCGGCCTGGCCGTGCTGGTGGTGCGCAAAAACGTGCCCGAGAGCCCGCGCTGGCTGTTCATCCACGGCCGCGAGGAGGAGGCCGAGCGGATCGTCAAAAACATCGAGCAGCAGGTCACCGAGTCCACCGGCGAGCCGCTGCCGGAGCCCTCCGGCGAGGAGCTGACCGTTCGTCAGCGGCGCGCGATCCCGCTGTCGACGATCGTGCACACGGTCGTCAAGCTGTACCCCCGGCGCACGATCCTGGGGCTCGCGCTGTTCATCGGCCAGGCCTTCATCTACAACTCGGTGCTGTTCGGCTTCGGCGCGTTGATGACGATCTACTTCCACACCGCCTCGGGAGACATCCCCTACTTCATCGCGGTGTTCGCGGCCGGCAACTTCCTCGGTGCGGTGCTGCTGAGCCCGCTGTTCGACACGGTCGGGCGCAAGCCGATGATCGCCGGCACCTACATCCTCTCCGGCATCCTGCTGGTCGTCACGGGACTGCTCTTCAAAACGCACAACCTCGACGACATCAGCTTCGAGATCTGCATCTGCGTGGTCTTCTTCTTCGCCTCGGCGGGCGCCAGCGCCGCCTACCTGACCGTCTCGGAGGTGTTCCCGATGGAGACGCGAGCACTGTGCATCGCGGTCTTCTATGCGATCGGAACAGGGATCGGCGGCGTGATCGGGCCGCAGGTCTTCAACCGCCTGATCGAATCTGAATCCTACGAACAGGTCTTCCTCGCATTCGCGATCGGAGCGCTGACGATGATCCTCGGCGGCATCGCAGAGATCGTGCTCGGCGTGCGCGCGGAGCGCGAAAGCCTCGAGAGCATCGCCAAGCCGCTCACGGTCGAGGAAACGGCCTCGGGGCCGCCCGCCGGCACCGCCGCACCGGCGGCCGCCGCCGGCTGAGCAGCGGCTGTCGCGGACGCCGCTAGGCGGCTGCGGACGGCTGCGCCTCGTCGTCGGCCAGCCAGCGGAAGTACACCCCGTAGCGGATTGCGCCGGTGAGGTTCAGCCCGCCCGAATGCAGCAGGTCGGGAGCCATCGCGACCGCGTCGCC
>DASWSH010000122.1:0-5407 GCA_036402735.1 Solirubrobacteraceae bacterium | reverse complement strand
CCCGCACCTGTGCCCGCCGCTCGCCCATAGCGCTCGGCGAATGGGTCGGCGGCGGATCGCGATGGCGCGCCGGCGCTCGCGGAGCTATCGTTGGTGGGGCCGCTTTGCGCGGCGAAACCGCCGGGCGGTTCCTGGGGGCGAAACAGGCGCAGCTCGGGCACCAACCCAAATGAGAGCGCACGATGACGTCGGGGGCACTAGGGGCCAGCGACACATTCGAGATCAGGCAGACCGAGACCGGTCAGCGGTACACGCTACGCATAACCGGGGAACTCGACATCGCGAGCGCCTCTCGCTTCACACAGGCCGTGGTCAAGCTGTGCAGCGGTGGAGCGTTGGAGATCGTCGTCAACCTCGAGGACGTCTGGTTCATCGACTCATCCGGTCTGCACGCGCTCCTGATCGTGAAAGAACGCTGCGCGCAGACACGCGCCGTGTACGGCGTGGTGCCGTCGCGCTACCCGGGTCCCCGGCGGCTGATCGAAGTCGCGGCCGTGGCAGACCGGTTGCCGTGGCGCGCCTCACCGAGCCTGGCTGAGCAGTAGATCCATGACGCGCCGCCCACCGGCGTGGGACGGTCCCGCAGTAATGTTCATAAATAAAGTCAACTTTATGTACATTGTGTCGGGACCGGTCGAGCATCCCCCGGCTCGGCCACCCCACAACCCATAGAAGGAGCATCAAGGCAATGCATCAGAGAACGCTCTCATCCCCTGGCTCGCGCGGCTCCGGCATGCGCGGCGCGTGGCGGCCCCGCCGGCTGCGCTCGTCCCTCCTCGCAGCGGTGGCGGTGGCGGCTGCGCTCGCCGCGGTCGCGGCGGACCCCGCGCTGGCTGCGCCGGCCTCGCCGCCGCCGGTGACGATCCTCACGCACGGACGGGTCGGCCATGGCGACTTCTTCATCTCGCCGTTCGGGCAGCAGAGCACCTACGCCAACGGCCCGGAGATCCTCGACCAGCAGGGCAACGTCGTGTGGTTCCAGGGTGTCCCTGCCGGCCAGGAGGCGGCGGACTTCCGCACGCAGAGCTACAGGGGCCAGCCTGTGCTCACCTGGTGGCAGGGAACCGGCCTGGGAGGCGTCGCGAAAGGCACGGACTACATCTACGACCGGCACTTCCAGCCACTCGCCACGGTCAATGCCGGCAACGGCCTGAGCGCGGACGGCCACGAGTTCCTGATCACGCCCCAGAACAAGGCGCTGGTGCTCGCGTACACGACCGCGACGGCGGATCTCAGTTCGATCGGCGGGCCGCCGAACCAGACCGTGATCAACGGCGTCGTGCAGGAGATCGACATCGCGACGGGCAAGGTGCTGTTCCAGTGGAACAGCGCCGACCACGTGCCCTATTCGCAGAGCGAGCAGCCGCTACCGGCCTCGCCGAGCCAGCCCTGGGACTGGTTCCATGTCAACGCGGTGCACCTCGACAGCGACGGCAACCTGCTCGTCGACGCGCGTAACACGTGGGCCGCCTACAAGGTCGACCGCTCCACCGGCAGCGTGATCTGGCAGCTCGGCGGCAAGGCGAGCAGCTTCACGGTCCAGGCGGCGCCGGGCCAGTCGCTGAACCAGGCCAACGAGATCTTCGCCTGGCAGCACGACCCGGAGGCGCTCGGTCACGGCATCTACACCGTGTTCGACAACGAGTCGGCCGGCGCCGCGAACACCGGTCAGGGCTCCACGGCGGAGCTCGGACTCAGCCGCGTGGTCGTCTTCAGGCTCGATCCGAAGAGTCACACGGCCACGCTGCTCGACACGTTCAACCAGCCCGGCGCATTGACGGCGCCCTCGCAGGGCAACGCGCAGACCACTGCGGACGGCAACCTGCTCGTCGGCTGGGGATCGCTGCCGTACTTCTCCGAGTTCGACCAGTGGGGCGACCTGCTGTTCAACGCACAGTTCCCGACTGGCGTGAACAGCTATCGCGCCTACCTGCTGCCGTGGAATCCCGCAGCCGGCGGCAGCGGCGGTGATCGTGGTCGTCGGCAGGCCGCGCAAGCGCGCCGGCGCGTGACCCACCGGGCGTGACCCACCGGGCGTGATGCGACGTGGGTGCGCCGGCGGTCTGCGCCGGCGCACCCGCTCATGCCGGTGTTCTGCCGCCGGCGCACGGGTCGTGCGCCCCCGCCTGTCCCCGGCCCGTCCGCGGCACACGACTAGGCTGCCTGCGTGGCCGGCGAGGATCCCAGGCACTTCTTCGCGACGGACGCCGAGTGGGAGGCGTGGCTCGAGCGCTACCATGTCGCCGCACCTGGCGTGTGGGTGCCGATCGCCAAGAAGGGCAGCGGCCTCGCCAGCGTGCGCTACCCCGAGGTTCTCGAGACGGCGCTGTGTTTCGGCTGGATCGACGCGCGCCGCCAGCGTCTCGACGACACCCATTTCCTGCAGCGCTTCACGCCGCGCCGCCCGCGCAGCCGGTGGTCGCAGATCAACCGCGCGAAGGCTGAGGCGCTGATCCGCGCCGGACGCATGCGCCCGGCCGGGCAGGCCGAGGTCGATGCCGCGAAGGCCGACGGACGCTGGCAAGCCGCCTACGCTCCTCAGCGCGCGGCCGAGATCCCGCCGGACCTGCAGCGCGAGCTCGATGCGCGGCCGGCCGCGGCCGAGTTCTTCGCGCAGCTCTCGAGCCAGAATCGATACTCGATCCTCTACCGCCTCCAGGACGCCAAGCGGGCGGACACGCGTGCTCGCCGCCTGCAGAAGTTCGTCGCGATGCTCGAGGCGCGCGACTCCGTCCACCCGCAGTAGCGCTCAGGCCGCGATCGGCTCGGCGGGCACGGCCTGCGGCGCGGTTGCGCGTGAGAACTCGATCCCCTCGTCTTCGAGGGCGCCGCGACGCAGCAGGCGCACGTCGAGCGGGTAGTTCTGGTTGAGCCGCCACGGCGCGCGCGCGCCCTGCCTGGGCAGCTTGTCGAGCGCCCTTTCCACGTAGCCCGATTTGAGGTCGAGGAAGGGGGCCGTGGGCTCGTCCGCGGGCGGTGCCTTCGGCGTGCAGCGCGCATAGCCGCGCGCCTGCATGTGGTTGAGCAGCCGGCACACGTATTCCGCGACGAGGTCCGCCTTGAGCGTCCAGGAGGCGTTGGTGTAGCCGAGCGTGAGCGCGAGGTTCGGCACGCCGCTCAGCATCATGCCCTTGTAGCCGACCGTCTCCGGCAGGGACACCTCCTCACCGTCGACCGCGATCTCGATGCCACCCAGCGCCAGCAGATTGAGCCCCGTAGCGGTCACGATCACGTCCGCCTCGAGCTCGCGGCCGGAGGCGAGCAGCACGCCTCGCTGCGTGAACGTCTCGATGCGGTCGGTCACGATCGACGCGCGGCCCGTGCCGAGCGCGTCGAACATGTCGCCGTCCGGCACGAAGCACACGCGCTGGTCCCACGGCTCGTAGCGCGGGTTGAAGTGCGTCTCGACGTCGTAGCCGGCCGGCAGGTGAGCTTCGACGCCCTTGCGCAGCAGCGAGCGCATCAGCCGCGGCGCGCGGCGGCTGAGCTTGTAGAAGCCCAGCGCCATCAACACGTTCTTCCACCGCACCACGGGGTACGCGGCGCGCGCCGGCAGCACCCTGCGCAGCAGCCTCGCGAGCGGGTCCTGCCCCGGCAGCGAGAGCACGTAGCTGGGCGAGCGCTGCAGCATCGTCACATGCGCGGCCCTGTCGGACATCGCCGGCACGAGCGTCACCGCCGTCGCGCCGCTGCCGATCACCAGTACGCGCTTGCCGCTGTAGTCCAGGTCCTCGGGCCAGTGCTGCGGATGGACCAGCCGCCCCTGGAAGCGCTCGCTGCCCGGGAACTGCGGCGTGTAGCCCTCGTCGTAGCGGTAGTAGCCGGTGCAGCCGAACAGGAAGTTGCAGGTGATCGTGCTGCGCTGCGGCGGCGCTCCCGCCGGTCCGTCGGTGCGCTCGATCTCGACGGTCCAGCGAGCGCGCTGCGAGGAGAACTCCGCGCGCGTCGCCCTGCTGTTGAAGCGGACCGCCTGCTCGATCGCGTGCTCGGCCGCCGCCTCGTGGATGTACGCGCGGATCGATCCGCCATCCGCGATCGCCTCGGCCTGCTTCCATGGCTTGAAGCGGTAGCCGAGCGTGAACATGTCGGAGTCCGAGCGAATGCCGGGATAGCGGAACAGGTCCCACGTTCCGCCGATCGCTGCGCGCGCCTCGAGGATCGCGAAGCTGCGATCGGGACAGCTGCGCTGCAGGTGGCACGCCGCACCGATGCCGGAGAGGCCGGCGCCGACGATCAGCACGTCGACGTGCTCTGTGTGCGCCGCAGCCTGCGCCGAGATCTCGCTCACGGCCATCGGCGCGAGCTTATCAACATGCTGTCGAGTTTGTCAACACGCTGTTGAGAATTGATTGCTGAGGGGCTATAGTCGCGGCCCGATGGCCGACATGACAGGCACACCGCCCCGCGGCAGGCGCGGAACGCGGCCGAGCGGCGAGGAGCGCGAATCGGCGATCCTCGCCACGGCCGAGCGGCTGCTCGAGGAAGACCGCGCCATCCAGGACATCTCCGTCGACGACCTCGCGCGCGGTGCGGGCATCTCGCGGCCGAGCTTCTACTTCTACTTCGCGTCCAAGGACGCGGTGTTCCTCGCGCTCGTCGACCGCCTCGTCGCGCAGGCGGACGCGGGGCGGGGAGACCTGCTCGACCGGCTCTCCGAGGATCCCGCAGCGCGCTGGCGCGAAGGTTTGCACGTCTTCTTCGAGACGTTCGGCGCGCATCGAGCCGTCGCCCGTGCGGGCGCGCAGGCGCGCCTCACCAACCCCGAGGCGCGCGAGCTGTGGGCAGGCGTGATGGAGAACTGGGTGCACGACGCCACGCTCGCGATCGACAGCGAGCGCGCACGCGGAGCCGCTCCGCCCGGCCAGCCCGCGCGCGACCTTGCGATCGCGCTCGTCTCGATGAACGAACGCGTGCTCTACGCGACCTTCGCGCAGGACCCGCCCGCCGTCGACGAGGCGCATGTCGTGGACGTGCTGCTGTCGATCTGGCTCGGCGCGATCTACGGCGCGCCGTCCGGCCCGTAGCGCGCGCGCTCAGGCGAGCGCGCGGCCGCTCGTGGCGGCGGCACCCATCAGCGTCTGGCGTCCCGCGTCGGTCCAGATCACCTGCTCGCGGCCCGGCCCGACGCCGACGAGCGCCACGGGCGCACCGGTGTGCTCGCCGATCAGATCCAGGTAATCGCGCGCCGCCGCCGGCAGGTCGGCGATCGTGCGGCACTCACTGAGATCCTCCTCCCATCCGGGCAGCTCCGTCAGCTGCGCGCTGCTGTGGTGCAGCACCGTCTGGTGGTATGGGAAGTCGTCGAACACCGCGCCTTCGGCGCCGAGGTAGCTGCTGCACACGTAGATCTTCTCCAGTCCCGACAGCACGTCGAGCTTGGTGATCACCAGCGAGGTCATCGAGTTCA
>DASWSH010000121.1:0-7439 GCA_036402735.1 Solirubrobacteraceae bacterium | reverse complement strand
TTTCGCCTTGTAGTCGATCACGACCGCCCCGCCGTCCGCGCCGACGTCGACGCGGTCGATGCGCCCGCGCATCCGCACGCCGCCGCCGAGCTCGAACGCCGGCAGCTCCGGCGCCTCGCCGCCCGACTGCGGATCGTCCTCTCCGAAGCCGAAGCCCAGCTCGAGCCGGTAGGGAACCAGCGAGCCGTCCTGTTCGGCGGCATGGCCCAGGTAGCGCTCGAGATCGGCAGAGAGCGCCCGCAGGATCGCGCTCGTCCTCGCGGGGCTCGCCGACAGCCGGTGCTCGGGGTCGGCGGCTGCCCGGGCGAGCGCTGCGCGCATCAGCTCGCGCGCCCGCTCGAGGTTGCCCGCTGTCACGCGCCCGCTGCCCGTCTCGAGCCGCAGCTCCTCGAGCGTCTCCTTCAGCACGAGATGGGCGAGGCCGCCGCGCGCGAGGGGCTCAGGGTCGGGCTCGAAGCGGTCCGGCGCGAGCAGCCGCTCGACGAACCACGCCACGGGGCAGCTGATCCACTTCTCGATCGAGGTGCCCGACCAGGGGCGCTCGCGCAGCCCGGCGAGCACGTGCTCGTCGGTCAGCCTCCCGCCGGCCACCAGCTCGGGCCGCGACGCCGCGCCCGTGCCCTCGACGGCGCCAAGCGCTCGACGCTCCCGCTCGTCCTGGAGGCGCTCGTCGAACAGGTCGCAGACATCGTCCACGAACAGCGAGCGCGAGAGCGGCCCCGCGTCGTCGTCGGTCTCGTGCCAGCTCAGCGTGAGCTGCTGCTCGGGGCGCGAGAGCAGCGCGTAGAGCAGGTAGCGCTCGCCGGCAAGCACGTCCACCGGCTCGCCCAGCAGCAGACCGGAGGCCTTCGCGATACGCGTCCGCTCGCGGTCGCCGAGCAGCGGCTGGGGGCGCGCCCGCGAGGGGAACTCGCCCTCCTGCATGCCGGCCAGGAACAGCGCTCGGACACGTCGTGCGCGAAGCGCGAGCGGGTCGAGCACCGCGACCAGGCCGGGACCGGGCAGGGCGCCGCTGTTCACCTGCAGACCGGCGAGCACGAGCGCCAGCTCGGCGGCGCTGGACGGCGCAGCGTCGGGGGCCAGGCGGACAAGCTCGCGCAGCTCCGCCAGCGCGCTGCGCCCGCCTGCGAGCGCGCGCGCCTCGTCCATCTCCTCGCTGCTCAGCACGCTGGCGCGGCCGCGCCGCGGCGCGGAGAACAGCCACAGCAGCTCTCGCCCCGCACGCTCTGCGAGCGCGGCCGGTCCGCGCGCCTGTGCCGCGGCGAGGTGGTCGATCGTGTCGAGCGCGAACCAGCGCCGCTGCCAGCGCTCGCGCGCCTCGGCCACCGTCGTGACGCCGTCGCGGCGCAGCTCGCGCTCCAGCGCGTCGGCGAGCTGCGGACGGTCCAGCCGGCCCGGCGCGCGCAGCCAGGCGAGCAGGTCAGCAGCCGTGCCGTCGATCGATCCGTCGGCGCGAGGCACGCAGCGCAAGAGCCCGATCAGCGCGCGGCCGACCGCGGTGTCGCCGAACGGCCGCTTGAGCGGCATCGCGAACGGGATCGCCGCGGCCGTGAAGATCTCGGCGAGCAGCGCCGCCACCGCCGCGGGGTGCCGTACGACCACGGCGATCTCCTGCGCGGGCATCCCGCTGCGCAGCAGCGCGGCGACACGTCCGGCGATCAGCTCGAGCTCCGCGCGTTCACCCCCGCCCTGCAGCAGCTCGATCGCACCGGCCGGGTCGGCGCGCGGCGCGCCCGGCTCGAACAGCGAGCGCTCGAGATGCGACAGCGCCGCGCGCGAGCCCGGCGCGTAATGCTGCGCACGCGGCGGCAGGCTGGTGTGCTCGCGGGCGAGCGGCGCGAGCGTCTCGAACGTCGAGGCACGGCCGGCGAACGCGGTGCGCCCGCGCTCGTATGCGAGCGACACGGTGACGTCCGCGTCCACGACGCTGCCGAGCGTCTCGATCGCGTCGAGCTGCTGGCGCGTGAGGTCGTCGAAGCCGTAGAACAACACCGGCGTCGCGCCCCACAGCGCAGGTGCTTCCCGCAGCCGGTCGAGCGCGTGCAGCGCCCGCTGCTCCTGATCGAGGCGGCCGAGCCGCTCGAGCCGACGGTGGTACTCCGAGTACAGCCGTGCGAGGTCGAAGCCGAGCGGCTGCGGCTCGCTTCCGAACGCGTCGCGCAACGCGCCGGTCAGCCTGGCAGGCGAGACGCGGCGAACCTGCAGGTCGGCGAACAGCTCGCCGAGAGCGCGCAGGAAGCCGGGCGAGGAGCCCGGGTCCGCCGCGAGCAGGGCGAGCACGCGCTCGCGCGCCAGACCGCCCAGAACAGGCTCGTCCACGCCGGCGCGGGCGACGAGCTCCTCGATCAGCCCCGAGAACCGCTCGACGCGGACCCCCATCGCCGCCTCCGTGCCGGCCAGCTCGCGCAGGTAATGCTCGACATCGGTCGCGGTGGGCACGATCAGCAGCGGCTCCCGCCCGTGTGCCAGATGCCGGCGCACGGCGTCCATCACCACCTGTGCCTTGCCGGAGTTGGCGGGGCCCGTTACGAGCGTGATGCCCATACGGCCATCCTGGCGTACCGTGCCGACGCGCCGGCGGGCCTGCTCAGGCGGCGCTGCCGGCGACGGCGGCGGCGTCCGCGCCGGCCGCGGCCTCGGCATTCGCGCCGGCCGCGTCGGCGGCCGTCTCGCCCTCCGCCTCGGGCGGCTTGGCGCCCTCGCGCGCCCACGGCTCGTCGAACTCGACGCGCCATTTGCCGTCCTCGGTCTGCTGCAGCGCCAGATGCGCTCGGAAGCTGCGCCCGCTGCGCCCGCGGAAGCCCGTCACGGCCTGCGCCGTGTAGCCCTTGCGGATCAGCTCCTTGGCGATCGCCAGCGGCAGCGTCTTGCCCGCTTTGGACTTCCAGATCACGAAGCCGCAGCCCGGGTCGTCGCGCGCCCAGCAGGAGTAGCCCTTGCGGTTCTCCACGATCTCGTGGCCGCACACCGGGCACGGCCCGAGGCGCGCGCGGGGGATGCGCACATCCTTGAGGTTCTCGTCGAGCTCCTTGACCGTCTCCTCCGCGAAGCCCGCGATGTCGCTCATGAACTGCTGGCGCGAGTCCTCCCCGCGCTCGATCTTGCCGAGCCGCTGCTCCCAGCTGCCGGTCAGCCCGGGCGAGGTGAGCGCGTGCTCGCCGAGCAGGCGGATCACGTTCAGGCCCTTCTCGGTGGCGACCAGCGCACGCCCGTCGCGCTCGACGTAGCCGACCGTGATCAGCCGCTCGATGATCGCGGCGCGCGTGGCCGGCGTGCCGATGCCCGAGTCCTTCATCGCCTCACGCAGCTCGTCGTCGTCGACGAGCTTGCCCGCCGTCTCCATCGCGCCCAACAGCGACGCATCGCTGTAACGACGCGGGGGTTTCGTTTCCTTGCGCGTGCTCTCGATGGCGTTCGTGCGCACGGGCTCCTCGGCGACGAGCCGCGGCAGCGTCTGCTCCGCGCCCTCGTCCTCCTCACGGCCCTCGGCCTGTCCCGTCGCGTCCGCGGCGACCTCGTCGTACACGCCGCGCCAGCCCGCGACGAGCAGCAGCTTGCCGCGCGTGCGGAACACGAACTCGCGGGGCTCGGCCGCGCTTGCCGGATCCGCCGCCACGGTGGTCTCCACACGCGTGTTCTCGAACACAGCCTCGGGATGGAAGACCGCCAGGAAGCGCCGCACGGCCATGTCGTAGATGCGGCGGTCGTCGGAGCCCATCTTCTCGACCGGGTGCTCGGAGCGGGTGGGGATGATCGCGTGGTGGTCGGTCACCTTCTCGTCGTTGACGACGCGCGCGAGCGGCAGCACATCGAGGCCCGCCACGTACTCGGCGGCCTTGCTGTACTCGCGCTGGGACCCGACCAGCTCCGCGATCGGCTTGATCTCCTCGACCATGTCGGTCGTCAGGTAGCGGGAGTTGGTGCGCGGGTAGGTGAGCGCCTTGTGCTCCTCGTAGAGCCGCTGCGCCGCCGCCAGCGTACGTTTCGCGGAGAAGCCGTAGCGGTTGTTCGCCTCGCGCTGCAGCGTCGTGAGGTCGTAGAGCATCGGCGCTTTCTCGCGCTGCTCCTTCTTCTCGAGCTTCGTGATCGTGCCGGACCTGCCGCGCACCGCCTCGACGACCGCAAGCGCCTCCTGCTCGGTGCCGAGCCGCGGCCCTTTGGTCGCGCCGGGACTGCCGGGCGGAGCCTGGTAGTGGCCGAGGTAGGAGCGCGCGCCACCGTCTCCCTCCGGCAGCGGCTGCTCGGCCTCGAAGGTCGCGTCGACCAGCCAGTACGGCTCGGGTTTGAAGGCTTTGATCTCCTCCTCCCGTCGCGCCACGATCGCCAGCGTCGGCGTCTGCACGCGTCCCAGCGACACGGCGCCGTCGAAGGAGCTGCGCAGGCGGATCGTCGCCGCGCGGGTCGCGTTCATGCCGACGATCCAGTCCGCCTCCGAGCGCGAGCGCGCCGCCTGCTCGAGCAGCTCGAACTCGGCTCCCGGCCGCAGCGAGCCGAGTGCCTCTTTCATCGCCGAGTTGGTCATCGAGTTCAACCACAGCCGTTTGACCGGTTTCTTCGCTTTCGCCTTCTCGTAGAGGTAGGCGAAGATCAGCTCGCCCTCGCGGCCGGCGTCGCATGCGTTCACGACCGCCTCCACGTCCTCGCGCCCAAGCTGTTTGGTGACGGCGCCCATCTGCTTGCGCGAGCGCTCGTCGCGCACGACGAGCTTGAAGCGGCTCGGGACGATCGGCAGGTCGGCCATGCGCCAGCTCTTGTACTTGGGGTCGTACGCTTCGGGTTCTGCGAGCTGCACGAGGTGGCCGACGGCCCACGTGACCACGTGCTCCGGGCCTTCCAGATAGCCCTCGTGCTTCTTGAACGGCCCCGGCAGCACGCGCGCGAGGTCCTGGCCAACCGAGGGCTTCTCCGCCACGAGCAGCGTGAGCGACATGGCGGTCAGCGTAGCGATCGCCGGGGGGGCCCAGCGGGCGCGGCGCCCTCGCCGGGTGCCCGGCGCGGGGTCATCCGCCGATCGGCGCCCGCGGATTGGCGCCCCAGAACACCTGTGTGCCGAGCATCCCGATCAGCGTCACGAGCACCAGGTTCAGAACCATCGACTTGGCTGTCGCACGGCCCACGCCGACCGGCCCGCCGGAGGCGTTGTAGCCGTAGTACGCGCCCACGAGGACGATCGCGGTGGCCATCGTCATCCCCTTGATCAGGCTGAACAGCAGGTCGGGCGGGTTCTGGAACTGCCAGAAGGTGAGCAGATAGCCGCCCGGGGAGGTGTAGCCGACCTGCTTGACGACGGCGATGTAGGAGGCGATGAAGGCGACGCCGATGCCGCCTATGTACATGAAGGGAAGAACGATCCACGCGGCGAGCAGGCGGGTGGCGCACAGGAAGGTCATGGAGTTGACGCCCATCACCTCGAGCGCGTCGATCTCCTCGGAGATGCGCATCGCGCCCAGCTCGGCGACGATTCCCGTGCCGACCTTGGCGGACATCATGTAGCCGAAGGCGTAGGGGACCGCCTCGCGCAGGTTGCACCAGGCGGTGAACACGCCGGCGTATGCGGGGGCGCCCTGGGACTCGGTGAAGTAGGCGCCCTCGATCCCGCAGGTACCGAGGCCGGTGATGAACACCAGCCCCCAGATGACGGCCGTAGACCCGATGATCAGGATCCCGGCTTGGCGCAGCGACTCGCCGAAGAAGCGCATCACGCGGAGGCTGTAGACGTCCCCGACGACGGTGGCGGTGAAGCGTGCGAGCTCGCCGGTGGCGCGGAGCCATTCGCGCGGCTGTCCCAGGATCTCGTTCACTTGATGACGAGGATGTTGGGATGGGTGGCGAGCAGCGTCTGCGTGAAGACATAGTTGAACGCGCCGAAGCCCAGGAACGAGATGACGACGGCCTGGTTGACAGCGCGGCCGACCCCCTCGGCCCCACCGGAGGCCGACATGCCCTTGTAGCAGCACACGATCGCGATGATCGCGCCGAACATGGAGGTCTTCAGCACCGAGCCCCACAGATCCACGACCGACGAATTGGCGAACAGCGTGCTCCAGAAGGGTCCCAGCGGTTGACCGTTGACGACGGCGGCGAGAATGCCGCCGAAGATGCCGAAGAGCAGCGCATAGATGTCGAACAGCCCGGTCGCGATCATCAGGGCCAGGAAGCGGGGCACGACGAGGTTCTTGACCGGGTCTACGCCCAGGACCTGGAGGGCGTCGAGCTCCTCGCGGACCTTGCGTGCGCCCAGGTCTGCCGTGATCGCGGTGCCGGCGACGCCCGCGATCACGACGGCCGTGATCAGCGGCCCGATTTCGCGGATCGCGGCGAGCACGAAGAAGCCACCGAGGCGGTCCAGCGCGCCGAAGATGGTGAGGAAGTTCGCGGCCTGCAACCCCGGTGCGCCGTAGTTGATCGCGACCGTCGTCACCAGCAGCGGGAACCAGACCGCCCGCAGCGTGAACAGGAACTGCGAGACGAACTCTCCCCCGAACGGGTAGGGCGGTCGCAACGCGGCGGCAATCGTCCGACCGGTCAGCAGCATCATGTCCCCGACTTCCTCGAGCAGCCGCAGGCTGGGCCGGCGCCGCCGCAACTGCGCCGCCGCCGCTCCACTGGGCCCTGCCGCGCGCCCCGGCCCCACCGCGCGCCCCGGCCCGACTGATTGCCCGGCCGCAGCCGCCCGTCCCGGCCCGACCGATTGCCCCGGCCCGACCGTGCGCCCCACCGGTTGCCCCGGCGCGGGTTGCCCCGGGCCCGCCGCGATCCGCCGCCGCTCGTCTCCCTCGAGGGCCATTGTGCCACTGTATCAGTTGACTAGCACACTAGTAAACCTCCGCTTGTGCCGCTACCGTTTCATGAATGGCCTCGCGCTCAATTGACAAGCCCCGAGGAGTGTCGGAGGCGGCGGGCGACCAGATCGCGGTCGACCGCGACGCGGAGGTTCCGATCGGCGTGCAGCTGGCGTGGGCGCTGCGCAGCCGCATCGCCGACGGCCGTTTGCAGCCCGGCTCGCGCCTGCCGACGCTGCGCGAGCTGGCGGAGACGACCGGGGTGAACGTGAACACGATCCGCGCGGTCTACCAGCGCCTGGAGCAGGAGGGGCTGGTCGAGAGCCGCCACGGCAGCGGGACCTTCGTCTCCAAGCACAGCAAGGACGCCGGGCTGGTCGGCAGCATCGCCGCGCTCGCGGCGAGCGAGGCGCAGTCGCAGGGGGTCGACCCGCGCTCGGTCGCGGCGGCTCTCTACACGTCGTCGTCCGCGGCAGGTGCGCCGGAGGACGAGGCGCTGGGGAGGCGTCATGCGCTGCGCGGGCAGATCGCGACGCTCGAGCGGGCCGTGGCGGAGCTGGAGGCCACACACCTGACGCTGGCCGGCTCCGAGCGGCGGCCGTCGGCAGTACGCGGGCCTGCGCTGCTCGACGCGGCGGCGCTCGAAGACGTGCGCTC
>DASWSH010000120.1:0-9690 GCA_036402735.1 Solirubrobacteraceae bacterium | reverse complement strand
GCCGGCGACGGTTTGCCGGGCGCGCACGTGATGAAGCTCAACTACACGAGCCTGCAGCACGCGGTGCTGCCGGTCGAGGACGAGCAGCTGACGCTGCCGCTGCTGCGTCCCGTCGCGGTGCTGGCGCTGCACGGGCAGCTCGCTCCGGTCGCCTGGGCATACGCGCGCGCCCATCCCGCCGGCAAGCTCGGCTACGTGCAGACCGAGGGCGGCGCGCTGCCCGGCAGCCGTTCGCGCACGGTCGCCGAGCTGCGCGGCACGGGCCTGCTCGCAGGTCACATCACGGCGGGCGCCGCCTTCGGCGGTGAGGCGGAGGCGCTGACGACGGCGGGCGCGCTGCATCACGGGCTGACCGTGCTCGGCTGGGATGCGGCCGTCTGCGGCCCGGGTCCCGGCATCATCGGCTCAGGCTCGCGGCTCGGACACGGCGGTCTCGAGGCGCTCGACAGCGCTCACGTCGCGCTGTCGCTCGGTTGCCATGCGCTGCTCGTGCCGCGCATGTCCTCCGGCGATCCGCGCGCGCGCCACCGCGGCATCTCCCATCACACGCTGACCGTGCTGGACCTGCTGCTCGAGCCCGTCAGCGTGGCGCTGCCCGCAGGCACGCGCTCTCCCGTGGGGGCTGAGCTGCGCGCCGGTCTGGGCGCCGTGTTCGGCACCGCCGAGGAGGGGCGGCCGGCACTCGCGCCCGACCTCGAGCGACCTGCGCGCATCACCCGCCACGACTGGCGCCGCGCCGAGGTGGACCTGCCGGCCTATGCAGCCAGCGGTCTGCCTGCCGAGACGATGGGCCGGTCGCTCGCCGAGGACCCGCTCTTCTTCGGCGCCGCGCTCGCCGGCGGCACGGCGCTCGGAGAGCTGGCGCGCGAGATCCTGGGAGGCGCGGGCGACGGCGCCGGCGAGGCAGCATGAGCGCGCCGGACGAGTCGGGACCGGGGCGGCGCTCCGTGCCGGATGATTCGGGACCGGGCCGGCGCCCGGTGCCGGATGATTCGGGACCGGGCCGGCGCTCCGTGCCGGCCCGGGACTTCGAGCCGCTTGGCGGCGAGACCGTCTATCACGGGCGCATCGTCGATGTGCGCGTCGAGCGGTTCCGCTATGCGGACGGCAAGGAGGTCTCGCGGGAGATCGTGCGCCATCGCGGCGCCGTGGCGATTCTCGCCTACGACGAACGCGAGGTGTGGCTCGTGCGCCAGCCGCGCGAGGCGGTCGGCGAGCCGGACCTGCTGGAGATCCCGGCGGGGCGGCTCGACGTCGATGGCGAGGAGCCGTTGCAGGCCGCGCAGCGCGAGCTCGCGGAGGAGATCGGCCGCGGCGCGAAGCAGTGGGAGCACCTGCTCACCTACTACACCGGCGCC
Organism: Solirubrobacteraceae bacterium; assembly: GCA_036402735.1. Classification (GTDB taxonomy): domain Bacteria; phylum Actinomycetota; class Thermoleophilia; order Solirubrobacterales; family Solirubrobacteraceae; genus Palsa-744. The sequence continues at coordinate 8,332 of DASWSH010000120.1, read as the reverse complement.
GGCTTCACCGACGAGCGTGTGCACGTGTATGCCGCGACAGACTTGTACGAGGCGAGCGGCGAGAGCGGCGAGGACGAGCGCATCGAGCTCGTGCGCTGGCCGCTCGAGCGCCTCGACGACGCGCTGGCGGAGTGCAAGGACGCGAAGACGCTGATCGCGCTCGGCTGGCTTCAGCGTCGCCTCTGCGCGAGCTGAACAGCTGCTTGCACGGCGAGGAGCGCCGCGCGCTCCGGCGAAGCTCCCAGCATGGCCCATGCCGAGACGATCGCTCCCCTCGCGCCGGGCAGCCCGCTCAAAACACCCGAGGCGTCCGGGCTGATCGCCGACTTCCTCGCCTACCTGGAGCTCGAGCGCGGGCTCTCACGCAACACGCTCGACGCGTACCGCTCCGACCTGGTGCAGTTCGCCTCGTTCCTGAATCGGCGCGAGCTGGCGGTGCGCGATGCCTACCACGGCGATCTCGCCGAGTTCCTCGCCGAGCTGGCGAGCGGTGGTGGGAACGGCGGCGCGCTGCTCGCTCCCACCACGCTGGGACGCAAGCTCGCATGCCTGCGCTCCTTCTATCGCCATCTGCGTCGTGAAGGGCTGATGGAGCACGATCCGACAGCGGAGCTGCGCGGGCCGCGCAAGCCGCAGCGGCTGCCCCGCGTGCTGACGCGCGAGGAGGTGCAGCTGCTGCTCTGCCAGCCGCAGGGCGCGGGGGCGCTGGCGCTGCGCGACCGCGCGCTGCTCGAGATGATGTACGCCTGCGGGCTGCGCGCGTCTGAGGCGGTCGGCATGGAGCTGGCGGACGTCGATCTCGAGGAGGGCATGCTGCGCACGCGCGGCAAGGGCTCCAAGGAGCGGATCGTGCCGATCGGCAGCCAGGCGCTGCGCGCGCTCGCGGGATATCTGCGCAGCGGCCGCCCCGGGCTGGTCGGCGATCGGGTGCAGCCGAGCGTGTTCGTGAACCATCGCGGCGGCGCCCTGACCAGGCAGGGCCTCTACAAGATCGTGCAGGGCCACGCGCGCCGCGCGGGGCTGCACGAGAAGATGAGCCCGCACACGCTGAGGCACACGTTCGCGACGCATCTGCTCGCCGGGGGCTGCGACCTGCGCTCGCTGCAGGAGATGCTGGGGCACGCGGATCTGGCGACCACGCAGGTGTACACGCACCTCTCCGCAGAGCGGCTGAAGGACGCGTACTTCGGCGCTCATCCGCGAGCCGGCGCGGGTGCACAGGCGGCAGCGACCGCTTCTAGATAATCAGAGGATGAGCAGCAGCCAGCCGCGCCGGGCCTTCGTGCTCGTCGTCGACGCGTGCGGCGCCGGCGCGCTTCCGGACGCCGCGGCGTATGGCGACGAGGGGACGAACACGCTGGTGCACCTCGCCGCGTCCGCAGGCGGGCTGCGGCTGGCGAACCTGGAGCGTCTGGGACTCGGCTCGATCATGCCGATCGAGGGCGTCGCGCCCGCGGCGGACCCGGCGGTGCACGGCCGGCTCGCGCCGCTGGGCCCGGGCAAGGACTCGATAAGCGGCCACTGGGAGCTGATGGGCGTGACGCTGCCGCGCCCGCTGCCCACCTATCCGCGGGGATTCCCGCCCGAGCTGCTGCAGCGGCTGCGCGCGGCGATGGGCTACGAGCTGATCTGCAACCGGCCCGACGACGGGCTCGCGGCGGTCGAGCAGTGGGGCGCTCAGCACCTGCGCAGCGGCGCTCTGATCCTCTACACCTCCCAGGACTCGGTCCTGCAGCTCGCAGCGCACGTCGAGCGCGTGCCGCTGCAGGAGCTCTACAGCGCCTGCGAGGCGGCGCGGGCGGTGCTCACCGGCGAGCACGCACTGGGGCGGGTGATCGCGAGACCGTTCGAGGGTGAGCCGGGAGCGTTCCGTCGCGTGCCGGGCAGGCGCGACTACGCGCTGGCGCCGCCGCAGCGCAGCTACCTGGAGGAACTGCAGGACACAGGCGTGGAGGTGCATGCGGTCGGCAAGATCACTGACCTGTTCGGCGGGCGCGGCATCGACCACTCGCATCCCGGCACGGACAACGCGCTCGCGCTGGGCGCCGTGGCGGCGCTGGCGCAGGAGCTGGAGGCCGGTCTCGTGTTCGCGAACCTGATCGAGACCGATCAGGTGTTCGGCCATCGCAAGGACGTGGCGGGCTTCGCGGCGGCGCTGGAGGAGATCGACGCTCACGTCGGCGCGCTGGTCGGGACGATGCGGCCGGGCGATCTGCTGGTGGTGAGCGCCGACCACGGCGTCGACCCGGCGCACCCGGGCACAGACCACACGCGCGAGTACGTGCCGTTGCTGGCGTTGAACGGTGCGATGGCGGCGGCTGCTGCTGCGGGCGGGGGCGGATCCGGCGGGTACGGGGGGTTTCGCCATGACGGTGCGATGGCCGACGTCGGCGCGACCCTGCTCGCGTGGCTGACCGGACGGCGCACGTCCGCGCTGCCGGGCGAGCCGTTCCTAAGCTGAGCAGGCGATGCCCGAGCTGCCCGAGGTCGAGACGATCAGACGCCAGCTTGCGCCGCTCGTGGAGGGCCGCAGGCTGCTGGAGGTGGAGATCCTCGACGCGCGCTGGTCGCGCCCGCTCGAGCCGCGCGAGCTCGCGGAAGCGCTGACCGGCAGGCGCGTGCTGCGCCTCGGCCGCAGGGGCAAGTACCTGCTGTGGGAGCTGCAGGGAGACGTGCATCTCGCGCAGCACCTGCGCATGACGGGCGCGGTACTGGCCGAACCGGATCCCGAGCCGGCGCACACGCGCGTGCGCATCAGGCTCGGTGCGCGCGCAGGAGACCGCGATGGAGCGCCGGAGGACGCGCCGGCGGATCGGGGCACGCGCGCGGGGCTGCGCGTGGTGGTCTCCGACCCGCGCCGTTTCGGCACCGGCGAGCTGCTGCTCGGCAGCGAGGCGCTGGAGCGGTTCCTCCAGGCGCGTCTGGGGCTCGAGCCGTTCGACGATTCGTTCACGGCCGAGCATCTGCGCGAGCAGCTGCGTGGGCGCACCGCGCCGATCAAGGCGATGCTGCTCGACCAGCGACGCGTGGCGGGCGTCGGCAACATCTATGCCGACGAGGCTCTGTTCCGCGCCGGGATCCATCCGCTGCGGCCGGCGGGCGCGCTCACGCTCGCTCAGGCCGAGCGGCTGCGCGACGGCGTGCTCGAGGCACTCAGCGCCGGCATCGACGCGAAGGGCGCGAGCATCGACGACTTCCGCCATGTCGACGGCGTTCGCGGCTCCTTCCAGGACCGCTTCCTCGTGCACCTGCGCGAGGGCGAGCCATGCGTGCGCTGCGGCCGGGAGATCGTGAAGATGGTCGTCGCGGGCCGTGGCACCTATGTGTGCGAGCGCTGCCAGCCGCGCCCGCGGCTCAGGCGGCGAGCAGCTCGTCCAGGCGGCCGTCCTGCTCCGCCGCGATCAGCTCGCTGAAGCCGCCGACCAGGCGCCCGCCGACGATGATCTGCGGAAAGCTCATCATGCCGGTGCGCTGCACCAGCTCGAGGCGTCCCGTCGGGTCCTTCGAGAGATTGATCTCTTCGTAGGTCACCCCGCGCGATTTCAGGATGCCCTTGGCGCGAGCGCAGAAGGAGCATGGATCGGCGGTGTAGACGACGATCTTCGCGGCTGCTGAATCCTCCATTACTTCATAAAGTGTAGCCCGGGGAGCCGGGTTTCCGATCGACCCCGGGGGCATGCAGCGGCTCAGGAGCTCGCCGCCGGCTGGCCCCGGAGGCGACGCGGCCTGGTCTGCGCCGCGGCGGACCATAGACTCGTCGGCATGCCCGGACCGGTCAAGACAGAGGCGGTTGTGCTGCGCTCGATGCGCTACGGCGAGGCGGACAGGATCCTGCACCTGTACACGCCTGCACGCGGGCGTGTCAGCGCGATCGCGAAGGGGGTGCGCAGGGCGCGCAGCCGCTTCGGCGGCCGCCTCGAGCCGTTCTTCCGCATCAACGCGGAGCTGCACGAAGGGCGCGGCGAGCTGCTGACGGTGACCGGCGCGCAGACGGTCGAGGGGTATGCGCGCCTGCGTGCGGACGTGCATGCGCTGGACGCGGCGGCTCGCGCCTGTGACGCGGTCGGCCGGCTGTTCGAGACGGGCGAGCCGCATCCGGGCGTGTTCAACCTGCTGTGCAGGCAGCTCGCGCTGCTTGACGAGCAGGCGGGCGGCGTCGCGGTGGCGGGCGCGGGGGGCGGCCCGGGCGGCGGCACGGCGGGGGCGCCGCGCGCGGCGGCGGGCGCGGCCGGCCGCGGAGGCGCGCTCAGCTTCCGCATGAAGCTGTTGCTGGCGGCGGGCCTCGCGCCGCAGCTGGGCGCGTGCGCGAGCTGTGGCGAGCCGGAGCATCTGGTCGGGTTCTCCGGCGCGGCGGGCGGCGTGGTGTGCGCGGCGTGCGAGGCGGGCTCGTTTCCGCTGGCGGAGGCGGCGCACACGTTCATGACCGACGCGCTGGCGCTGCCGCTGGCGGAGTCGCCGACGGGGGACGAGGCGGTGCTGGGTCAGGTAGAGCGGGCGATCGCGGCGACGCTCGAGCACCACGCGCATCTGCGGCTGATGCCGGCAGCGGCAGCAGCGTGAGTTTCCACCGCACGGGCTGCCGGCGGGTATCGTTGGCGCATGGACGAGGGACAGCCGATCGCCTATCCGCTGCTCGAGCGCAACGTTCCCGTGATCTCCGCCGACGGCGACGAGGTGGGGACGGTGGACCACGTGGTGGCGGCTGAGCAGCAGGACATCTTCCACGGCATCGTGTTGCGCTCCTCGCGCCTCGGCAGGCGCTTCGTACCGGCCGAGGACATCGCCTCGCTGCACGAGCGGGGCGTGGACCTTCGGATCCGCACGGCGGCGATCGCCGAGCTGCCGCCGCCCGGCGGCGCGGCCCCGGAATACAGGGATGACCCGGCGCAGACGAAGTGGGAGCACTGGGCGCGGCGAATAGCGCTGAAAAAAGACTGGAAGCGCCAGTAGAGACCGAAGGCGCTGCGAGAATCGGGCTGTGAGCCCGACCGGAACGCAGACCGTCGCAGCCGAGTTCGCAGAGCGCCGGCGCGAGCTGGAGGAGCAATGGCTCTCGCCGCTGGCCGCTCGATCCTACCCCGCGCTGCGCGAGCATCGCGAGGAGGACTGCTCGCTGCGCACGCCCTTCCAGCGCGACCGCGACCGGATCGTGCACAGCAAGGCGTTCAGACGGCTCAAGCACAAGACGCAGGTGTTCGTCTCACCGCGCGGCGATCACTACCGGACGCGGCTGACGCACACGCTCGAGGTGACGACGATCTCGCGCACGGTGGCGCGGGCGCTGCGGCTGAACGAGGATCTGGTGGAGGCGATCGGGCTGGGGCACGATCTGGGACATCCGCCGTTCGGGCACATCGGCGAGGAGGTGCTGGACGACTGCCTGCGCGAGCGCTTCGGGCTCGGCTTCCGGCACTACGAGCATTCGCTACGGATCGTGGAGAAGCTGGAGCGCGACGGGCGGGGGCTGAACCTGACCGAGCAGGTGCGCGACGGGATCGCGCGCCATTCGAGCCGTGCGGAGGCGCCGCGGACGCTGGAGGGACGGATCGTTCGGGTGATCGACAGGGTGGCGTACATCAACCACGACATCGACGATGCGATCAGGGCGGGGCTGCTGAGCGAGCGCGAGCTGCCGCGCGAGCCGATCGCAGTGCTCGGTGGTACGGGATCGGCGCGTATCGACGCGCTGGTGCACGACATGGTGGAGCAGTCCGAGCGCAGCGGGGACATCGTGCAGGGGCCGGTCGCCGGGCCGGCGATGGCGCAGCTGCGTGAGTTCATGTTCGAGCACGTGTACCTGGGCCCGGCGGTGCGCGCCGAGCACGCGAAGATCTCCGCGGTGCTGCGGCGGCTGTTCGACCACTACGTGGAGCATCCGGAGCTGCTGGGGGAGACGGCCGAGGGAAGCGGGCCGACCACGGCCCGCAGCGGGGCGGACGCGGGCAGGCTCGCGGAGCGCGTGACGGACTACCTGGCGGGCATGACCGACCGCTACTGCATCGGCGCGTATACCGATCTGCAGGTGCCGCAGGCGTTCGCTCGCTAGCGTCTGCGCCGTGGCGCTGTACACGAAGGAGTCCAGGGACAGGGTCCGGGACGCGGTCGACTTCCTGGAGCTGGTGTCCGCGCGCACGGAGCTGCGCCGTGCGGGGCCGGCGCGCTACGAGGGGCTGTGCCCGTTCCACGACGAGCGCACGCCGTCGTTCGGGATCGATCCCGCGCAGAAGGTCTACTACTGCTTCGGCTGCCAGGCCTCGGGCGATCTGTTCACGTTCGTGCAGGACACGGAGGGCGTGGACTTCAGGGAAGCGCTGGAGCTGCTGGGGGAGCGCTACAACGTCGAGCTGGAGCGCGAGCGCGAAGATCCGCGCGAGGAAGAGCAGCGCAGGCAGCGCGAGCGGCTGCTGGAGCTGCTGTCGCGCACGGCGGGCTACTACGAGCGGTATCTGTGGGAGTCGAGCGAGGCGGCGCGGGCGCGGGAGTACCTCTCACGACGGGGTCTGGCGGAGGAGATGCTGCGGGAGTTCCGCGTGGGATATGCGCCGAGCGCGTGGGACACGGTGCTGCAGGCTTCGCGCCGCGGCGGCTTCAGCGCGAAGGAGCTGTACGCGGCGGGGCTGGCGCAGCGCTCGAAAGGCGAGGGGCGGCTGTATGACCGCTTTCGCTCGCGCATCATGTTCCCGCTCGCAGACGTGCGCGGACGCGTGCTCGGGTTCGGCGCGCGCGCGCTGGACGACGGCGGCGGCAGCGCGGTCGGCGCGGTTGGCGCAAGCGGCGCGGAGGCTGCGACCGGTCAGGCCGGCTCCGGCAGGCGCGAGGGGGAGAGCCGGCGGCCGAAGTACCTGAACACGGCGGACAACGACGTGTACCACAAGGGCTTGCACCTGTACGGCGCGCACTTGGCCCGCGCGCATGCGGCAAAGGCGGGCGTCGTGATCCTGTGCGAGGGATACACGGACGTGATCGCGCTGCATCAGGCGGGTATCCGCAACTCGGTAGGGCTGATGGGGACGGCGCTGACCTCACAGCAGGTCGGCGAGCTGGCACGGATGGCGCAGACGGTGCTGCTGGCGCTCGACTCGGACACGGCCGGTCAGGAGGCGATGCTGCGCGCGGCGACCGTCGCGGCGAAGGCGAAGCTCGAGCTGCGTGTGGTGCCGCTGCCTGCCGGCACGGATCCGGCGGAGCTGATCCAGCGCGAGGGGGCGGGGGCGATGGAGCAGGCGGTGGAGCGCAGTGTGCCGTTCGTGCGCTTCCGCGTGGAGCGCGTGCTGGCCGCGGGCGACGACGGCAGCGCGGAGGGGCGCGACCGCATGCTCGGCGAGCTGCGGCCGGTGTTCGCGCAGATCCCGCCGGGCGCGATGCGCATGGAGCTGAGCCGGATGGTGGCGGGCAGGCTGGGCGTGCCCGACAGCGTGTTCGAGGACAGGCTCACTTCGCCGGGCGGCGCCGGCGCAGGGTCGCCGGGAGGCGCGGGCGCCGGGCGCGCGACGCGCCAGGGCGGTGCGGGGACCTCCGCCGCCAGGCCGGCCGCCGGCGCAGGACGTGCGCTGTCGCGCCGCGTCGACACGGAGCACGCGTTCCTCGCGCTCTGCATCGCGGCGCCGGAGGAGGGGGGGAGGGCACTGCGGGCGCTGGAGATCGACGAGCTGTTCTCCTCCGAGCTGACGCGGCGGGCTGCGTCGCACCTGCGCGACGGCGACCTGGCGGCGCCGATGACGCAGGCGCCGGGTGAGCAGCAGGGCCCCGAACAGGACGACGCCCTGCGCGGGCTGCTCGCGGAGCTGATCGTGCAGGCCGGCGCCGAGAGCGCCGATCCGGCGATGCTCGAGGTACAGCGCCTGCAGCTCGAGCTGGCTCGGCTCGAGCGGGGCATCCAGCTTGCCAGAAGCCGCGAGGGTGGCGACGTCACCGAGCTCGCGAAAGAGCGCGCGCACATCAAAGCGCAGTTCGACCGTGCCTACGCGGTCGTGCTCGAGCAGACGGGCGAGCGGGACTAGCTGGCGAGCGCCTCGGCTGCCGCTTCGGTCCGAAGAGGAGTCCTGCGCGCCGAGTACGCAAGATTCACAGCCCTGCCGCCGAATTGGCACCGACCTGTCACTCGTGTCACCCACCTCTGACAGGGCATCGGCGACGCTTTGGGCATGGATCGGATGCAGTTGGAGGCGATGCTCTCGGAAGGGCTCTCATTGGCCGCGATCGGCCGCGAGCTCGGGTGTCACGAATCGACAGTTGCGAGTTGGCTCGATCACCACGGACTAGCGGCGGTCAATGCGGCGCGGCATGCCGCTCGGGGAGGCCTGACGCGGGAGCAGCTGGAGCCGCTGGTCGA
>DASWSH010000119.1:0-21160 GCA_036402735.1 Solirubrobacteraceae bacterium | reverse complement strand
GCCACGTCGCATGCCGGCACGAGCTCCGGCCCGAACGCACCGGGCGTCGCCGGCCTGTCACGCGCCGTGCAGAAAGCACACGGCGCCGCGGCCGCCACCGAACGTAAAGACCAGCAGATCCAGCGCGCCACCGAAGCGCCGGCCTCGCCGGCGACAGGCGCCGCGACCAAGCCGGCCCCGTCCACTTCCTCGAGCGCGCCCCACAGCACTTCCTCGAGCGCGCACAGCACGTCTTCCAGCTCGCACAGCAGCTCTTCCAGCTCGCGCCACGCCGCTTCCGGCTCGCACCGCGCCGCTTCCGGCTCGCACAGCGGCTCCTCCGGCGCCGCGGCGACCACCACGACGAGGCATTCAACGCCCAGCAAGAGCTCGAGCAAACACGCCGCCGCACCGAGCGTCGCCAAGAGCGCGCCGAGCGTCGCCAAGAGCGCGCCGAGCAAGGCGACCCCCGGTGTCGCCAAGCGCTCCACCGCCAACCAGCGTCAGCTCCAGGTCGAAGCGCAGCTGCACAAAGGCAAGATCGTGCTGATCCTCCTCTGGGACGCCAAAGGCACGGACGACCGCGTCGTGCGCGGCGCCGTGCAGCGCGTCGCCCACAGCGGCTCCAAGGTCGCGGTCGTGACGGCCACCCCGCACGAAGTCGCCTCGTTTGGATCGATCACGCGCGGAGTGCAGGTGTACGGCACGCCGACGGTTCTCGTCGTCAACGGCAAGGGCCGCGCCAGGACCCTCTCCGGCCTGCAGGATCCCTACGGGATCGAGCAGGCGATACGCGAAGCACGGCGCGCCTAGCCTTACACTCGCTCGGGTGAGTCCCGGCGAGGAGCAGCTGCGCGCACATCTCGAACACCCGTTGCAGCGGGGGCATTCGCCCGCGGGCGGACACAGCGGCGCGGCGGGAGGCGCGGCCTGCGGCGACCTCGTGCGCATCTCCGTGAAGCTCGATCCCGGCGGCGAGGGCTTGCTGAGCGACGCCGGTTTCGAGGCGAGCGGCTGCGGCGCTGCGATCGCCGCCGGCAGTGCCGCCGTCGCGCTCGTGCGCCGCTCGCCGCTGCTCGACGCCGCGAGGATCGGACCCACCGAGATCGCCGCCGAGCTCGGCGGTCTCAGCGCAACCAAGCAGCACGCCGCAGAGCTTGCGGCTGACGCGCTGCACCGCGCGCTCGGCGCAGCCGCGCGCGAGCACGCAGCGCTCACGCCGCAGCCCGGCCGCGTGCTCGTCGCGATGAGCGGCGGCGTCGACAGCGCCGTCGCCGCGCTGCTCAGCGCGCGCGAGGGCGCCCAAGCGCTCGGCGTGACGCTCGAGCTGTGGGCCGACGCTCGCAACGACGCCGAGGCGAGCTGCTGCTCGGCACACGCCGTGCGCGCCGCGCGGCGCCTCGCGCACGAGCTGGGCATGCCGCATCTCTCGATCGACCTGCGCCAGGAGTTCCGCGCCGGCGTGGTCGACGGCTGGCTCGCCGATCACGCCGCCGGGCTGACGCCGAACCCGTGCATCCGCTGCAACGGCAACGTGCGGCTGGACGCGATGCTCGAGCTCGCCCACCGCCTCGGCGCGGACGCGCTCGCCACCGGCCATTACGCGCGCGTCGAGCGCGCTCCGTCCGGGCCGCTGCTGCGCACCGCCGTGGACGAGCGCAAGGACCAGAGCTACGTGCTCTCCGGGCTGCCGACCGCTTCGCTCGAGCGCATCCGCTTCCCGCTCGGCTCGCTCGAGAAGCAGCAGGTGCGCGAGCTCGCGCGCGAGGCCGGCCTTGCGGTGGCCGGCAAGCGCGACTCGCAGGACCTGTGCTTCCTCGCCGGCACCCGCCATGCGGAGTTCCTGGAGCGCCACGGCGGCCTCGGCGAACGCCCCGGCGCGGTGCTCGACCGCACCGGCGCGCGGCTCGGCGAGCACCGCGGCGCCCACCTCTACACGATCGGCCAACGCCACGGGCTCGGCATCGCCGGGCCGGCCGCAACGGCGGGGCCCTACTACGTGCTCTCGACCGACACCGCCACCAACACCGTCACCGTCGGCCCCCGCTCCGCGCTGCTCGCCGGTGCGATCGAGGTCCTCGACATGGTCCTGCACAGGCCGGCACGGGAGGTCGACGGCGTGCGCGTGCGCGCACACGGCCGCACGCTGCGCTGCCGCCTCGCCGGCACCCCGGCACGGGGGATCCACCGGCGCGGAACCGTCGAGCTGCGGGAGCCTGCCGAGCGCACCGCACCGGGCCAGATCGCATGCCTTTACTCCGGCGAGCTCGTCGTCGGCCGCGCCACGATCGCCGCCGGCGCCGAACCGGCCCGCGCCGCGGCGGCACCCGGCCTCGCGCTCGCCGCCGGCTGATCGCCGGCCCGCGACGGACCCTAAGATCAGTCGGGCGATGACCTCCGACGAGATCCGCGAGCGCTACCTGTCGTTCTTCGAGGAACGCGGTCACCGCCGCATTCCCTCGGCCTCGCTCGTGCCCTCCGCGCACGACCCCTCGGCGCTGCTCACGGTCGCCGGAATGCACCCGCTGAAGCCGTACTTCCTCGGCGTCGAGACGCCCCCGGCGCCGCGCATGACGAGCTGTCAGAAGGTCTTCAGGACCGTCGACATCGACAACGTCGGCAACACCTCGCGGCACCTCACGTTCTTCGAGATGCTCGGCAACTTCTCGTTCGGCGACTACTTCAAGCGCGAGGCGATCGAGCTGGCCTGGCAGCTCTCGCGCGAGGTGTTCGGCTTCGCCCAGCAGGACATCTGGGTGACGGTCTTCGAAGGAGACGACGAGCTCGGCCTGGGCCCCGACCAGGAGGCGATCGACCGCTGGCTGGAGATCGGCGTGGAGCGCGAGCGCATCGTGCTGTGCCCGCGGTCTGAGAACTTCTGGCAGGCCGGCCCGACCGGGCCGTGCGGGCCGTGCTCGGAGCTGTACATCGACCGCGGCCTGAACTACGGCGAGGCGGATGACCTTCCCGGTGGCGAGAACGAGCGCTTCCTCGAGTACTGGAACCTCGTGTTCATGCAGTACGACCAGCGCGAGCCCAACGTGCTGGAGCCGCTGCCCGCGAAGAACATCGACACCGGACTCGGCCTGAACCGCATGGCGGCGATCCTGCAGAAGAAGCAGTCGGTGTTCGAGACCGACCAGTTCGCGCCGCTGATCGAGCTGGGCGAGCGACTGTCCGGGCGCAGCTACGGAACCGATTTCGAGAGCGACCGCGCGATGCGCATCCTCGCCGACCATTCGCGCGCGATGACGTTCCTCACCGCCGACGGCGTCGTGCCCTCCAACGAGGACCGCGGCTACGTGCTGCGCCGCGTCATGCGCCGCGCGATCCAGCAGGGCCTCGCGCTGGGGCTCGAGCCGGGCTTCCTCAACAAATACGCGGAGATCGTGCGCGAGGTGATGGGCGGCACCTACCCGGAGCTGATCGAGCAGGCGCAGTCGACGACGATGTGGCTGGCCGCAGAGGAGGAGAGCTTCGGCCGCACGCTCGAGCAGGGCATGGCGACGCTGCGCGAGCACATCGAGCGCGTCAGGCAGAGCGGAGCATCGGCCGTTCCGGCCGAGGAGGTCTTCCGACTGCACGACACCTTCGGCTTCCCGTACGAGATGACCAGCGAGCTGCTCGGCGAGGAGGGGCTCTCGATCGAGGGCGACTTCGAGGAGCTGATGGAGCAGCAGCGGGCGCGGGGGCGGGCCGGGGGCCGCGCCGGCGGCTCCGGCGGAGCCGCCGGCAGGGCGCCCGCGGAGGCGTTCGCGGGAGAAAGCGGGCTGCAGAGCCGTTTCACCGGCTATGAAACCGAGGAGCAGCACACGACGGTCGCGGCGCTGCAGCCGCTCGGCGCGGACGGCGCCGGCGGCGCGGGGGAGGGCGAGCGTTTCCTCGTGAAGCTCGCGGAGTCTCCCTTCTACGCGCCCGGCGGCGGCCAGGTCGCCGACGCCGGCACGATCGAATGCGAGGACGGCAACTGCCGCGTGCTGGTCGAGGACGTGATCCGCGTCGGCGAGGACCAGGCGCTGGCCGTGCGCGTCGAGCAGGGCGCGCTGCACGAGGGCGAGGCGGTGCTCGCGCGCGTGGACCGCCGCGCGCGTCACGCGACCGAGGCCAACCACACCGCGACCCATCTGCTGCAGGCGGCGCTGCGCGAGACGCTCGGCAGCCACGTGCGCCAGGCAGGCTCCTACGTGGGGCCCGACAAGCTGCGCTTCGACTTCAGCCATGGGCAGGCGCTCACGCCCGAGCAACTGCAGCAGGTGGAGGATCGCGTCAACGAGTGGGTCGGCCGCAACGACCCGGTGCGCGCGATCACCACGACGCTCGATGAGGCGCGCGCGCTCGGAGCCATGGCGCTGTTCGGCGAGAAGTACGGCGAGGTCGTGCGCCTGGTCGAGGTGGGGGAGGGCGAGTACTCGCGCGAGCTCTGCGGCGGCACGCACGTGCGCAGCACCGCCGAGATCGGCCCCTTCAGGATCGTTTCAGAGACATCGAGCTCCGCCAACGTGCGCCGCATCGAGGCGCTCACCGGCCCTGCCGCCGTCGAGCTGCTCCGCAGCCATGACGCGGAGCTGAGCGAGATCGCCGCGCAGCTGCGCACCTCACCGGAGCGCGCCGCCGAGGCCGTGCGCTCGCTCGGCGACGAGCGCAAACGACTCGAGAAGGCGCTGCGCGACGGCTCCGCCCCCGGCGCCGGCGCCGGCGCGCACGTAGAGCAGCTGGCCCAGCAGGCAGAGGAGGTGGACGGCGCGAAGGTGCTCGCCGCCGCCGTGGAGGGCATCGCCGACGCGAAGGCGTTGCTCGACACCGCCGACCGCCTGCAGGGCAAGCTCGGCGAGGCTGCCGTGCTGCTCGGCACCGCCGTCGACGGGCGCGTGCATCTCGTCGCCTCGGTCGCGCCCGCGCTCGTGCAGCGCGGCGTCAAGGCGGGCGCGGTCGTGAAGGCCGCCGCGCAGCCAGTCGGCGGCGGCGGTGGCGGCCGCGACACGATGGCGCAGGCGGGCGGCCGCGACCCGGAGCGGCTCGGCGATGCGATATCCGCGGGGCGTGACGCGATCGCCGCGGCGCTCAGCGGAGGATGACGCCTGACCGCGCCGGCCTAGCTTCGGAGGGCATGAGGATCCTCGCGCTCGACTACGGCAGCGCACGCTGCGGCTGCGCCGTCAGCGATCCCACGCACACGATCGTCACGCCGATCGAGCCGGTGCTGCGCCCCGGCACGCGCCGCGGTCTCGGCCGGCTGTGCGAGATGGTCGCCGAGCGGCAGGCCGGCATGGTCCTGATCGGGCTGCCACTCGGCCTCAACGGAGCCGACACCGAGCAGACGCGCGAGACCAGGCGCTTCGCCGAGCGTCTCGCGCTCATGCTCGGCCGCGATGTGCCGGTCGAGCTCTACGACGAGCGCTTCACCACCCGCATCGCACAGCGGCTGGGACGCGAGGCCGGCGGAGCGGCCGGCAGCGAGGACTCCCGCGCCGCCGCGCACCTGCTCGAGAGCTGGCTGCTCGCCGGCGCTCCCTAGCCGCCGTTCCCGTTAGGGTCCCTGACGGTGTCCCGCGGCGAACGCGCACAGCCCGAACGGACCGAGGAGGAGCGCGAGCGCGCGCGCGAAGAGCGCGAACGGCGCCGCGCCGAACGTGCCGGAGCCCCGCCTCCGCCGCCTCCCGAGCCCGCGCCCGAACCAGTCGCCTCCGTCGCGCCCGTGGGCGGGCCGGAGTCTGCGGGCGAGCCGGGGCCGGTGCCCGAGCCGGAGCCTGCGAGCGGGCCGGGGCCTGCGGCCGAGCCGGAGCCTATGGCCATGCCGGAGTCTGCGGGCGAACCGGAGCCCGTGCCGGAGCCGGAGCCGGAGCCCGAGCCGGAGCCTGCGGGCAAGCCGGAGCCCGTGCCGGAGCCGGAGCCCATGTCGGAGCCGGAGCCGGTGGCCGAGCCGGAGCCTGCGGCCGCGCCGGAGCCTGTGCCCGCGCCGGAACCGTTCGCCGAGATGCCGTCCGAGGCGGCAACCGGCGAAGCGCGTCCGTCGCGGCCGGAGCCCGCCCCAGAGGCGCCGGCCGTCGCCGAACCGCACTCGGCAGCCGATGCCGAGCCCGACTCCTCACCCCCTGCCGAACCGGCCGCCGAGCCGGACACGGTCGCCTTCGCACCGGTTGCTCCGGCCGCCGAGCCGGCGCCGCCCGAACAAGGCGCCGCGACGGAGAGGAAGCTGGCCTCTGCGCCCGCCGCAGCGGAGCAGGATGCCGACTCGCCGCCGCCTCGGCTGCCGCCGGCGCCGAGGAGGGTCGCAGCAAGCGCGCCGCGGAGAGGTCGCGCCCGCGGGGCGCACGGCGGCGGGGCGGTGCCGCTCTCGCGCCTGGCGGCGGTCGCGGCGCTGCTGGTCGTCGTCGCAGGGGCGGTCGTGCTGCTCGCGCACTCGCTGAAATCGTCGAGCCCGTCGAAACCGACCACGGCGGTTGCCGTCGTGAAGGTGCTGATCCCGGAGGGCAAGACGCGGCTGCAGATCGCTGAGATCGCGAAGAAGGCGGGCCTGAAGGGCAGCTATCGCGGCGCCGCGCACAGCTCGCCGCTGCTCGACCCGGCGCAGTACGGAGCGCCGAAGGGCACGCCGGACCTCGAAGGCTTCCTGTTCCCGGCCACATACGAACTCGACAAGGGCGCGTCCGCATCGCGGCTGGTGGCCGAGCAGCTGGAAGCGTTCAGCGAACACTTCAGCTCCGAATACGCGGCCCGCGCGAAAGCGCTGCATGTGACGTCCTACGAGCTGCTGATCGTCGCCTCGATGATCGAGCGCGAGGCGCAGGTGCCGGCCGACCGCGCCAAGATCGCAGCGGTCATCTACAACCGGCTCGCGAAGGGCATTCCCCTGGGCATCGACGCGGCTATCTACTACGCGGTCGAGAGCGCGAAGAACATCCCCACCTACACCGGCGAACTGACCACATCGCAGCTGCAGATCAACTCGCCGTACAACACGCGAACGCACACGGGGCTGCCGCCGACGCCGATCTCCAACCCGGGCGTCGCCTCGATTCAGGCCGCGGCGCATCCGGTCCACGCCTCCTATCTCTATTACGTGGCAGGCGCGGACGGCTGCGGCGAGCAGGTCTTCTCGGACACCCAGGCGCAGTTCGAAGCGAATGTCGCCGCCTACGAAGCAGCGAAGAGCAAGAACGGCGGCAAGCCGCCGAAGTGCAAGCACGGCTGATGTCCCGGCTGGGGGTGCTCGGCTGGCCGGTGGCACACAGCCTCTCACCGGCGATCCACAATGCCGCGCTGCACGCGCTCGGACTGAGCGAGTGGCGCTACCAGCGGCTGCCGGTGCCGCCGCACCTGTTCGAGCAGACGGTGCGCGGCCTGCGCGGTGCCGGCTTCCTCGGCGGGAATGTCACGATCCCGCACAAGCAGGCGGCGCTGGCGCTGGCCACGCAGCCGAGTCCCAGCGCGAGCGTCATCGGCGCGGCCAACACGCTCACGTTCCTCGGTGATGGTGAGATCGCTGCGGAGAACACGGATGCGCCGGGGCTGCTCGCGGCGCTCGGCTTCGATCCGCGCGGCATCAGCGTGCAGGTGCTGGGCGCCGGCGGCAGCGCCCGTGCCGCCGTATGGGCGCTGCTCGACGCGGGCGCCGCCGAGGTCAACGTGTGGAATCGGACGCCGGGACGAGCGCAGGCGCTCGCGACGGAGCTCGGCGGGCGCGCGGTCGCGGCTCCCCAGCCGGCGGAACTGCTCGTCAACTGCACGTCCGTGGGCCTGTGGGTAGAACGCTCGGCCACTGAGGATCAGGCGCTCAACCAACTTTCGTTGAGTGGCGATCAGACCGGTGAATACTTGTATGTCGCCGATCTGGTCTACCGCTCAGGATCAACCACGCCATTGCTGGCTGCCGCCGCCGCACGCGGTGCACGGACAATCGATGGCCTCGAGATCCTCGTTGCACAGGGTGCCCTCAGCCTCGAGCGCTGGACGGGGCGTGACGTGCCGCGCGAGATCATGCGGGCCGCTGCGCACAGCTGAGTCGAGCAGGCCGCGATGAGCGACCTTCCACAGCCGGTCGAGCCCGACCTGCACGCGATCTTCGGCATCGACGGCCAGACCGAGGGCGGCCCCGAACCGATCATCTCGGTGGAGCGCGGCGGTGAGGATCCGGCGATCGCCTACGAGGGCGAGCCGGTCGCGGTCGAGCCGACCTTCCAGGTGCTGCCGGGCGATGGCGGCTGGGAGCAGGCCGGCGCGCAGCCCGCTCAGCCCGGGGGCGAAGCGCCACCCGAGCCCGAGGCGCCGTGGACAGGCATCACCAGGCCCTCCCGCCGCGGCTCCTCACCGCGTTTCCTGACGGACGTGATCATCGAGATGCAGCTCGCCACGCAGCGCCAGGTCGAAGACGCGATCGAGACCTCGCGCACGTCCGGCACGCCGCCGGAGCGCATCCTGCTCGAACAGAACGCGATCAATGCGGACGGGCTCGCACGCGCCCTGGCCGAGCGCTACGGCCTCGACCACCTCGACCTCGGCGTCTTCCAGGTCGACATGGCCGCCGCCAACCTCGTCTCGACGACGGTGGCGAAGCGCTACCAGGCGGTGCCGGTCGCGTTCGCCGACAAGCGCACGCTGCTGGTGGCGATGGCCGACCCCTCCAACGTGCTCGCGGTGGACGACATCGCGATCATGACCGGCCACGAGGTGCGCGTCGCGGTCGCCCCGCCGGATGACATCGCCGCGCTGGTCTCGCGGCTGGACCGCCTCGAAGACGTCGTCGACAGCTCCGGTGCGCTGCTGACCGAGGAAGAAGAGGACGGCGGCGAGATCGTTGCGCTGCATGAGAGCTCTGAGGACGCGCCGGTCATCAAGCTCGTCAACCAGATCGTCGGCCAGGCCGTGGAGCGCGGCGCCTCCGACATCCACTTCGCGCCCGACGGGCGCGAAGTGCGCGTTCGCTTCCGCATCGACGGCGTGCTGCAGGACATCACGACCGTGCCCCGGCGGATGGCGGCCGGCGCGGTCTCACGCGTGAAGATCATGGCCGAGCTGGACATCGCCGAGAAGCGCCTGCCGCAGGACGGCCGCATCGGCCTCGTCGTCGACGGCCGCCATGTCGACCTGCGTGTCGTGACGCTGCCGAGCGTGCACGGCGAGGGCATCGTGATGCGCGTGCTCGACAAGGCCTCGGTGGTCGTCGAGCTGGACAAGCTCGGCATGGCCGACGAAGAGCGCGAGCGCTTCGAACGCTCCTGCCGCGAGACGCACGGCGCGGTGCTCGTGACCGGCCCGACCGGCTCGGGCAAGTCGACCACGCTGTACGCAGCGCTGCAGATGCTGAACACGCCCGAGAAGAACATCATCACCGTCGAGGACCCGGTCGAGTACGAAATGTCGGGTCTCACGCAGGTGCAGGTGTCGAACAAGACGGGGCTCACGTTCGCGACCGGCCTGCGCGCGATGGTGCGCGCCGACCCCGACGTGATCATGGTCGGCGAGATCCGCGATCGAGAGACCGCGCAGATCGCGGTCGAGTCGGCGCTGACCGGCCACCTCGTGCTCTCGACGCTGCACACCAACGACGCGCCTTCGGCGATCACGCGCCTGACCGAGATGGGCGTCGAGCCGTTCCTCGTCGCATCTGCGCTCGAGTGCGTCGTCGCGCAGCGGCTCGCGCGCATGTTGTGCCCGAACTGCAAGCGCCGCACGATCATCCCATCCAGCGTGCTGCAGGAAAGCGGTTTCAAGGCGCAGTTGGACCTGGAGGCCTACGAGCCCGTCGGCTGCCGGCGCTGCGGCGGCAGCGGCTACCGCGGCCGCATCGGCCTCTACGAGGTGATGAAGGTCTCTTCCGAGATCCAGACGATGGCGCTCGAACGCCGCCCCGCCGAGCAGATCCGCGAGGTCGCGGTCAGCCAGGGCATGATGCGGCTGCGCGACGACGGCCTGGAGAAGGTGCGCTGCGGGCGCACCTCGATGGCCGAGATCGCGCGCGTGATCGGCACCAGCTGATCGCTCGGCAAGACCGCCGCGCCGAGGCGGTCCTGCAGGATTTTCGTCCAGCCAGGCCTCAACCCTCCTGAAATGCCGCTGCGCAGCCGATAGGCAGATCATGGACATCGATTTCGCCGACCTGCTGATGGAGGTCGTAAACCGCCGTGCCTCGGATCTGCACCTCAGCTCCGGCGCCCATCCGACCGTCCGCGTACGCGGCCGTCTCGCGCCGCTGGAGGAATACCCGAAGCTGTCGAGCTCGGACACGCGCGAGATCGTCTACTCGATCCTCACCGGCGACCAGCGCCAGCGCCTGGAGACGAACTGGCAGCTCGACTTCGCCTACTCGATCCCCGGCCACGCACGCTTCCGCGTCAACGCCTACTACCAGCGGGGCGCGCTCGGCGCGGCGTTCCGCCTGATCCCCTTCGGCCTCACCTCGATCGACGAGCTCGGCCTGCCCGCAACGGTGCACGACTTCACCAAGAAGCCGCGCGGCTTCGTGCTCGTCACCGGCCCGACCGGCTCGGGCAAGTCCACCTCGCTGGCCGCGATGATCGACTCGATCAACGAGACCCGCGAGGAGCACATCATGACGATCGAGGACCCGATCGAGTTCCTGCACGGGCACAAGAAGTGCCTCGTCAACCAGCGCGAGCTCGGCTCCGACGCGACCAGCTTCGCCGAGGCTCTGAAGGCCGCGCTGCGCCAGGACCCCGATGTGATCCTGGTCGGCGAGATGCGCGACCTGGAGACGATCTCGACCGCGCTGACCGCGGCTGAGACCGGGCACCTCGTGTTCGCCACGCTGCACACCCAGGACGCAGCGCAGACGGTCGACCGCATCATCGACGTGTTCCCGGCGCACCAGCAGGGCCAGGTTCGCGTGCAGCTGTCGGTCGCGCTGCAGGGCATCATGACCCAGCAGTTGCTCCCCAACGCGGACGGCTCAGGCCGCGTCGCCGCGACCGAGGTGCTGGTGCCGACGCCCGCCGTGCGCAACCTGATCCGCGAGGGCAAGACCCACCAGATCTACTCGGTGCTGCAGACCGGCTCGGCTGTGGGTATGCAGACAATGGACACCTCGCTCGCGCAGCTCGTGCGCGAAGGCAAGATCACGCGCAAGCTCGCCGAGAGCCGCTCCTCGACGCCCGAGGAGCTGCGCCGGCTGCTCGGCGACAGCTCGCTGGCGGCGGCCTGACGATGAGCACCTACGTCTTCAAGGCGATCGACCTCTCCGGCGGCAAGGCGCGCGGCGAGGTCGAGGCCGACTCCAAGCAGGCCGTCTCCGACCAGCTCAAGCAGCGCGGGCTGATCGTCCTCGACATCAGCGACAAGCACTCCTCGAAACAGATCGAGCTCTCGTTCCTGAAGAAAGTCAGCGCGAACGACCTCGCGATCTTCTCGCGCCAGCTCTCGACGATGATCTCCTCGGGCATGAGCATCCTGCGCTCGCTCTACGTGCTGGAGGAGCAGACCGAGGACAAGTTCCTCAAAGAGACGATCGTCGCGGTCCGCAAGGACGTCGAGGCGGGGCTCTCGCTGAGCGACTCGATGGCTCGCCACCCGAAGGTCTTCAACCCCCTGTTCGTGGCGATGACGCAAGCGGGCGAGACCGGTGGTGTGCTCGAGGACGCGCTGATGCGCGTCGCCGACCAGCTGCAGAAGGACGCCGGCCTGCGCCGCCAGATCAAAGCCGCGATGGTCTACCCGACGATGGTGATCATCTTCGCCGTCGGCGTGATGATGGCCCTCGTCGCGTTCCTCGTGCCCGTGTTCGTCGGCGTCTTCAAGCAGTTCGGCGGCGAACTGCCGAAGCTGACGCAGGTGTCGGTGTTCATGTCAGAAGTCGTCACCGGCTACTGGTGGCTGATGTTCATGCTCACCGCCGGCGTGATCATCGGCTTCGTCAAGTGGAAGAACTCCTCGTGGGGGCGCCCGCAGTGGGATCACTTCCGGCTGCACGTGCCGATGAAGATCGGCACGATCGTCCAGCAGGTCGCGGTGGCGCGCTGGTCGCGCACGCTGGCCTCGCTCACCGCGGCCGGCGTGCCGCTGCTCCAGGCGCTCGAGATCACCGGCAAGACCGGCGGCAACGTCGCGGTCGAGGATGCGATGGACGGCGTGATCAGCTCTGTCAAGCGCGGCGGCACGATCGCCGCGCCGCTCGCCCAGGCGCCGATCTTCCCGACGATGGTCACCCACATGGTGGGCGTCGGCGAGGAGACGGGTGCGCTCGACGCGATGCTCGACAGGGTCGCCGAGTTCTACGAGGAACAGGTCGAAGCGTCGGTCAAGGCGCTCACTTCGATCCTCGAGCCGATCATGATCATCGTGATCGGCTCGATCGTCGGCTTCATCGTGATCTCGATGTACCTGCCGCTGTTCGAAGTCTACAAGCACATCCAGTAGCGCCAACGGCGCAGATCCGCCGCAGGCAGGGCGCTGTGCTCAGGGGCGGCGGTCGATGCGCAGGCGCCTTCCGCCGCGCCCGTCCTGCACGGACAGCGCGACGTTGCCGGAGAGCAGCTCGAGCAGCTCGTTGCCGACCAGCTCCGCGCGCCAGCCGCGCAGCGTGCGCACATCCGCGCGCGGCTCGCCCAGCCGAGCCGCTGTGACGATCGCCTGCAGGTCCGCACGCGCCGCCAGCAGCTCGTAGGCGAGTCCCGCCTCGCGTGCCCTGGCGCGCACCAGCGACTCGCACAGCGACACGAGCGGCAGGTCCTCGGACTTCGGCGCGGGCGCCCGCGGCGCCTGCGGCGCCGACTCCGGCGGACGCTCCCTGCCGCGCTGCACCGCGTCGAGCAGATCCTGCGCGCGGCGGCCCTGCGCGTTGCCGCCGATGCCGCGGATGCGCGCCAGCTGCTCGCGGTCAGCGGGATGCCGGCGCGCGACCTCCACCAGTCCGGCGTCGTTGAGCACGCTCTGCACCGCACGGTCCTGGCGCTCGGCCGTACGCTCGCGCCACTCGACCAGCTCGCGCGCGACCGAGCGCGCGCCGGCGTTCAGCCCGCCGACGCGGGGCAGCCGCGCGAAGATCGTGTCGAGGTCGCGCTCGTCGCTGGCGCGGCTCAACGGCTCGCACTCCTGCAGCGCCCACTCCAACCGGCCGCTGTCGCGCAGCCGCTGCTGCAGCGCGTCTGCCAGCTCCAGCAGGTGCAGCACGTCCTCGCGCGCATAGGCGACCTGCTCGGGCGAGAGCGGGCGCTGGTCCCAGCGCGTGAAGCTCGCCGTCTTGGAGACCTTCAGCTTCAGCACCTCGGCGAGCAGCGAGTCGTAGGAGCTCTGCGCGCCCAGCCCTGCGAAGCCCGCCGAGACCTGCGTGTCGAACACGTTCGTCACTTCCGTGCGCAGCTCGCGTCGCAGCAGCGCGATGTCCTGCCGGCCGGCGTGCACGACGATCTGCACCTGCGGATCCGCCAGCACAGCGGCCAGCGCGCTCAGCTCGACGTCCTCCTGCAGCGGGTCGAGCACCGCGATCGCCTCGACGCCCTCGTGCGGGGAGACAGCGAGTTGGATCAGGCACAGCAGCGTGCGGTAGCGCCCCTCGCCCATGAACTCGGTGTCGAGCGCCAGCCGCCCCGAGCTGGACGCCTGCTCGAGCAGCGGGCCGAGCAGCTCGGGCTCGCGCCCGTCCGCGAGCGCGCTCACGGCTTCGCTCCGGGCAGCAGGTACAGCAGCTTGTGCTTGGGCAGGCCCGCCTGACGCGAGACGTCGGTGCCGTGTTCGCGGATCCACAGCACCGGCTCCGCGCAGGCTGCGTTCACCGTCGCGCCAACGTGGCGGCGGCTGCAGAAGGTGCTGAGGTAGGCGTAGCGCACCTGTCCCGCCGCGATCATCCGCTTCAGCTTCGGCACGCTCGTGTACACACGCGCGTTATACGTGGTCAGCACCGCGATCGGCAGCGCATCCCTGACGATCAGCGAGCCGATCTGCGTCGCCGATTGCGCCGCCACCTCGTACTTCGCGCCGTGTCGGTGGCTACGCAGGTATCTGCTCATCGGCGCTTCCACGTCGGCGGGCAGCTGTCCGACGAAGCCCGCGTCGCTGACCCTGTCTTCGATCGACGTGATGTCGGCTTTGAGGCCGACGGCCAGCACCGCGGTGAGCGCGGCAAGCAGCGCGAGGCCGCCGGCGGCCCTCGCGCCGCGGTCCGCCGCCGCGGGGCGACGGGCGGATTGGGCGTCGGCGCCGGCGCGACGCGCGCCTGCACCGCCGGGACGGCCGGTGAGGGTGGCAACCGCGCCGAGCGCGATCGCGACCAGCGCGGCGAGCGCCACCACCCACCAGACCGCGGGCGTGCCGTACAGCAGCCGCTCGGCGTAGTAGATCGTCACCAGCATCGCCACCGTCAGCGCCGCGAACGCGACGCGCGCACGGCTCGAGCAGGCCCAGGCGAGCCCGACTCCGAGCAGCGCCGCGACCGCGGGCGTGAAGCCCTCGACGTAGCGGGGGTGCAGCCTCGCCATGTGGCTGAACAGGACCAGCCCCGTCAGCATCCACAGCGCCAGTCCGGCCGCCGCCGCGCGCCGGGTGCGCAGACGCCGCAAGGCGGACTCGGCCTCGCCGTCCGGCTGCTGCTCGCGCTGTTCGCGCTCGAATCTGTCCGGGGGGCCGCGCGCGCCGAAGAACAGCGCCGGGATGCCGAGGATCAGCGCGATCAGGATCTCCATGCCGAGGCGCTGCCCGGACAGCGGTCCGACGCGCGCCAGCAGCCGCGTGGCAGAGGGAGGGAGGATCGGGATGTGGTCGCGCTGGGACTGCGTGGCCGTCGGGTAGACGTGTCCCGGTTCGTAGACCGTGCCCTGCGGTTCCGGTCCTTTGCCGCTGAGCCGGTCCTTGCCGTTGAACACGAAGGCGGCGTTCCAGGCGCTGCCGTTGGTCGACCCGATCGCCCACGGCCGGTCGTTCGCGGGGGCGAGCAGCGTGGCGGTCAGCCACGCCAGCGCGACGACCACGTACAGCGCACCCGCCGCGAGCAGCTGCAGAGCCCGGCGTCGCGGCGAGCCCGGCAGGCCGAGCGCGGCCAGCAGCGCCAGCCCGGGCAGCGCGACGAGCGACTCGAGCAGCTTCACGTCGAACGCCACGCCGAGCGCGGCCGCGCCCGCGAGCAGCCAGCCGGTCGAGCCGGTCTCGATCGCGCGCGCGATCAGCAGCAGCGCGATCACCAGCAGCAGCATCATGACCCCGTCCATCGTGTCGCTGCGCGCGGTGATCACCTCGACGGGCAGCACCGCCAGCGCCGCCGCCGCGGCGATGCCCGCGCGCACGCTCCACAGCCGCCGCAGCGCCTCGTAGAGCAGCGGCACCGCGGCCGTTCCCGCCAGCGCCTCCGGCAGCTTCAGCGCGGTCGAGCTGAAGCCGAGCAGCTTCACGCTCACGACCTGCAGCCACAGGTCGACCGGCGGCTTGTCGATCGACACGCTCGCGCCCGGCTCGAAGGCGCCGAACAAGAAGTTGTGCCACGACAGCGTCATGCTGCGCACCGCCGCGTCGTAAAAGGGGTCGGGCGGCACTTTGCCGATCTGCCACAGCCGCAGCACGGCCGCGCCCACCGTGATCAGCGCGACGATCGCCCACTCCCAGCCGCCGCGGCGCACGCTCCGCCGGCGCCGCGCGCCGCCGCCCTCGGGGCCGGGATCGAGTGTCCGGTCCGTGCCGGGGTGTAGCTCGCCGGCCTCGGCGTGCCGACGTGGCGCGGCCTGCTCGGCGGGCGCGCCGCCCGCGCCTGATCGCGGAGATCTCATGCCGGGGACGCTAGTCTCATCGCTTCGTGGCTGATGCGAACGGCGACAGCGAGCCTCTCGGTGACGGCACTCATGAGCCGCGGGAGTGTATGGCCTGCCGCGGCACCGGCCGCGTGATCTCGAACCTCGGCGGCACTCCCAGCACCGTCACCTGCCCGTGGTGCGAGGGCAACGGGCTTCGCCCGGCCGAGATCGACGCGCAGGCACGGTGGCCCCGCGAGCAGTCCCCTGAGTCCGCGTTGGCCCCCGGCGGTGGCGAGCCGTCCGAGCAGACGGCCGCCGAGTCCGCCGAGCAGAAGGCCGGCGAGCCCGGCGAGCAGACGGCCGGCGAGTCCGCGCAGGCAGCGGACGAGCCTTCTCCTAACTGACCGTTCACTCCTCGCGAGCGCCATCCGTCCAAGCTTCCATGCACCTATAAAGGTGACCTGAGCGATAGACGATGCACGGCCTGTAAAGCCAGGCTGAGGTGCAAAGGCAGAGCACCGTGAGGTGCGTAGCAAAGCCGGCGACTCTCGCAAGGGGGACGCATCGCCGCTTGAGGCGATTACCAAGGCTGGCGCCCTGTAATCGGATCCTAGGAGGATTCACACAATGTTGTATCGACTGCGCCAGCGCTCGAGCGACGAGGGTGGTTTCACCCTTATCGAGCTTCTGGTCGTCATCCTGATCATCGGCATCCTCGCCGCGATCGCTCTGCCTTCGTTCCTTTCTCAGAAGGGCAAGGCGAACGACGCTGCGGCGAAGTCGCAGGTCCGTACCGCTCAGACGGCGATCGAGACCTACGCCACCGACCACAACGGCAGCTACGAAAACGCCACCCTGGCGACCCTTCAGGAATACGAGCCGACACTGAAAGACGTTTCGTCGGCCAAACTGACTGTCGCGGCGGCGAGCTCGAACGGCTACACGCTGGAATCGGAATCGGTTGCGACGAAAGACAAGTTCATCGTGACGAACACGGCGGGCTCCACAGTGCGCACGTGTACTCCGCCGAAAGTCGGAACCGGCTGCTCCACGGGCAGCTGGTAGCACCCAGGTTCACTCGGGCCCAACGCCCGAGACGGATCGACTGGAAGAGGCGGCCATCGGCCGCCTCTTCCTCGTTCCGGACCGCTCAGCGACCGCCGAGTCCGCGCGGCTCGCCGCTGCCACGATCCGCGCGCGAGAGGGGAGCCCTAAACATCGTTCACCCGGGCTAACGCATTTCAGGGAATCTGTCGATGGTGGGGTATGAGCGATCCTCGCCGCCGCCCCGGGGCAGCTGACGGGTTCACCCTGATCGAGCTGCTCGTGGTGATACTGATCATCGGCATCCTCGCCGCGATCGCGATCCCGGCGCTGCTCGGCCAGAAGGGCAAGGCCGTGGATGCGGCGGCCAAGGAGTTGGCGCACACAGGTCAGCAGGCGACGGAGGCCTACGCGAGCGATCACGGCGGCCTCTACACGGGCGTCGAACCGAAAGTCCTCCAGGAATACGAGCCCACGCTGCAGATCAGCGAAGGCGGCAACAGCGCCTACCTGCCGGTTGCCGAAAGCACGGAATCGGGCAAGGGCTTCAAGATCAGCGCGAAGTCGACCAACGGCGATACCTTCAGCGTCGAACGGACCGCCGGCGGCGAACTGAGCCGCGCGTGCGAAGTCGCGGCCGGCAACGACAAAACGGTCTGCCCCAGCGGCAGCTGGTGAGATGGTAGAGGCGGCGACCTTCGCCGGAGTGCTCGGCGCGATCGTGGGGTCGTTCCTCAACGTGGTCGCCTACCGCCTGCCGCGGCGCGAGTCGCTGATCACGCCGCCGTCGCGCTGCCCGGGCTGCGACACGCCGGTCAAGCCCTACGACAACATCCCGGTGCTCTCGTGGCTCTTGCTGCGTGGGCACTGCCGCGCCTGCGGCACCGCGATCTCCGTGCGCTATCCGCTGGTCGAGGCGGCGACCGGCGCGCTTTGCGTAGGCGCTGTGCTGAGCGGCGGCTCGAGCGCGCACGTCGCGCTGCACATCGTGCTGGTCCTGCTGGTCGTGCCCGCCGCGCTGATCGACCTCGAGCACCGCATCATCCCGAACAGGATCACCGGGCTCGGCGCGGTCCTCGCGCTGGCACTCGGCCTGGCGCTCGACCCCGGCGGCGAGCCCGGCCGGCTGATCGCGGCGGCCGCGGCAGGCGGCTTCCTGCTGCTCGCCGCGCTCGCCTATCCGGGCGGCATGGGCATGGGCGACGTGAAGCTGGCGGCGATGATGGGCCTGTTCCTTGGCGCCGCGGTCGCCCCGGCGATCCTGATCGCGCTCGTCACCGGCACGCTGGTCGGCGTCGCGATCATCGCGCGCAAGGGCGCCGCCGCGGGTCGCAAGACTGCGGTGCCGTTCGGTCCCTTCCTCGCGCTGGGCGCGCTCACGGCGGTGTTCGCCGGACAGGCGCTCGTCGATGTCTACACCAAACACTTCCTGCACTAAAGCGCCGGGGCGCTACCGCCGATACCCCACGTGCGGACGATCCGCACCCCGCCCAAGCGGCACTGCTCCATGAAACTTCCCGCCCTCTCAGCACCGAACCTGAAGCTCGGTCTCAGCATCGGCCGGCGCGCCGGCGCCGACGTCGTCGGCCTGGACATCCAGCCCGGCTTCGTGGCTGCCGTCAAGGCGCGCGTGAACGGCTCGATCGTGGCCGAGAAGGCCGGCGTCATGGTGCTCCCCGCGGACACGATGCGCGACGGTGAAGTGGTCGACGAGACGGCGCTGGCCGATGCGCTTCGCGAGCTGTTCGCGCGCAACGCCCTCGGCAAGCGTGTGCGCGTCGGGGTCGCCAACCAGCGCACGGTGCTGCGCACGCTCGAGCTGCCGCCGGTGACCGACGCGAAGGAACTGTCCGCCGCCGTGACCTTCCAGGCGCAGGACCAGGTGCCGATGCCGCTCAACAACGCAGTGCTGGACTTCCACCCGCTGGGCGTGATCGACACACCCGCCGGACCTCGCCAGCGTGTCGTGCTGGTCGCCGCACAGCGCGACATGGTCGAGAAGCTGCTGAGCGCGGTGCGCGCCGCGGGGCTGACGCCGGAGGGCGTCGACCTGTCTGCCTTCGCGCTGATCCGCTCGCTCTACCGGTATGACCCGGAGCAGACCGGCCGCGTCCTGTACCTGAACGTCGACGGCCTCTCCAACCTGGCGATCGCCGAGGGCACGGTGTGCCGTTTCACCCGCGTCGTGGGCAGCGGCCTCGAGGGAATCGCCTCCGACCTCGCCGAGCGCCGCGGCATCGCGCTGATCGATGCGCGTACGCGCCTGCTGGAATCCGATCTGCTGGCTCCCGAACCCGTCAGCGAGCCGTTCGTCCCGCACGACAGCGCCGCTGCCGGCGCCGAGGAAGCCTCCACGCATGTACCCGAGGCCGGGATCGAGGCCGAGAGCGCGCCGGCCGCGTTCCACACCGAGGAGATCCCTGAGCCCGAGCCGATCGACCTGAGCGCCGAGGCGCAAACCGCGGTGCCGAGCCTCGCCGAGCATGAGGCGTACGAGCAGGAGATGAGCTACGAGGAGATGACGGCAACGCCCCTGCCCGCCGAGGTGCCGGCGTCAGCCGTCTCCGAGTCGGACGTGCGCATGGTGCTCGAGAACGGCATCCGCGAGATCTCCGGAGAGGTGCGCAACTCACTCGACTTCCATCGCTCCCAGGAGGGCGGCGGCGACGTCTCCCACGTGGTGCTGAGCGGCGCCGCTCAGACGATCCCCGGTTTCGCCGAGATGCTGCAGAGCTCACTCGGCGTCGATGTGCGGCCCGCGACGGTCGGCTTCCTCGACAGCATCGGCCAGGTCTCACCGCAGCGGCTCGCCGTGGCGACAGGACTGGCCGCCTCCGAGGTGCCTCACCAATGAGAGCCGTAAACCTGATCCCCACCGAGCAGCGTGGCGGCCAGCACGTCGGCGCCGGGCGCTCCGGCGGCGCGGCGTACGCGTTTCTCGCGCTGCTCGCAGGCATCGCGCTCCTCGCGGTGCTCTACGGCAAAGCGCACCGCGACATCTCCGGCCGCGAAGCGAAGGCCGCGACGCTCACCGCCGAAGCGCAGCGCGCGCAGAGCGAAGCGAGCGCACTCGCTCCTTACACGTCGTTCGCAGCGCTGCGCGTGCAGCGCGAACAGGCGGTCGAGACGCTCGTCGACTCGCGCTTCGACTGGGCGCACGCCTTCCACGAGCTGGGCCGCGTGCTGACCGCGCAGACAGCAGTCTCGTCTCTCACCGGGCAGATCGCGCCGGCCGGCCCTGCCACGAGCGCAGCCGCACCGACTCCCGCCAGCCCCTCGCCCACAGCGGCCGCCGCGGCGGCGTCGAGCGTCAGCTCCGCCACGCCCCCCGGCAGCGTCCCTGTCTTCACCTTGAGCGGCTGTGCCAAGAGCCAGCGCGCGGTCGCGCAGATGCTCGTGCGCCTGCGCCTGATGGACGGCGTCAGCGCTGTCGCGCTACAGAGCTCGAGCAAGGGAGCGGGCGGCAGCGGCGCCTCCAGCGGCGGCGCATGCCCCGCCAGCTTCCCGTCCTTCACGGTCGGCGTGACCTACGCGGCGCTGCCCAGCGCAGCAGCCGCTGCGGCCGCGACCAAGCCGGGCGCGGAGAACGTGTCGAGCGCAGGAGGTAAAGCGGGATGACCGGGCGTGATCGCATGGTGCTGATCGTGGTGGTGGTGCTCGTGCTGCTCGGCGCCGGCTGGCTGCTGGTCGTCTCGCCCGAGCGCCACAAGGCCAACGGTCTCAACTCCAAGGTCTCAGGCGCGCAGTCGCAGCTCTCGACCGCGCAGGCGGCGCTGGCCTCGGCGCAGGCCGCGAAGGCGCAGTACCCGAAGGCCTACGCGTCGGTGGTCACGCTCGGCAAAGCTGTGCCCGCCGAACAGGAAGTGCCGTCGCTGATCTACCAGCTCGAACAGGCATCGAACTCGCGCAGCGTGGACTTCAACTCGATCGTCTCCGGCGGCGGCTCCGCCACTGCGAGCTCGTCCACCAGCGGGGCGGCAGCCTCGGCCAAACTGGCGGGCTTCACGCAGATGCCGTTCACGTTCGTGTTCTCCGGCGGCTTCTTCTCGCTCGAACATCTCTTCGGAGGGCTCACGAAGTTCACCGCGCACACGACCAGCGGCGGGCTCGAGGTGAGCGGACGCCTGCTCACGATCCAGAGCGTCAAACTCGCGCCGGAAAATGCAGGTCCGGCCGGCACCGTCAAGGGCCCGCAGCGGCTCTCCGGCACGATCACCGCCACCGCCTACGTGCTGCCGCCCAGCCAGGGCCTCACGGGCGGCGCCAGCGAATCCGCGCCCGGTGGCTCGCCGTCGCCGGCGGCCGCGCAGTCTCCCTCTTCTCCGACGGCTCCCGCGATCGCGAAGGTGACCCCGTGAACGAGTTCATCACATCCCTGAAGCAGGACCTGCTCGATCGCCGGCTGCTGCCGCTCGTCGCGATCGTCGTCGTCGCGCTGCTCGGCGGCCTCGTCTACGCGCTCGCCGCCG
>DASWSH010000118.1:0-5840 GCA_036402735.1 Solirubrobacteraceae bacterium | reverse complement strand
CAGGACCGTTCGGCGGCAGCTTCGCGGTGCCCGCCGGCGCGCTGCCGTTCGCCGCAGGCGAACTGTGGACACGCTTGCAGGCGGCGGCGAGCGGCACCCCGACCTGGTTCGCCGCCGGCGGCGGCGCGCTGCTCTACTCGGTGAGCGGCACCTCGGGGATCGTGCGCTCCTTCCAGCTCGTCTACAACCTGAGCGCCGCGGACCTCGGCACGCGCCTGCGCTGCGTCGCGCGCGCCGACAACGGCCCGGCAGGCGCTCCCACCCGCGCCTCGGTCGCGAGCCCTGAATACACGGTCACGTCGAGCCGCAGCTGCGCGCCACGCAGCCTCGGCGCGGCGAGCGGCCCGCAGCCTGCGCTGGTCGAACCAGGCAGGAGCGCCTGCCTGCTCGCCCCCGCCGGGCCCGGGGCGCTGGAGGGCAACCAGGCGGCGGCCGCCGTCGCCCGCAGCAAAGCGGCGATCGCTCTGGCCTGTGCGCTCGCGCGCGGCTGTCGCGGCACACTCACGCTCGCCGCTGGCAAGCTCGTGGCGGGGCACCTCAACGTGACGCTCGGGCGCGGCCGCACCGCGGTCCTGCACGTGCCGCTGCTCGCGCATGCGCGGCGCCAGCTGGCGCGATCCAGCGGCGGCCTCGTCGTCACGCTGAGCCTGAAGACGCGCGGCGCTGCCCACCGGCTCGGCACCGCCCGGTTGGTCAAGACCGCCTAGCGGCCGAACGCTGACCGGCCGAGTTGCGATGGATCCGGCGAGTTATGCCGGCGCTCAGGCCTGCGGAGTCTCCGCGCGCGCCTCGCGCACGATGCGACGCATGCCCTTCAGCCAGCGCTCGGGGTCGGCGCCCTTGAGAGCCATGAAGCCGGCGACGTTCTCGTGCGGCAGGATCAGCATCCGCTCGGCGCGGATCCCGTCGACCACCGCGTCGGCCACATCCTCCGGTTCGATCAGCCCGCCGGCGGTCAGCGCCGCGGCGCCCGCTGCGTCCCCCATCGCCAGTTCGAGCATCGGCGTTCGCACGCCCTGCGGGCAGATGCACGAGATGCGCACGCCCTTTTCGGCGTATTCGATCGACATCCACTCTGCGAGCGAGACCGCGGCGTGCTTGGTGACGCTGTAGACGAGCGAGGAGACCTGTGTCAGCAGACCCGCCGCCGAGGCTGTGTTGATCAGATAGCCCTCGCCGCGCTCGAGCATCGCGGGAAGCAGCGCGCGCGCTGCCCATACGTGCGCCATCACGTTCACGCGCCATGCTTCCTCCCACGCCGCGTCGTCGGCCTCCGGCCCGCCCGCTGCGCCCGGCACGCCTGCGTTGGAGATGAATATGTCGATCGGTCCCGACTCGCGCTGCGCGGCGTCGATCAGCGCGCGCACGCTCGTCTCGCTGCCCGCATCAACCTCCACCGCGAAGCCGCCGGTCTGCTCGGCGATCGCCTCGCTGCCGGCCAGATCCCGATCCGCGAGCGTGAGCGCCGAGGGACGCTCCTCTGCGAAGCGGCGGGCCAGCGCGCGCCCGATCCCGCCGGCCGCGCCGGTGATCACGATGTGCCGGTCGCTCAGCTCCACGCGCGTACTCTACGCGACCTCCACGGGCTGCCACTGGAGCGATCGCTCCAGTGAGCCTATGATCCTCCGATGCCGCCACAGACACGAGAGCGCATCGTGCAGAGGAGCGCCGAGCTGTTCCGCCGCCAAGGCTTCGCCGGCACCGCCGTCAAGCAGATCGTGGCCGAGGCGAGCGCGCCGTTCGGCTCGATCTACCACCATTTTCCAGGCGGCAAGGAGCAGCTCGGCGAGGAGGTGATCCGCTCCTCCGGCGCGATCTACGCACAGCTGATCGACCTCTTCTTCCAGCCGGGCTGCGACCCGGTGGAGGCGACGCGCGCGTTCTTCGCCGGCGCCGCCCAGACGCTGCTCGACAGCGGCTACGCCGACGCCTGCCCGATCGCGACCGTCGCGCTGGAGGTGTCGAGCACCAGCGAGCCGCTGCGCGAAGCCTGCGCGGAGGTGTTCGAGAGCTGGATCGACGCCGCTGCCGCGCGTCTCACGGAGGCGGGCGTGGCTCGCGAGCAGGCGCGCGCGCTGGCGATCTCGATCCTCGCCTCGCTCGAGGGCGCGTTCGTGCTCGCGCGCGCGCTGCGCAGCACAGAGCCCCTGCGCATCGCGGGCGAGGCTGCTGCGGCCGCCGTCGGCGACGCCGCTGGGTAGCCTTCCCGCCGATGTCCGAGCCGAACGCCGACCGCATGCTGGCCGATGCGGCGCAGCGCGCCGCCGAGCTGGCCGCACCGGGTCTCAGCCCGCGGCCACGCCGCAAAGTCGCGGTGCTTGCCTGCATGGACACGCGCATCGACCTGTTCCCGATGCTCGGCCTGCAGCGCGGCGACGCGCACATCATCCGCAACGCCGGCGGACTGGCCACGGATGACGCGATCCGCTCGCTGAGCGTCTCGCAGCGCCTGCTCGGCACCGAAGAGGTCGTGGTCGTGATGCACCACGGCTGCGGGCTGCGAGGCGCCTCTGACGAGGAGTTCGCCCGCCAATTGGCTGCCGACGGCGCCCATCCGAGCTGGCGCCTCGGTGCGTTCGCGGACGTCGAGGCGGCGCTGCACGACACGCTCGTGCGCCTGCGCGCGGCGCCCGAGCTGAGCTTTCGCGACCGTGTGCGCGGCTTCGTGTTCGATCCGGAGGACGGCACCCTGGACGAGCTCGCCCAGACGTGACGAGAACCTGTCCGTTTGAAAACGGCCAGGGGGAGTGCGACGATAAGCGGTGCTAGGCGCGTGTATAGGCGAGAGCGGGGATTGCCGGTGCCAAAGCTCGGGATGGGCCCGATCAGACGAGAGCAGATCTGCCGTGCTGCCACGGCGGTGATCGCGCGCGAGGGATTCGCGGGAACGACGATGCGCATGGTCGCCGAGGAGGCGGGCGTGAGCACGGGCATGCTCACGCACTACTTCGCCAACCGCCAGGAGATCCTGACGGACGCGCTCGTGTACGTCACCGAACGCAGCCAGGAGCGCTACGAGGCTGCGATCGCCGGCATGCCCGCCGGGGTGGAGCGCCTCGAAGCGCTGCTCGACAGCGTGCTCGCCGACGACCCCGAAGTGATCGAGACCTGGCACGTGTGGATCAACGTGTTCGGCGAGGCGGCGCGCCTGCCCGAGCTGCGACGCACGGTCGAGGAGCGGCTGGGTTATTGGTTCCAGCTGCTCTCGCGGGCGCTCGAAGGCGTCACGCCGCCGGAGCGACCGGGCGACGTTCCGTGGACCTGGCGGGTGGACGCGCTGCTCACCGGCCTCGCGGTCCAGGCTTTCACCTCGGAGGCGGAGCTCGACGGACCGCGCATCCGCGATGCCGTCGTGGCGACGGCGCTCGCCGGGCGCGCGCCTCGCGTGCGCGCAACGCGCGCAACGCGGCTGGTCGCGGTCGCCGACTGAGCCGCGCGGCGGCCGCTAGGCTGCCGCGCATGCGCGCCGTCACATTCCAGTCCCCGGGCGTGGTCAGCGTCGAGGATCGCCCCGAGCCCGAGCTGACCGATCCCGCCGAGGCGATCGTGCGCGTCGAGGCCACCGGCGTCTGCGGGTCGGACCTGCACATCTACCACGGCCGCGTGCAGATCGAGCCGGGCTTCACGATCGGCCACGAGTACGTCGGCACGGTTCTCGCGACGGGCGATGCAGTGACCCGCGTCGCGGTCGGCGACCGGGTGCTCGGCTGCTTCCAGACCGCCTGCGGGCGCTGCTGGTTCTGCCGGCGCGGTCTCTACAACCGCTGCCTCAGCTCGCGCACCTTCGGCCACGGCGCCACGCTCGGGTCCCTGCAGGGCACGCAGGCGGAGATGGCGCTGATCCCCAACGCCGATCTGGTGCTGCGCAAGGTGCCCGACGGCATGAGCAGCGACACCGCGCTGTTCGCCGGCGACGTGATGGGGACCGGCTTCCACGCCGTCAAGGACAGCGGCATGCAGCTCGGCGACGTCGTCGCCGTGCTCGGTCTCGGCCCGGTCGGACTGTGCGCCGCGCAGGTCGCGCTCGCCGCCGGCGCGGCCAGGGTGTTCGCGATCGACACCGTCGCCGAAAGGCTCGAGGTCGCACGCGGCCTGGGTGCCGAGCCCGTCCATCTCCTCGAGCAGGACCCGAAAGCGCAGATCGCCGCGGCCACCGAAGGGCGTGGCGCCGACATCGTCATCGACGCGGTCGGCGACCCGCGTGCGCTCGAGACCGCGCTCCGGCTGACGCGAGCCTGTGGCACCGTCCAGTGCATCGGCGTCTATGCCGAACGGACGGAGGTGCACATGGGCCTGTTGTGGCTCAAGGCGATCACCCTGCGCGGCGGTCAGGCCAACGTGATCGCGCACGTCGACGCGGTGCTCGCGATGCTCGCAGCCGGACGTGTCGACCCGACGCCGCTC
Organism: Solirubrobacteraceae bacterium; assembly: GCA_036402735.1. Classification (GTDB taxonomy): domain Bacteria; phylum Actinomycetota; class Thermoleophilia; order Solirubrobacterales; family Solirubrobacteraceae; genus Palsa-744. The sequence goes on along the minus strand of DASWSH010000118.1, from coordinate 1,436 downwards.
GTGACGCGGCACATGGCCCTCGAGGACGCCGCGGAGGCCTATGCGGTGTATGACCGTCGCGAGGCGCTGAAGATCGTTCTCACGCCGTAGCGGCTGGCCTATTCCGCCCAGCCCAGCGAGCGCTCGACGGCGCGCCGCCAGCGCCCGTACTCGGCTTCGCGCACCTCGGCGTCCATCGCCGGCACCCAGCGGGCGTCCTCGGCCCACAGTTCGCGCAGCTGCTGCGCTCCGGACCAGAAGCCGACGGCAAGGCCCGCCGCGAACGCCGCGCCCAGAGCGGTCGTCTCGGTGATGCGCGGGCGGACCACCGGCACGCCGAGCACGTCCGCCTGGATCTGCATCAGCAGCGCGTCGGCGGTCATGCCGCCGTCGACCTTCAGCTCGCCGAGCTCGATGTTCGCTACAGCACACGCAGCGTCGAGCACCTCGCGCGTCTGCCAGGCCGTCGCCTCGAGCACGGCGCGCGCGAGATGGCCGGCGCGTGCGTAGGCGGTCAGGCCGACGATCACGCCGCGCGCGTCTTCGCGCCAGTGCGGCGCAAACAGGCCGGAGAAGGCGGGAACGAAGTACACGCCGCCGTTGTCCTGCACGCTCAGCGCCAGCTGCTCCACCTCGGCCGCCGTGCGGATCAGGCCGAGCTGGTCGCGCAGCCATTGCACCGCGGCGCCCGTCACGGCGATCGAGCCCTCCAGCACATAGCTGGCCGGCACTCCGCCGAGCTTCGCCGCCACGCTCGTCAGCAGCTCCCGGCAGCGCACGATCTCCTCGCCCGTGTTGACGAGCAGGAACGAGCCGGTGCCGTAGGTGTTCTTCGCCTCACCCGCCGACAGGCAGCCCTGGCCGAGCAGCGCAGCCTGCTGATCGCCGACGATGCCCGCCACCGGGCAGCCGCCGAGCGCGGTGCCGGCCGCCTCGCCGTAGAACTCGCTGGAGGAGCGGATCTCCGGGAGCAGCGAGCGCGGGATCCCCATCAGGCTGAGGCTCGGCTCGTGCCAGCTCAGCGTCTGCAGGTCCATCAGCATCGTACGGCTCGCGTTCGTCACGTCGGTCGCGTGCAGCCCGCCGTCGGCGCCGCCGGTGAGGTTCCACAGCACCCATGTGTCCATGTTCCCGAACGCCAGCTCGCCCGCCTCGGCGCGCTCGCGCGCGCCCGGCACGCTGTCGAGCATCCACGCGATCTTCGGCCCGGAGAAGTACGTCGAGAGCGGCAGTCCGACCGCCTCGCGCAAGCGATCGTGGCCGTGCTCGCCGGCCAGCTCGCGCACGAGCGGCGCCGTGCGTGTGTCCTGCCAGACGATCGCGTTGTGCAGCGGCTCGCCGCTCGTGCGGTCCCACAGCACCGTCGTCTCGCGCTGGTTGGTTATGCCGATCGCGGCGACCTCGCCGGCCTCGATCGCCGCATCGGCGAGCGCGCCGCCGATCACCTCCCGCGTGCG
>DASWSH010000117.1:0-11299 GCA_036402735.1 Solirubrobacteraceae bacterium | reverse complement strand
TCGCCGCTCGCGGCGCAACGCGAGCAGCAGGGAGGCGAGCGCGCCGAGGACGATCAGGAGCGGGATCAGCCAGCGCAGCTGTCCCGGGTAGTGGCCGAGCACGACCAGCTCTCCTGCCACGCCGGCGGCGACGGCAGCGGGGGCTGCGATCCGCGCCCAGCGGCGGGCGGAGAGCAGCTGGCTGGCGCCGGCGCCGACGAGCAGGGCGATGAAGGGCGCGAGCAGCGAGACGTAGTAGGGGTGGAAGATGCCGCTGGCGAAGCTGAACAGCAATGCGGTCGTCAGGAAGGCACCGCCGATCACGAGCAGCCAGCCGGTGCGCTGCTCGCGTCGGCGCAGCCTGGTCGCGAACAGGAGCGCGACCGCGCTGACTGCCGCAAAGCCGAGCAGCCAGCCCGCCTGGCCGCCGAGCGCGGAGTTGAACAGGCGCAGCGGTCCAGGCGAGCCGCCGAACATGTTGTTGGCGGTGCCGCCGAGCGCGGCCGGTCCGCCGGCCTGACCGTCGACGCGACCGAGGCCGTTGTATTCGAACATCAGCGAGAGCACGCGGTTGTCGCTGGTGCCCGAGATCCAGGGCCGGTCGGCGGCGGGAACGATTTCCAAGAGCGCCGGCCATGCGGCGCCGACGAGCACCATCGCCGCGCCGCCTGCAAGCAGCTGACGCAGCGCGTGCAGCCGCCCGCGCGCTGCCGGTGCGAGCCACAACCAGGCCGCGGCTATGCCCGGCACGACCGTGAGCGCAACGCCCATCTTCGTCTCCAAGCCGAGCCCGACGAAGACACCGGAGAGGACGAGCCAGCGCGCGCCGCGACCGTCGGGAGCACGTTCGATCGCGCGGACGGCGCACCAAACCGCCGCCACAGCGCACAGCGTGAGCAGCGCGTCCGGGTTGTTGTGGCGCGACACGGCAACGACGATCGGCGTGAGGGCCAGCACCGCCCCCGCGACGGTGCCGGCGAGGCGGCCGAAGCGGCGTCGCGCAAGGTCGTAGACGAGCGCGACGCTCGCGACGCCCATCAACGCCTGCGGCACGAGGATGCTCAGCGAGTTGAAGCCGAAGATGCGCACGGACAGCGCCTGCACCCACAGCGCAAGCGGCGGCTTGTCGACCGTCATCACGCCGCTCGGATCCAGCGAGGCGTAGAGGAAGTTGTGCCAGCTCGATGCCATCGAGCGCACGGCCGCGCTGTAGTAGTCGTTCGCCCAGCCGTTGCGGCTGAGCGCCCACAGGTCGAGCACCGCGGCGAGCATCAGCAGCGCGGCGAGCTCCGGACGCGAGCGCAGGCGGCGCGTGGCGACACGCAGGCGCTGCCGCGCACCGCTGCCCCAGCCCCCGCGCAGTCGTGTGGCGAAAGGCGCGGCGGCGGCGGCGGGGGCGGCGGCGCCCGTCTGCATCGAGTAGCTCATCGCGGCAGCATCGTGACCGCGCCTTGGAGCAGTCTCTGCGGAACGTGAGAGTTCAGTAAGGGGCGGGCGCTAGTCGATCAGGCGCCGGCCGAGCTGCGAGATCGCAAGCCGCCACATGATCAGTGCGAACGCGACCAGCACGCCCAGGTGTCCGAGGTCCCCGCCGTGAAGCTGACCGAACGACGCGTCGCGCACGAGCTGCACGCAGTGGTAGAGCGGGTTCACCTCCGCGACGATGCGGATGCCGCCCGGCAGCCTCGAGATCGGGAAGAACGTCCCCGCCACGAGGAACATCGGCGTCAGCACCGCGCTCGTTATGTAGTTGAAGTTGTCGATCGTCTTCGCGATCGCGGCCACGGTCACGCCGAAGGCGGCGAAGCCGAATCCGGTGATGAAGCCGATCAGCGGCACGAGCAGCATTCCCCATTCCGGTTCCAGGCCGAACGCGAAGCCCACGAGCAGGGGCGCCAGCCCGTACGCTCCGGCGCGGATCGAGATCCACAGCACCTCCGCCGTGATCAGCTCCTCCACGTCGACGGGAGCGGCGAGCATCGCGTCGTAGGTCCGCTGGAACTGCCAGCGTATGAACGTGTTGAACATGCCGGGGAACGCAGAGGAGAACAGGATCGCCGTGGCGACCACACCCGTCGCCACGTACTCGACGTATGAGACGCCCTGGATGTGCGGGATGAAGGAGCGAATGCCGAGGCCGAAGGCGAGCAGGTAGATCGTCGGCTGCACGATCGACGAGAAGGTCGTGGCCTTCCAGTAGCGGCTGAAGATCGAGACGTCGCGGCTCATCACGCCGGCCAGCGCGGCGGGTTCGAGCCGCCCGATCCGGCGTGCGGCAGCGTCGCCGCGGGGCGGGCGGGCGCTCAGGGCGCGCGAGCTCATTCGATCTCCTCCCCGGTCAGCGCCACGAACGCATCCTCCAGGTTCGCCGGGCGGCGCACGCCCTCCGGCGCGGCGCCATCGAGTGTCTCGGCGCGCATGATTGCGACGGCCGCGCCGCTGCGCCGGCTCGACCAGCCCTGAGCGGAGGCGAGCGCGAGCACCTCGCTGAGCCGCGCCGGCGGACCGTACACCTCGAGCACCTGCTCGCCGGCGTGCGCGGCGACCAGCTCGGCCGGCGTGCCCTGCGCGATGATCCGCCCAGCCGACATCACCGCGACCGTGTCCGCCAGCCGCTCGGCCTCCTCGATGTAGTGCGTGCTCATCAGCACGGTCACGCCCTCTGCGCGCAAGCCGCCGATCAGCGACCACAGCTCCTGGCGGATCTGAGGGTCGAGGCCCACCGTCGGCTCGTCGAGCAGCACGAGCCGCGGATCGTGGATCAGCCCGCGCGCGACGAGCAGCCGCCGGCGCATGCCGCCGGACAGCTCGCGCACGATCGTGTCGGCGCGCGGCCCGAGGTTCGCGATGCGCAGCGCGCGCTCGACCGCCGCCGAGCGCTCGGCGGCCGGCACGCGGTAGAGGCGTGCGAACACGGTGAGGATCTGGCGGCAGGTGAGCTCGACGTCGAGGTTGTCCAGCTGCGGCACGACACCCATCTGCAGGCGCGACTGCTTGGACTCGCGCGGCAGCTCGTAGCCCAGCACCGAGATCGTGCCCTCGTCGGCCAGCGCCTGTGCGGTCAGCAGGCGCATCGTCGTGGACTTGCCGGCGCCGTTCGGACCGAGCAGGCCGAAGCACACGGCCTCGGGCACCTCGAGATCGAGGCCGTCGACCGCGACTATCTCACCGAAGCGCTTGACCACGCCGTGCAGGGCGATCGCAAGGGGCTGGTCGGCAGCGGGCACGACGGACACTGTAGGCGCGTTGGGCGCCTGTCGACCGCGCGCACACGGATCTCCGACGCCGGTCCATATCGTGCGGCGCCGCCGGCGGGCAAGCTGAGAGCTTGTAGGAGTCGAGTGAGGGAGACAGCGCATGCCGGCCAGAGCACCACAGATCGTTGCCCTCGGCGGCGGCGGCTTCTCGATGGAGAAAGAAGGCTCGCTGCTGGACGACTACATCCTCTCGCTGATCGACTCACCGCGACCGCGCGTGTGCTTCCTTCCGACCGCCTCGGGTGACGCCGACCACTACGTCGTCCGCTTCTACCGCCGCTTCTCGGCCACGTGCGACGCGAGCCACGTGTCGCTGTTCCGCCGCGAGCAGGGAACCGGCGGCGTCGAGGACGACCTCGCCGCGCACCTGCTGGCTCAGGACCTGATCTACGTGGGCGGTGGCAACATGGTGAGCATGCTGGGCGCCTGGAGAGCCCACGGCCTCGACTCGATCCTGCGCCGCGCGTGGCGCAAGGGCATCGTGATGTGCGGCCCGTCTGCCGGCTCGCTGTGCTGGTTCGGCCAGGCGTTGAGCGCCTTCCACGGTGCTCCACGTCCCGTGCGCGGCCTCGGCCTGCTGCCGTACTCGAACTGCGTGCACTACGACGCCGAGCCCGCGCGGCGCGAGGAGTACCACCGCGCGGTGGCCGAGGGCATGAGCGGCGGCTATGCGGTCGAGGACGGCGTCGGCCTGCACTTCCGCGGCACAGACCTCGCGCGCGTGGTGAGCTCGCGTCCTGACGGTCGCGCGTTCCTGGTCGAGCGCCGCGAACGCCGGGTGCACGAGACGCGCCTGGAGTGCGATTACCTGGGCCAGCCGCTGCCGGGCGCGGCGCAGCGCAGCGCTCCTCCGGCCCAGGCGCGCGCGCACGGCAGCCGCCGCTCGCGCGAGCAGGTCGCGGCATGAGCGCACCTGCATCCGACGGCGGGGAGGTGCCGCTCCGGCAGCGCACGATCTTCGCGATGGGCGGCGGCGGCTTCACGATGGAGCCGTCGAATCCGCTGCTGGACGACTTCGTGCTGTCGCTCGCGCACGTGAAGGAACCGCGGATTCTGTTCCTGCCGACCGCCTCCGGCGACACGACGCCGCAGATCAACGCGTTCAAGGCGCGCTTCACGGGTCGCACGTGCTCGCACGAGCACCTCTCGCTGTTCCGCCTGCACGAGACGCCGCGCCCGCTGCGCGAGCTGCTGCTGGATCAGGACATCCTGTACGTCGGCGGCGGCTCGATGCGCAACCTGCTCGCGATCTGGCAGGCGCATGAGCTGGACACGCTGCTGATCGACGCGTGGAAGCGCGGCATCGTGCTGGCGGGGCTGAGCGCCGGCGCGATGTGCTGGTTCGAAGCGGGACTGACCCGCTCCAGCGGCCCGCCCGAACCGCTCGAGGGGCTGGGCATCCTCGAAGGCTCGCTCAGCGTCCACGCGGACGGCGAGCCGGAGCGGCTGCCCATCTGGCTGTCGCATCTGCGCGACGGCACGATGCCCTCCGGCTGGGCGCTCGACGACGGCGTCGGGCTGCTGTTCCGCGGCACGAAGCTGGAGCGAATCGTCAGCTCGCGGCCGGGCGCGGAGGCGCAGCGCGTGGACGCGATCGCGGGCGAGCTGGTGCGGCGGCGCATCGAACCGGAGTTGCTCGGGAGCCGCGCGAGCGACCCTCTGGGCGGCCGCGACGAGGCGGTCGAGGAGCTGCGGCGGGTGCACAGGCTGCGGCGCGACACCGGCGGCCGCCGCCACTGAGCGCCGCGCACGCGCTGCGGGGCGAATGCGATGCTGCCGCGATGGCCCGCAGGTTCCTGGTGGCACCCGACGCCTTCAAGGGGACGTTGACCGCCGCCGAGGTGGCGGTGGCGATCGCCGACGGCCTGCGCGGCGCGGGCGCGGAGGCGGTCGAGTGTCCGGTGGCGGACGGCGGGGAAGGCACGATCGAGGCGCTCTCGCGGGTGCTGTCGTTGGAGCTGCGAACGTCGCGGTGCAGCGATCCGCTGGGACGGCCGCTGGTCGCTACGTGGGCGCTGATGGACGGAGCGACGGCGATCGTGGAGATGGCTGCGGCGTCGGGGCTCGCACTGGTGGCAGAGGAGGAGCGGGATGCCGAGAGAGCGAGCAGCACGGGCACCGGCGAGCTGCTCGTAGCGGCCTTCCAAGCGGGCGCGAAGCAGTCGATTCTCGCGATCGGCGGCACTGCGACGAGCGACGGCGGCGCCGGCGCGCTGGAGGCGATCGAGGCGGCGGGCGGGCTCGGCGAGATGACGCTCGAACTGGCCTGCGACGTGAGCATCCCGTATGAGCGCGCGGCAGAGGTGTTCGGTCCGCAGAAGGGCGCGACGCACGAGGCGGTCGCGCGGCTCACGAGGCGGCTGCACGCGCTGGCCGACGGCTGGCCGCGCGATCCGCGAGGGTTGGCGATGACCGGTGCGGGCGGCGGGCTCGCGGGCGCGCTGTGGTCGCTGCACGGAGCGCGCCTGCGCAGCGGCGCGAGCTTCGTGCTGGAGGAGCTGGGGTTCGACGCCTTGCTCGAACGCGCCGACGCAGTGGTGGTCGGCGAGGGCTGCCTGGACGGACAGTCACGGCACGGGAAGATCGCGGGCGAGATCCTCGACCGCGCTCGCGCGCGCAGCATTCCGGTGCACGCGGTGGTCGGCAGCGTGGAGGCGGCTGCGGTCGAGCGCGAGTGGAGTGCGCTTGCCTCGACCCGCATCGCGGGCACCCGTGCGGAGCTGCGCAGGGCGGGGGCCGAACTGGCTGTGGAGCGAGGTTCGGCAGCGGCCGCGCGCGGATAGCGCGGGCATGGTAGAAGTGGCGCGATGGGGGGCACGGCGGCGGCACCTTCGGCTGAGCTTCGCGCGCGGCGCGAGACGATCGTGCGCGAGCACATGGAGTCGGAGAACCATCACGACTTCGACACCACGATCGGCACGTTCTCGCATCCGCGCTACGAGATCGTGCCGACCGGCGATGTGTATGACGGCGAGCAGCAGGTGCGCGCGTACTTCGCGGAGACGCGCGCGGCCTTTCCCGATCAACGCAACGAGCTGATCTCGCTGCGCCACGCCGACGATGCGGTGATCGTCGAGTTCGACCTGCTCGGCACGCATCTCGGGCCGCTGCGCTCGCTGCCGCCGACGGGGCGCGCGTTCCGCGCGCGCATGACTGCCTTCTTCATCTTCGATGATCAGAAGATCGTGTGCGAGCGCGTGTACTTCGATCAGGCGAGCATCATGCGCCAGCTCGGCGTGGCGCACGATCCAACGTCGCTGGCAGGCCGGCTATCGACGCTCGCGAGCCATCCGTTGACGATCGGCGGGGCGCTGCTGCGCGCAGCCGGGCGCGGCGGCCGTCGGCGCCTAGGCACCGACGGCGACGGCCGCGCCTGAGGTCATCGAGCGCGGCCGCCGGCCGACGGCATGTGCCTCTCGCGCGGCGCGGTGGGTGGGGCAGTACACGCCCCGGATCTCGCCGCCCGCGAGTCCGAAGGCCAGCCACACCTCACCGCGCCACGCGAAGTGGAAAAGTCGATCTTCGTCGTTGCCCTCGAGCTCGAGCTCGCTCGCCCACGCGGCACGTGCGAGTGGCGCCGGGACGCTCGACTGGCACGAGCAGCCGCCGGCCAGATAGCCGGAGGAGACGCAACGCAGTGACTGCTCCTCGCGCCTCTCGCGCAGGCGCGCCTGCGGGTTCAACTCGACCACCACACCGGTGCGCTCCACGGTCTCGTGGTCCGGGAGGCTCGACTGTTGGGGTTCCGTTGCGTGCATTCCGGTGGTGCCTTGCATCTCGAGCGGGGTTGTTCTTGTCGTTACTGTCGGGCAGTTCGTCTGCCCTTTGCGGGCAGCTCGTGTAGTCCTTTTCGGACGACAGGCCCGATCGGTCATCAGTTCGACGTGAAGTTGGACGCGTGTACGAAGCGTCGATCAGCCGGAGAAACCACGCCAATTGCTGGGAGAACACGGCTCGCTGGACGCAGAACGGGACCGCGTGCCCACTCGTGCTCTCAACTACGCGCCGCATGCCGGCAGAGCCGCCCGGGCGCACCCCGGCGGAACCGCTCGGGCGAAGGTGCGTCTCAGGCCTTGGCAGTCGATCGCGCGCGAGCGCGGCGACCGGAGGCGTGGCTGAGGCGCTGCAGCATCTCGCGCTCGTGTTCGGCGGCGCTGCGGGTCATCGCCCCGGCAAGCTGAACGCTGCCGCGCTGCACGGTCCAGTAGCCGGTCGCCGTCTGTTTGATCGTGAGTGTCTTGGCTTGCATTGTCGAGTTCCGTGTGGGGATCCCTCGGTGGGATCGCTCGGGCATAGCGGCAGTCTCGACCGCAGGCGGCGTCGGCTGTAGCGACCTGTTCGAGTAGTCGGCGCTTGGACGATCTGCGGAGCGCTCGCTCACGGCGCTTTCAGGCCGGGAAGCTTGACCGTCGGCACTTCCACCTTCGGCAGGTGAACCGACGGCACTTCGACACGCGGCGTGGTGCCGATCGGGAGCGGAACGGACGGCACAGTCACCGGCGGCGTGGAGACCGGCGGCGTGGACACGGGCGGCGTCGTGACAGGAGGGACCGTCACGGGCGGCGTGGTAACGGGCGGTTCTTCGGAGGGCGGCCTTCCGCCGCCGCGCGGCGGCGTCACGGGAACACCGGGCACTTTCACTTTCACGTCGCCGAGCGGCGTCTGCACTTCAGTGGCAGAGCCCTGGCCCGTCGAGGATGTGGAGCTCGCCGGCCGCGGCGCGGCGAGCTGCGGAGCGCTCCGCCCGGACCGGTCGGTCACTGGAAGTGCGCGCGTCGTACGGCGCGGCGCGGTGCGCGCTCGTGGCGTGCCGGTCGGCGTGGATCGACCCCCAGCTAGCTGAGGGGCGCCGAGCGCGCCCACGGCACCGCGGCCGAGCGTCGCCGCGAACGGTGCCCGCAGCGAGCTCTGCACGATCGGGGACGGTTCGTGGCGCACCGACTGCTGAGCCGGGGCGGCAGGCGCAGCAGCGAGGATTCCGGCGGCACCCAGCGCGGGGAGCAGCTGGGCGGCGGAGCTGCCCACACCGAGCTCCGCGGGCAGCAGCACGGCTGCGACGCGCTCGAGCAGCGCAGCGCCGATCGCCAGCGGGGCGATCGAGCGCCGTCCGGAGTAGCCGGTTAGGAAGGCATCGACGACCTTCGCATCGAGCTGCCTGCCCGACTCCGCGGCGAGCACCGCCAGGCCCGCTTGCTGGCTGCGCGCGCGCCGATAGGGACGAGCTGAGGTGATCGCATCGAAGGTGTCCGCGACTGCGACGATGCGCGCGCCGATCGGAATCTGCACGCCTGCAAGGCGGTCGGGATAGCCGCTGCCGTCGACCCGCTCGTGGTGGTGGCGGACGACGCGCGCGAGCTGCGCGTCGCGCACGGGAGAGAGCATGTCGGCGCCGTCTGCAGCGTGCAGCTTGATCGTCGCGTACTCGGCGTCCGTCAGCGGCCCGGGCTTGTGCAGGATCGCGAACGGTGTGTAGAGCTTGCCGATGTCGTGCACGAGCGCAGCTGAGCGTATGCGCGCGACCTCGGCCGGCGGCAGATGCAGCGCGCGGGCGGTTCGCTCGGCGTGGCGCGCGACGCGCCGGCAGTGACGGTACGTGAAGGCGCTGCGCGACTCGAGCAGGCGGTTGAGACCCTCGAGCAGCTCGAGGCGCACCGCGCCCTCCGCGGCGGCGAGCTCATAGCAGCTGCGCATACGCCGCAGGCGCCGCTCCACCCAGCAGCGCCGCGCGAATCCCCACAGCATCAGGTCGGAGAAGAGTACGTCGGCGGCACCGCTGCGCCGCTGCCAGGCCCATGCCTCCAGACGCGCGATCGTGATCGAGAGAACGCCCGCGAGCACGCCGGCGGCCAGCGTCAGGAGCACGTCGACGGGTTGGAGAACAAGGCGAGCGAAGGCGGCGGGCAGAAGCAGTACCGACGCTGTCACGAGCAGCGACAGCGGCAGGTAGGAGAGCATCGAACGCGGGGACGCGGCGAAGTCCGGCCGCGGTCGTGCCGGAGCTGCCTGCGGCATCGCCGCCTGCCGCCGTGCCTCTTCCCGGGCCTGCGCACCGCGCTTGGCACCGTCGTTCGGCGGCCTCGGTAGGGCGCCGGCGCGACGCGCCACCATGCGCGCGGGACGAGCTGCCGATGCAGCCGACCCGGGTGCTGAGCGTCGCTCGAGGGTTCGAGCCGAGCTGGACATCGTAGGCTCAGGCTGGCACCGCGTCAGGCGCTGCGCGAGCCGAGCAGACAGATGTTCTAAGCGCCGCTCCGCGGTTGCGCAGGCGCCGCTGCAGCGGCGACGATCGCCGGCACCGGCTCCTGCCGGCCACGCGTCTCGATCGCGCGCCTCTCCCCCTCGAGCTCGAGCGCGAGCCCCTCGAGGAGGTCCTCGGCCACGACGAGCTGCCCCGGCCCGGCCGCCGCCTGCAGGCGAGCAGCGACGTTGACCGCGTCGCCGAGCGCGGTGAAGTCGACGACGGCGGTGCCGACGTTGCCGACGAACGCCAGCCCGGCGTTGAGGCCCACGCCGACCTCGAGCCACGGGCCCTCGGAGCTGCCGTAGCCGAGCGCGGTAAGCAGCTCGCGCGCGGCGGCGAGCGAGCGCCGGCGGTATTCCGCACCCGCCACACCCGGTATGAACAGCGCCATCGCCTCGTCCCCGATCAACTTGTCGATCAGTCCGTCGTGGCGCAGGATCACCTCGGTTGCGGTCGCGTAGAAGCGGTTGAGCAGCGCGGCGAAGTCGCTCGCCGAATGCCGTTCGCCGAGCGCAGTCGAGCCGCGCACATCGGCGAACAGCACCGCGACGTCCACCTCGGCGCCGCCCGGCGGCAGCTGGTCGCAGCAGCGCGAGCAGAGATTCGGGTTCTTGCGCGAGCGCGTCCAGCCGCCGGCGGCTGCGATCCGCCCGCCGATGCCCTCGAACGGGTTCGCACACACCTTGCAGCGGGGCGCCGACGGGACGTGGCGCCAGAAGCGCCGGCTCATCACCATCGAGCGGTGACCCTCCACCAGGATCCTCCGCCATTCCTCCTCGGCGGCCATGACACGATTGTCCCACCCGCGGGGGACTTCGCGTTCTCGGAGCTCATTGGGCCGGACGCTCCTCACCACGGTCGGCCCCGTGTAGCAGTGCCTATCGCCCTTCGAGATGATCCGTCGAGATGCCGAGCTTCCTTTTTCAGCTTGCCCGGGTCAATCTTCCAAGCCGGCACCTGTACGCAGCCGGGGGGCGGGGCTCGTCAAATGTCGCCCAGCCCCCCATGACCTGCTCTCGCTCCATCAGCGGGCCTGCAAAAGCCCGCCATGGCCGGAGTCATTTGGCGTTGATCGCCCCTTTCCCGGTGGCCATCATGGTGTCGCTGCCGGTGATTTCCAGGGTGTTGGAGAAGGGGTCGGTCAAGGCACCACTCCCAGGCCCAAAGACCAGTTTGTTTTTTACGACTTCCGGGCTCAGCGAGCCTTCGAATTCGTCCGGCGGCGTTCCCGCGAGGCACCTGATGATGATGCGCATCTTCTGGATTTCGTCGCGGATCGGTGGCCCCGGAAGGAGATGCGATGGCCAGTTCAGCCCGTTGGGCAGGACTTCGACAAATGCTTTGGTCGGACACGCCGATGAGCCGGCCGTGACTTTGCATTTGGAGAAGTTGAAAGCCGTCATCAGGTCTTCGCCCGCCCCGCCGCCGACGGGGTTCCAGATTTCCTCGGCATCGTTGACTTTGCATTTGATCGTGGCCCCGGCCGCGACCAAGGTCAGGTTGCCGGCAGTCGTGACCGTGACAGGCACGCTGGTGAGTTCGACTTTGCCTTTAAACCAATGCGGCACTGCAACGGCCGCTGCAGGCACGACCGCAAAAACGGTGACCGCCAAGACCGCAACGATGGCGCCAACAAACCTCCTCATCGCACTACCCCCTGTTGTGGCTGAGGACGTTGGGTGGTCTACTCGCGTCCGGGCGGCCCCTCGTCCGGCACCCCTAGCACTTGTTCGACCCTATCCTCATCGTTCCCCAGAGTCAACCGTATGTGGCCTGTTGCAGCGTGGCGGTCGAGTGTCCCTCACAGTTCGGCCCAGGTACT
>DASWSH010000116.1:0-1637 GCA_036402735.1 Solirubrobacteraceae bacterium | reverse complement strand
CCGATCTCGAGCCACGTGACGTTCGACAGCTCGAAGCCGCTGCCGCCCGCGAACGCGATGGCGGCGAGGCCGGCCCCGATCAGCCCGCTAGCGGCGAAGGATGCGAAGCGCGACACGGCGCGTCTCCGGCCAGCGCTGGCGCATCACGAACGATGCGGCCAGTGCTCCCGTGGCCGCGAGCACGATCAGCGCGATCAGCAGCGGGCCCGGAAGGTCGTTCGGCGATGCGTGGACGGCGCTGTTGGCCAGCCCCGCGGTGCCCGGCAAGACCGTATGCCCCCCCACCGAGACGTCGGTCGGCGGAGTGTCCTTCGTCGACAGCTTGGCCTGCTGCTCGAGCGCCTGCTTCTGGATGGCATTGGGAGCGACCGCCCCGCTGCCGGTCGTCAGCGCGGGGTTGCCTAGCGGCGGCGCGCTGCCGCCCCCGGCGCTGCCACCGCTGCCTGGCCTGCCAGCGGCAGCGATCGCCCGCGCGAGCACGTCCGCGCAGTCGCTGTACTCGCGCAGCGACGCCGGCAGGTGGCTGCGCGCCTGGCGCAGCGTCCGGAGCGTGTAGTGGCCCTGGAGCACGCCGTCGTCGTTGCAGTCCCGGATCGCGGCGTGGTAGTCGGCGGCGCCGGCGCTCTGGGCGCCCGCCGCCAGGACTGCCAATGCGGCCGCGACGGCTACGAGGATGTGGCGGATTCGAGTCGGCAAAGCGCGCCAGGATAGCGGCCTCATCAGCGTCCGCTCCCTGCGCCGACGGCATTCAACGCGCGCCGCATGCCGGCCACCCATGCTGCCTCGGAGAACTCTCCGACGTCCTGGCGCGCCGCCGCTCCGAGCCTCTCGCGAAGGCCTCGGTCTGCTGCCATCGCCTGGATCCGCGTGGCCAGCGCGCGAGCGTCCCCAGCGGGCGCCACGAGGCCGTTCCGGCCGTCGCGGACGAGGCCGCCGGCCACGGCTCCGACAGCGTCGCTGGCAATCACAGGCGTTCCCTGATGCATGGCCTCGTTCACGACCAACCCCCAGGGCTCGAGGAAAGTTGCGGTTCGGATCGAGGAGAGGACGAGCGCGTCGGCGCCCGCGTAGAGCGGCGGCAGCTCCTCGCGCCGGATCGGGCCGAGCGTGAGAACGTTCTTCCCCTGCGGTCGTATCCGGCCCTGTCCTGCGAGCGCGAGCGTTGCGCCGTCGCCCAGGTCCGCTAGCCGCCAGGCCTCGAGCAGCACCTCGATGCCCTTCTCGCGCTCGAGCCGGCCGACGAAGAGCAGCTCGAACCCTTGGGTGACGCGGCGCGGGGTGACGGGGCCGCCGAACTGCTCGGCCGAGACCGCCTGGGGCGCCTCGAACACGTTGCCCCGCGCGCCTCGGATGCGCTGCACGTAGCGCCTCACGTGCGGTCCGTAGGTCACCACGGCGTCCGCGTGGCGGTAGAGGTGGCGCGTAGGGACCGCGGACAGGACGTGCGCGGGCGCGCGCGGGTGGGCCCAGAGCGACGCCCACAGCACGAACGGGATGCGCGCCCGGCGCGCGGCGGCGTAAGCCGCCGGTAGCGACACGCGACCGCCGAGGCCGTGGATCACCGCGCGGTAGCGCCCGGCGAGGATGCGCCTGGCGGCCTCGAGCTCGCCGTCGTCGTCGAACGCGATCACCTCGAC
>DASWSH010000115.1:0-15257 GCA_036402735.1 Solirubrobacteraceae bacterium | reverse complement strand
CGATGCTCAGGAGGCCGCGGGCTTGTCGGCGTGCGCGCCCGGATCCCACAGCGGCTCGGCCTCGCTGCCGGTGTTCGCGGCACGGCCGAGGATGAACAGCAGGTCCGACAGCCTGTTCAGGTAGCGCACCGTCTCGGGGCTGACGTCCTGCACCGCAATCGCGCGGCGCTCCGCGCGACGGCAGACCGTGCGGCACACGTGCAGGTGCGCAGCCGCGGGCGTGCCGCCGGGGATCACAAACGAGCGCAGCGGCTCGAGCGTCGCGTTGACCTCGTCACAGGCCTGCTCGAGCCAGGCGGTGTAGTCCGCTCCGACCCGCAGGCGCTCGCGTGCCCCGGCCGGCGAGGCGTCCTCGGCAGGCGGCACAGCAAGGTCCGCACCGACATCCAGAAGATCGTTCTGCACGCGCGCGAGCCATTGCTTGAAACGCGCCGGCATGCCCTCTGCGAGCAGTGTGAGGCCGATCATCGCGTTGAGCTCGTCGACCGTCCCATACGCCTCCACGCGCGGATGCAGCTTCGAGACACGGCTCATGTCGCCCAGATGCGTCTCACCGCCGTCGCCGAGCTTGGTGTAGATGCGGGTCAGGTTGACGGTCATCGCTGGCTCGAGTTCTGATTCTAAAGGCGAGCCGGCGTCGAGCTCTGCGATCAGATACGTTCTCGCCCTTCAATGCGGATCGGAGTTCCGAAGGAGACCGCGGCGGGCGAGCATCGTGTGGCGCTCGTGCCGGAGGTCGTCAGCAAGCTGCGGGCCAAGGGCCTGGACGTGCTCGTGCAGAGCGGCGCCGGTGAGCAGGCGCTGCTGAGCGACGACGCCTTCAAGGCGGCCGGCGCGGAGATCAGCAGCGACGCCGCAGCGGTATGGGGTTCCGACGTGGTGCTGACGATCGCGCCGCCCGACCCGCAGGCGATCCGCGGGCTCGGCTCCGGCTCGATCCTGGTCGGCTTCCTCGCGCCGCTGACGAGCCCGCAGACCACGCGCGCGCTCGCGGACGCGGGCGCGACGGCTTTCGCGATGGAGGCGATCCCGCGTATCACGCGCGCCCAGGCGATGGACGCGCTGTCCTCGCAGAGCAACGTCGCGGGATACCGCGCTGCGCTGCTCGGCGCGCAGGAGCTGGGCCGCTTCTACCCGATGCTGATGACCGCCGCCGGCACGATCCCGCCCGCGAAGGTGCTGGTGCTGGGCGTCGGCGTGGCGGGCCTGCAGGCGCTGGCCACCGCCAAGCGCCTCGGCGCTCGCACGACCGGCTACGACGTGCGCCCCGAGGTCGCCGAGCAGGTCGAATCGCTGGGCGCGCAATGGCTCGACCTCGGTCTCGAGGCCGCCGGCGAGGGCGGCTACGCGCGCGAGCTGACCGAGCAGGAGCGCGCGCGCCAGCAGCAGGCGTTGACCGACGCGATCAAGGGCTTCGACGTGGTGATCACAACGGCGCTCGTGCCGGGTCGGCCCGCGCCGCGCCTCGTCACGGCGGAGGCCGTCGAAGGCATGAAGCCGGGGTCTGTGATCATCGACCTGGCGGGCGAGGCCGGCGGCAACTGCGAGCTGACCGAGCCCGGCCAGACGGTGGTGCGCCACGACGTGAAGATCGTCTCGCCGCTGAACCTGCCGGCCACGATGGCCGAGCACTCCTCGCAGCTGTTCGCGCGCAACGTGCAGGCGCTGCTGGAGCTGTTCGTCGCCGAGGATGGCGCGCTCGCGCTCGACTGGGATGACGAGATCGTCAAGGGCGCCTGCATCGTGCGTGAGGGCGAGATCGTGCATCCCGGCGCGAAGGCCGCCGTCGACGGAGCCGGCGCCGCGCAGGGGGCCGCATCGTGATCATCGCCTCGACGCTCACCACCAACCTCGCGATCCTCGTGCTCGCGGGCTTCATCGGCTTCGTCGTGATCTCGAAGGTGCCGAACACGCTTCACACGCCGCTGATGTCCGGCACCAACGCGATCCACGGCATCGTGCTGCTCGGCGGCCTGCTGATCGTCGGCCTGTCCGGCAACGGCACCTTCAACAAGATCATCCTCGTGATCGCGATCGCCTTCGGGACGATCAACGTGGTCGGCGGCTTCCTCGTCACCGACCGCATGCTCGAGATGTTCAAGTCCAAGCCGGCGAAGAAGGACGAGGAGAAGCCGTCGTGAGCATCTCACCGCCGCTCGCCAGCTCCTTCCTGCAGGACCCGAGCTTCCTCACCGTCCTCTACATAATCGCCTTCTCGCTGTTCATCCAGGGACTGCGCGGCCTGTCCGGCCCGACCACCGCGGTGAGAGGCAACCGCATCGCCGCGGTCGGCATGGCGATCGCCGTCGCTGCCACGCTGCTGAACCGCAACGAGGGCAACTGGGGGCTGATCGTGCTCGGCGTGGCGCTCGGCACCGCCGTCGGCGTCCCGGCTGCGCGCCGCGTGAAGATGACCGCGATGCCGCAGATGGTGGCGCTGTTCAACGGCGTCGGCGGCGGCGCGGTGTTCCTGATCTCCTGGGCCGAGTTCCGCCTCACGAACGGCTTCTCCAACACGCCCACCTACGTGACGGTCTTCTCGCTGTTCGCGGCGATCGTCGGCTCCGTCTCCTTCTGGGGCTCCAACATCGCCTTCGGCAAGCTCCAGGAAATCATCCCCGGGCGGCCGATCTCGCTCGGCTCGGCGCAGCAGATCGTGAACCTGCTGCTGCTCGTGCTGGCGCTGGCCGCCGGTATCGACATCGCGGCCGGCGACCACTCGGAAGGGATCTTCATCGGCATGCTGATCGCCGCCGCGTTGCTCGGCAACGCCGTCGTGCTGCCGATCGGCGGCGCTGACATGCCGGTGGTGATCTCGATGCTCAACGCCTTCACGGGGCTGTCTGCGGCGGCCACGGGCATCGCGCTCAACAACCCCGCGCTGATCGTCGCGGGCATGATCGTCGGCGCCTCCGGCAGCATCCTCACGAACCTGATGGCCGTCGCCATGAACCGCTCGATCCCGGCGATCATCGCCGGCGGCTTCGGCGGCGGTGGCGCGATCGAGGGCGCCAGCGGCGCCGGCGAGCATGCCGGCACGGTGCGCTCGACGACCGCTGCGGACGCCGCGATCCAGCTCGCCTACGCCAACCGCGTCGTGATCGTGCCGGGCTACGGGATGGCCGTCGCGCAGGCCCAGCACGCCGTGCGCGAGCTGACCAAGGAGCTCGAAAAACGACAGGTCGAAGTGAGCTATGCGATTCATCCCGTCGCGGGTCGCATGCCCGGCCACATGAACGTGCTGCTGGCCGAGGCCGATGTGCCCTACGACCAGCTCAAGGAGATGGATGAGGCGAACCCCGAGTTCCAGCGCACCGACGTCTCGCTCGTGATCGGCGCCAACGACGTCACGAACCCGGCCGCCAAGAACACGCCCTCCTCGCCGATCTACGGGATGCCGATCCTGGAGGTCTCAGACAGCCACTCGGTGATCGTGATCAAGCGCTCGATGAACCCCGGCTTCGCCGGCATCGAAAACGAGCTCTACTACGACCCCAAGACCGAGATGCTGTTCGGCGACGCGAAGACCGCCGTCAGCGAGATCTCCTCGGAGCTCGCGAACATCTGACACCGGCCGGCGCGGCGCGCGCCGGCTCGCCTGGGCCTGCCGCTGCCGAGCGCGCTGGCCCATTTGCGAGACTGCTGGCGTGATCGCGCGCGACCAGGCACTGGCCTCGCTGGCCAGCGACGAGTTCGACCTCGTCGTGGTCGGCGGCGGCATCACCGGCGCCGGCGTCGCCCTGGACGCGGCCTCGCGCGGCTACAGCGTCGCGCTCGTCGAGCGCGCCGACTTCGCCTCCGGCACGTCCAGCCGCTCGAGCAAGCTCGTGCACGGCGGCCTTCGCTACCTGCAGAACTTCGACCTCGGCCTCGTGCGCGAGGCGCTGCTCGA
Organism: Solirubrobacteraceae bacterium; assembly: GCA_036402735.1. Lineage (GTDB taxonomy): Bacteria > Actinomycetota > Thermoleophilia > Solirubrobacterales > Solirubrobacteraceae > Palsa-744. Next base: position 11,365 of record DASWSH010000115.1, on the reverse strand, counting down.
GCGCCAGCTACTGGTCTCGCTCGCGCCGCACCTGGTGCGGCCGTTGCCGCTGGTCGTGCCGGCATTCGAGGGCGCGCGGCCGGACCGGCTGGTGGGCGTCGGACTGAACCTGTACGACGTGATGTCGCGCGACCGCCGCGACCGCCGCGCCCGCAAGAGCGCCCGCGCCGACTCGTGGAGCCCGGACCGCCACCGCGTGATCTCCGGCGAGGAGGTCGTCGAGCTGCTGCCCGCGCTGGCCGGCCGCGAGCCGACCAGCGGCTACCTGTTCTACGACTGCCAGACAGACGACGCGCGGCTGGTGCTCACCGTGCTGGGCGAGGCGGAGCGGTTCGGCGCCGTCTGCGCCAACCGCCTGGACGTCACCGGGCTGCTCGAGAGCGAGGGCCGCGCGCGCGGCGTGCAGGTGCGCGACACCGAGAGCGGCGAGCAGTTCGACGTGCGTGCCGCCAACGTCGTCAACGCGACGGGCGTGTGGGCCGACCAGCTGCGCCCGCAGGAGCTGCACGTCGAGGCGGAGCTGCCGAGCATCCGCCCGAGCCGTGGCACGCACGTGACGATCCCCAGCGAGGTGATGCCGCTCGTCGGCGGCGCGATCGTGCCGGCCGGCAGCGGCCGCTCGATCTTCGCGTTGCCCTGGCTCGGCCACACGCTCGTCGGCACCACCGACAACGACTACGAAGGCCCGCTCGAGCACGTCGAGCCGTCTGCCGAGGACGTCGGGTACCTGCTCGACGCCGTCAACGCGTTCTTCGGCACCGAGCTGGGCGGCGCAGACCTTTCCGGCGCCTTCGCCGGCGTGCGACCGCTGATCTCCACCGGCGACCCGAAGAAGTCGGTCGACATCTCGCGCAAGGCCGAGCTGTACGAGACGTCCTCGGGCATGATCACGATCACCGGCGGCAAGCTCACGACCTTCCGGCGCATGGCCAAGATGACCGTCGACCGCCTGGTCGAGCGCGAAGCGCGCGACGCCCCCTGCCGCACTCAGGAAATCCCGCTCGGCCAGGCGGTCGAGCCGTCCGAGCTGCCGCGCGTGGAGGGCGTCGCCGCGGAGGCCTACGAGGCGCTTGCCGCGCGCTACGGACATGCGGCCAACGACGTGCTGGCGATCGCGGCCGAGCGTGGCACGCTCGCGCAGCCGATCGTCGACGGTAGCCCCGACCTGCTCGCCGAGGCCGCGCTCGCCGCACGTAGAGAGCAGGCGCGCTCGATCGGCGACGTGATGCTGCGGCGCACGCGCCTGGGGCTGCTGGCGGGGCGCGAGCTGACGCGCATCGAGCCGCACGCCACGGCCGCGGAGCCGGTGCAGCGCGTGGGGGAGGTGCTGGCCGGCGAGCTGGGTTGGGACGAGCGCCGCCTCGGCGCAGAGCTCGAGCGCTTCGCCGAGGAGGCGCGTGCCGAGGGCATCGCCGCCGCGTCGCCCGCCGCGCACGCACAGGGCGCCCCGGACACGGCGCGGTGAGCGCCCCCGCGAGGACGCTGCGCGCCGGCGAGCAGCTGCTGCACCTCGGCGGCGCCGAACCGCCGTTGCTGATGGGGGTCGTCAACGCCTCGCCGGACTCCTTCAGCGACGGCGGCCTGCGCGCGACGCTCGATGCGCGCGTGCAACTCGGCGCGGAGCTGCTGGCCGCGGGTGCCACGATCCTGGACGTCGGCGGCGAGTCGGCCACCACCGGGCGCCCGCCCGTCGGCGAGCACGAGGAGATCGAGCGCGTCGTGCCGCTCGTGGAGCGGCTCGCAGGCGAGCTGGGCGCGCTGGTGTCGATCGACACGTACAAGCCCGCGGTCGCGCGCGCCGCCGTCGCCGCGGGCGCGCGCATCGTCAACGACGTCAGCGGCCTGCGCGACGCGCAGCTGGCTGACGTGTGTGCTCAGTCCGGAGCCGCGCTTGTGCTGATGCACACCGCTGCGGCGCCGCGCGAACGCCGGCAGGACCCCGACCTGTACGGGGACGTGACGGGCGAGGTGCTGGCGTTCCTCGCGCAGCGCATCGAGCTGGCGCTGGAGCGCGGCGTGAGCTTCGAGCGGCTGATCGTGGACCCCGGCCCGGACTTCGCCAAGACGCCCGCCCAGACGGTGCGCATGCTCGGCGAGCTCGAGCGCCTGCACGAGCTGCGGCGGCCGCTGCTGCTGGCGATCTCGCGCAAGGACTTCATCGGCGCCCTCACCGGCACCGCGCCCCGCGAGCGCGGCGCGGGCACCCTCGCGGCGCTCGCCGACGGCCTCGAGCGGGGCGCGCACATCTTCCGCCTGCACGACGTACGCGCCGCCGGCGAGTACATGCGCGTGCGCGCGGCGCTGCGCGGGCAGGCACCGCCCGGCAGGGATCTCGCGCTCGATGAGGAACTGCGCTACGAGCGGGACCCGCGGCCGTGACGCTAGGCTTGGGACCCACGGGTGCCCGTCGCTGGCCAACGCGACGGGACGCCAACCGCCCATCCACGACGAAAGAAGGAATCACTGATGGCAGTTCTCGAGCGCTCCGAGCTGGAGTCGAGCCCGCTGGCCGACCTGCACGCGATCGCAGACCAGATCGGCCTCGACGGCTTCAGGCGCCTGCGCAAGGCGGACCTGATCGACGCGATCCTCGGCGAGAGCACCGGCGAGAGCGCCGCAGAGAACGGCGGCGAGCGTGCCGAGCAGAGCGGCGGCGAGAGCGTCGACGAGACGCCTTCCGGCCCCGCCGCGGGCGATGACGAGCAGGACGAGCGCCCGGCGAGACCGCGCCGCCGGCGCGGTGGCCGCATGCGCCGCCGGCCCGAGGGCGAGGAGTCGGACGAGCCCGGCGAGGAGCCGCGTGAGGAGTCGCGTGAGGAGCCGCGTGAGGAGGTCCGCGAGGAGCCTGCACGGAGGCCGCGTGCGAGAGGCGGAGAGGCAAGGGAGCGCACCGCTGAGCGCACCGCTGAGGGCGTTGTCGAGGTGCTCGGCAACGGCTCGGCGTTCCTGCGCGTCGACCCGCCGGAGCCCTCCGACGACGACGTCTACATCTCCGCGGCGCAGGTGCGCCGCTGCGAGCTGGTTTCGGGCGATCGCGTGACCGGGCCGGTGCGCACGCCACGGCGGTCCGAGCGCTATCCGTCACTGGTCCGAATCGACACGATCAACGGCAGCTCCGCCGATGAGATCTCCGACGGCGCTCGCTACGAGGACCTGCCCGTGGCGTGGCCCAGCGAGCGCCTCGCGCTCGAGTCGGGTGATCAGACGCTGCAGGCGATCGAGTGGCTGACGCCGATCGGCAAGGGCTCGCGCGCCACGATCATCGGCGCGCGTCACGCGGGCAAGTCGCAGACGCTGCGCCGCATCGCGGAGGCGCTGCACGGGCGCGAGGGCCTGGAGCTGGTGCTCGTGCTGGCGGGCGCACGTCCCGAGGAGATCGCCGAGTGGCAGGACGGCCCGGTGGCTCCCGCCGCTGCGCTCAGCTTCGCCGCTTCGGGCGACGCGCTGAGCCAGGCGGTGGAGCGCGCGCTCGACGGCGCCAAGCGGATCGCCTCGCGCGGCGGCGACGCGGTCGTGCTGATCGACTCGCTCGACGGCCTGCACCAGCAGGCCGCGCGACGTGCGCTGGCTGCCGCGCGCAACCTGCGCGACAGCGGCTCGCTGACCGTGATCGCCACCGCGGCTGAGCCGCTCGGCGGCGAGACGACCGTGATCTCGCTCGACGCCGCGCTCACCGCCGCGGGGCGCCAGCCAATCCTCGATCTGGTGGCCAGCAGCACGCTGCGGCCGGAGCTGCTCGTCGGCGCAGACGGCGCCGAGGCGATCGCGAAAGCCCGCGCGTCCGCGCTGGACGGAAGCTAGCGGCCGGGCGGCGCGCTCAGCGCCGCACGTACGCGACGCGATTCCAGGAAGGCTCGGGGGCGAGCTCGATCGGCTCGCCGGCCGCGCCTGCGCCGGGCTCGCTCGGCTGCACGTAGGCGAAGCTGCCGGTGTGCTCGTCGAAGGCGACCGCCAGCTCGCCCTCCTTGACCCGCTGGTCCAGCCAGGCGCCGCGGAACACCAGACGGCGTAGCCAGTGCACGAGCGAGCGCTCGGCTGGGCCGATCAGCTCCGGCCAGCAGTCGTTGACGTGTTCGCCCAGGGCGGAGGCCGGGTCGAGGATCTCGCCGTTGACGGCGAGGTTGACGAGGTCTTCGAGCTCCTCCTCGCCGAGACGGCTGTCGACGAAGCCCAGCTTCAGCGCCGCCTGCTCGCAGCGCTGCGAGAAGTCGGCCTCGTTGAACGTGAAGCGCAGCTCTCCGTATTCGAGGACGAAGTCCTCACCGGAGTCGTAGTTTTCACGTCGCGCTGTTTCCATTTGACCATCGGGCCGGTGAAGCCGTCCCCGTCGGGATCATACGGCTGGTTCCTTCCACGGCGGCTGCTTTGAATGGGATTTTGCATGCGTTCCGGCGTGTCTGGTAGGCGCCGGCGGCCACCGCCGACGGTACGCTGCGGGCGTGGCGAGGCTGACTCAACACGGGCTGCGCAGGGTGCTCGGCACGAGCGCGCTGTTCTCGACCGCCTACGGCAACGTCGGCTCCTCGATCTACTACGCGCTCGGGCTGGTGGCGTCCTACGCGCTCGGGCTGACGCCGGTCGTGTTCGTGATCACCGGCGTGATCTTCTACCTGACCGCAGCCACCTATGCGGAGGCGACCGCGATGTATCCGGAGGCGGGCGGCTCCTCGTCGTTCGCGCGGCATGCGTTCAACGAGCTGTGGTCGTTCTTCGCGGCGTGGGCGCAGATGCTCAACTACACGATCACGATCGCGATCTCCGCGTTCTTCGTGCCGCACTATCTCGGCGGGCTGTTCTGGCCCGCACTGCAGCACGCGCCGGGGGACATCCTGTTCGGCATCGGCGTCGTCGCGGTGCTGTCGGTCGTGAACGTGGTCGGCGTGAGAGAGGCCGCGCGGCTGAACATCGTGCTCGCGGTCACCGACCTCGCCACGCAGCTGCTGCTGGTCGCGGTGGGGCTGGCGCTCGTGCTCTCGCCGCACGTGCTGATCCACAACGTGCACCTCGGCGTGGCGCCGACCTGGAAGGACTTCCTCGTCGCGATCCCGGTCGGCATGATCGCCTACACGGGCATCGAGACGATCTCGAACATGGCCGAGGAGGCCCGCGACGAGACGAACACGATCCCGAAAGCGATCAAGGCGGTGGTCGCCGCGGTGTTCGCGATCTACGCGGCGCTGCCGATGGTCGCACTGTCGGCGCTGCCGGTGCATCGCGCGCCGAACGGGCACTACGTGACGCTGCTCGGCACCAGCGAGGCGCACGGTGGCTTCGCGGGCGACCCCGTGCTCGGGATCGTCAAGCATCTGCATCTGGGGGCGCTGCAGTCGGCAGGCGAGATCTACGTCGGGATCCTCGCCGCGACGATCCTGTTCATCGCGTCGAACGCGGGCATCATCGGCGCGTCGCGACTGGTGTACTCGATGGGGCTGCACCGCCAGGTGCCGAGCCGTCTCAGCCGGCTGCATCCGCGCTTCTCCACGCCATGGATCGGGATCCTGCTGTTCGGCGCCGTCGCGTGCCTGACGATCATCCCGGGACAGGCCGAATTCCTCGGCAACATGTACGCGTTCGGCGCGATGCTTTCGTTCACGGTCGCGCACGTCTCGGTGATCAGGCTGCGCATGAAGGAGCCGGAACGGCCGCGTCCGTATCGAGGACCCGGCACGCTGCGGATCGCCGGACGGCAGCTGCCGCTGTTCGCGGTGCTGGGCGGGCTCGGCACCGGGCTCGCGTTCGTCGTCGTCACGATCCTGCATCTCGCCGTGGCGGCCGCCGGCCTGCTGTGGCTGGCGCTGGGCATGGCGCTGTACGTGGCCTATCGCCGGCGGCTGGGCCTCGGCCTGCGCGTGACGACCAAGGCCGTGCAGCCCGTGCGCCCCGCGGACTTCGCGGAGTTCGACTACCGCACGGCGCTGGTTCCGATCTTCGGCGGCGATGTGAGCGCGAGCGCGCTCGGCGCCGCCTCGAAGCTGATCGGGGAAGACGGCGTCGTGTATGCCGTGTTCGTGCTGCCGGTGCCGAGTCAGCTCTCGCTCGACGAGGGCCTGGAGGACGAGGAAGCTCAGGGGCGCTCGGCGCTCGAGAGCGCGCGCATCAAGGCGCGGCGCTCCGGCATCAAGATCCACACGGCGCTGATCCGCACGCGCAACCCCGGCTCGGCGATCGTGGAGGAAGCCGAACGCGTGGGCGCCGAGGTCGTGTACTGGTCGACGCTGCACGCGCCGAGCAGCGAGAGCGGCATCGGCCCGACCGCCACCTACCTGCTGAAGGCGAGGCCGTGCCGCGTGATCATCGAGACGGAGAACCGCGTCGCGAAGGAGCACGAGCGCTCCGCCGTGCCCGCCTGACGCCATCATTGGGGAGGCATGACTCCCCGTAGCTCCACGTCGCGCCTGCTGCGCGCCGCGCGGCCTTCGAGCGCGCTCGGCGTGCTGGTGTCGATCGCGACGGTTGCCGCCTCCACCTTGCTGGTCTATCCGTTGAAGCAGATCGCGCCGGCGCAGACGCTGGGGGTCGTGTACCTGCTGGCTGTGGTGGTCGTATCCGTCTTCTGGGGGCTCGGGCTCGGCATCGCGACCGCGGTGCTGAGCGCCGCAGCCTTCAACTTCTTCCACCTGCCACCGGTCGACCAGTTCACGCTCGCGCACGAACGCGACTGGGTCGGCTTGGCCGCGTTCGTAGCGGTGGCGGTCGCCGTCGGGCTTGTCGCGGAGCTGGCGCGATCACGCGCGCGCGAGCTCGACGAGCGGCGCCGCGAGGCGGATCTGGCGAGCGAGCTCGCGCAGCTGCTGCTCGGCGCCGAGAGGCTGGGCGATGCGCTCGCGCCCGCCTCCGAGCGTTTGGCGGGCGCGCTCGGCAGCCGCTCGGCGGAGATCGTGCTCGGCGACGCGCCGGCGCGCGAGGGCACGGTGACGCTTGCGCTGCAGGCGGCGGGGACGGAGGTGGGCGGTCTGCGACTGCCCGGCGAGGTCTCGGCGGCCGACCTGGCGCGCGCCCGCGAGCGTGTGGCGCCGGCGCTCGGCTCGATCCTCGCGGCGGCGCTGCATCGCGAGGCGCTGCAGGCCGAGGTGGTCGAGACGGATGCGCTGCGGCGCAGCGACGAGATGAAGACCGCGCTGCTGCGCTCGGTCTCACACGACCTGCGCACGCCGGTGACGGCGATCCTGACGGCGGCGGGCGCGCTCGACGCGTCCACGCAGGACGCCGACACGGTCGGCGAGGTGCGCGACGTGGTGCTCGATGCCGGCACGCGTCTGTGGCTGCTGATCGAGAAGCTGCTCGACCTGTCGCTGCTCGAGGCGGGTCGCGTAGAGCAGGGCGTCGCCTGGTGCTCGATCGAGGATGTGCTGGGAGAGGCGGTGGCGCAGGCGCGCGCGCCAGGCGTGGATTTCTCGATGTCGGTCGAGCGCGAGCTGCCGGCGCTGCAGGGCGACCCCGCACAGCTCGAGCGCGCGTTCGTGAACGTGCTCGAGAACGCCGCGCGCTATTGCGCGGGCAAGCCCGTGTCGGTCCGCGCACGCGCGGTAGGCGAGCGCCTGCGCGTACGCATCGTCGACCAGGGACCCGGCATCACCGCGCAGGAGCGCGAGCGCGTGTTCCTGCCGTTCTACCGGGGCGATGAGGGGCGCGGCAGCGCTCGCCCGCACCACGGCTCCGGGCTGGGGCTGGCGATCGCGCGCGGCTTCGTGGAGCTCAACGGCGGGCGCATCGAGATCGAGTCCTCGCCGGGCCAGGGGACGAGCGTCGTCGTCGAGTTCCCGCTTGCGGTACCCGCGGCGGCGGCCTCGGCGGAGCCACCGAAGCTGCGATGACGGCTGAGCGCATCCTCGTCTGCGACGACGACCCTCAGATCCAGCGCGCGCTGCGGCTGATGCTGCGCGAGGCGGGTTTCGAGGTGCTCGTGACCGAGACGGGCGAGCAGGCGCTCGACCGCGCCGCCGCCAGTGCTCCGCACGCGGCGATCGTGGACCTGATGCTGCCCGACATACACGGCATCGAGGTCTGCCGCCAGCTACGGCGCTGGAGTGAGCTGCCGATCATCGTGCTCTCGGCGATCGGTGAGGAGCAGATCAAGATCGAAGCGCTGGAGAGCGGCGCAGACGACTACGTGACGAAGCCGTTCGGCCCGGGCGAGCTGGTGGCGCGGGTGCAGGCGGCGCTGCGCCGCGCCGGGCGGGCGGTCCCCGAGCCGCGTATCGAGCTCGACGGTCTCGCGATCGACCTCGCCGCCCACGCCGTGTGGCTCGACGGCGCGGAGGTCCGTCTCACTCCGATCGAGTTCGCGCTGCTGCGCGTGCTGGCCGTGAACCGCGGCCTGCTGATGACCCACCGGCAGCTGCTCGTCGAGGTGTGGGGACCCGAACACACCGACGCCACGCCACTGCTGCGCACGCACATCGCGAACCTGCGCGGCAAGTTGGGCGGTGCGGCCGACCGGCGCTCGTTCATCCGCACCGACGCAGGCATCGGCTACCGCTTCAAGGCCGGTCCGTAGCCGGCGCGTCGCTCGTCCCGGGGTGGGGCGCGGGAGGCGCGAGTGCCGCTGCGCCGAGCGTTCCTTTACGAAATCGGCACGCGCGAGGCCGATTTCTTGATGCGATCTTGACGGGTCGACGCCTAGCGTCATCTCATGGCGCGCCTTTCGGAGTACGGGCTGCGCAGAACGGTCGGCGTGCCGGGCCTGTTCGCGACCGCCTACGGCAACGTCGGATCCTCGATCTACTACGCGCTCGGTCTCGTTGCCGCGCACGCCCTCGGGCTGACGCCGCTCGTGTTCATGTTCGCGGGCGGCCTGTTCGTGCTGACCGCGAAGACCTACGCCGAGGGCGCCTCGATGTACCCCGAGGCGGGCGGCTCGTCGTCTTTCGCGCGCCACGCGTTCAACGACGTCGTCTCGTTCTTCGCCGGCTGGGCGCTGAGCCTCGACTACATCATCACGATCGCGATCTCGGCGTTCTTCGTGCCGCACTACCTCGGCGCGTTCTTCCCGGCGCTCACGCACAATCCCGGCGACATCATCGGCGGGCTCGTCACGATCGCGCTGCTGGCCGGGCTGAACATCCGCGGTCTCGGCGAGTCGGCGAAGTTGAACCTCGTGCTCGCGGTCACCGACCTGTGCACGCAGGTGCTGCTCGTGATCGTGGGCGTGGCGCTGGTGCTCAAGCCCTCGCTGCTGATCAACCAGGTGCACCTGGGCACGGCGCCGAGCTGGACGCAGGTGATCTTCGCGCTGTCCGTCGCGATGGTCGCCTACACCGGGATCGAGACCGTCTCGAACATGGCAGAGGAGGCGAAGGACCCGGGCAACGACGTGCCCAGGGCGGTCAACCTGGTGCTGATCGCGGTGCTGGGCGTGTACGCCGGCATCTCCGTGGTCGCGCTGTCCGCGCTGCCCGTGATCCACCATGGCGTCGGTTTCGTGCCGGCGCTCTCGGAAACGTACAAGCACGCCGGCTATGCGACGGCACTGGGCGGCCACTACGAAAACGATCCGGTGCTGGGCATCGTCGACAAGCTCGGCCTGCACGGCGCCGGGCTGACGATCGCCCGCGACTACGTCGGCGTGCTGGCGGCGACGATCCTCTTCATCGCGACCAACGCCGGGTTGATCGGCATCTCACGACTGTCATGGTCGCTGTCCGAGCACCGCCAGCTGCCGTCGCTGTTCTCGCGGCTGCACCCCCGCTACCGCACGCCGTGGTTCACGATCGTGTTCTTCTCGGTGCTCGCCGGCCTGCTGATCCTCCCGGGCGAAACGACACTGCTCGGCAACCTCTACTCGTTCGGCGCGATGCTCTCGTTCACGACCGCTCATGTCGCGGTGGTCGCGCTGCGAATCAAGCATCCGGACAAGGAGCGTCCATACCGGATGCCGTGGAACCTGACGATCCGCGGCGCGTCGATCCCGCTCACAGCAGTGCTCGGCGGCGTCGGCACCTTCGCCGCCTGGGTCGCTGTGGTCGTCCTGCACGGCGAGGCTCGCACGATCGGGATTCCCTGGATGGTGCTCGGCATGGTCGGCTTCTACGCCTACCGGCGCCGTAAGGGGCTGGACCCGAAGCGCTCCTACCGGCTGCCACGTCCCGAACGTCCTCCCGACTTCGAGGAGCTCGAGTACCGCACGGCGCTCGTGCCGATCTTCGGCGACGACGTCTCCGCGTCGGCGCTGAGAGCGGCGGCGAAGCTGATCGGCGAAGAGGGTGTGGTGTACGCGATCTACGTGCTGCCGGTGCCGCACCAGCTGTCGCTGGAGGCCGGCCTGCTGGAGGAGGAGGCGCATGGACGCTCGGTGCTCGAGAGCGCGCGCATCCAGGCTCGCCGTGCCGGCGTCAAGGTCCGCACCGGCCTGATTCGCACGCGCAACCCCGGCTCTGCGATCGTCGAGGAAGCGCAGCGCATCGGCTCGGATGTCATCTACTGGTCGACGATCCATGCGCCCGCAGGCGAGCACGGCATCGGACCGACCGCTGCGTACCTGCTGAAGGTTCGCCCGTGTCGCGTGATCATCGAGACGGACAACTCGGTGTCGCGCAACGGGCGGCCCGCCCCGGCGCCGAAGGCCGGCGCGATCGCCTGAGCGGGCGTGCTGCTCAGCCGTGCAGCGCCGAGCGCAGCGCCTCGTCGAGCTCGGCGTGGCGGTACTCGTAGCCAAGCATCAGCGGCCGCGCGGGCATCACGCGTGCGCCCCCCGTGACGATCTCCGCCATCTCGCCGTAGAGCGCGCGCAGCGCGAGCCCGGGAACGGGCAGCAGCGCCGGACGTCGCAGCGCTCGGCCGAGCGCATGCGAGAACTGGCGGTTGCTGACGGGGGTCGGGGCGGTCGCGTTCACGGCACCGCTCCAGCGCTCGTCCTCGATCGCAGCCCGGTAGATGCCGGCCACGTCCTCGGCGTGGATCCACGGGACGAACTGGCCGCCGCCCGCGACCGGGCCGCCGATCCCGAGCCTGAACGACGGCAGCATCTTCGCGAGCGCGCCGCCGCTGCGGTCGAGCACCACTCCGGTACGCACGCGCACGACGCGCAGGCCGAGCTCGCCTGCGCGCTCTGCCGCCCGCTCCCACTCGACGCACACCTCGGCCAGGAAGCCCTCGCCGGGCGGCGCCTCCTCGTCCAGCGGCTCGTTGCCGTGGCGGCCGTAGTAGCCGACTGCCGAGGCCGACACGAGCGTGCGCGGCCGCGCCTGGCCCGGCAGCTCGGCGAGCGCCTCGACGAGGTGCGCGGTGCCCGTCACCCGGCTCTCGCGGATCGCCTGCCGGGCGCGCTCGCTCCAGCGCTGCGCGACGTTCTCGCCCGCGAGGTGCACGACCGCGTCGCGTCCCTCGAGCGCCGCCGCCGGTGGCGGACCGGCGAGCGGATCCCATC
>DASWSH010000114.1:0-10035 GCA_036402735.1 Solirubrobacteraceae bacterium | reverse complement strand
GGCGCGTGATCGCGAGGCGAGGCTCGGCGCCGGCGAGGCGCTGCCGACGGTCCAGCCGCGCGCCGCCAGTGCCCGTGCCGCGGCAACCGAGGCGCGGTCGCGCCCCTCGTCGACGATCAGCGCGCGCACGCGGCGATCCCAGGTGTCCTCGGACGCCGGCTCATGCCCAGATCCGTCTCAGCTTCGCCCGCCGCCGCGCCCGCGTCCAGTCGAGCATCGCGTCGCCGAGTTCGTAGTCGCCGAGCTGAGCCGCCGGCACCCGTCCCGTCTCGACCTGCTCGATCAGCCGCGGCAGCTCGCGGTAGAACTCCGCGGAGCGGTAGGGCGGGTGCAGCGACCACATCCCCGGCTCGCGCCCGAGCAGGTCGACCCTGAACATGCCGGCGGCGAGCATCGCCTGGCCGACGACGATCTCTGCCGCCGCGAACGGCGGGTTGCCGTGCAGGCGCGCCTTCACGCGGCTGAGGAGCCGGATCGGCCCGGACAACGTCAGCGGCGCCAGCCGCTCGCGCATGCGTGCGCGGTCGATCAGGTACAGGCGCGTGTTGAAGCTGTCGAAGCGAAACGCGTTCGGCAGCGCCGGATACGGCTCGGCGTTCCGGGCGGGCGGGCGGCGCTCCGGCGCAGCCGGCGCGGGCGGGCCGGGGTAGGGGTTGCAGGCGAGCACGCGCTCGTCGCTCGAGATCAGCTCGCACGCCTCGGCAACCCAGCTCTGGCTGCCGCCGCCGAACATCATGTCCGAGTCGAGATGCAGCACGAGCTCGTTGCTCGCGCCGAGCAGGCCGTGGAAGTAGGGATAGAAGGGCGCGCCCTTGGTGTCCTTGGCGGGCATCTCGGCGCCGCCGAGCAGCTGCGAGGCGAGCGCATGCATGTGTTCGGCGCCGTAGTCGACCTCTTCGACGCGCGCGTGCGGGTGCGTCGCACACAGCTCGTCGAGCAGCTCGCGCATCGGCGCCAGCCGCTGCTCGAAGCCCTCGCCGAAGCGCCCGCCCTTGGCGGTGCGATGCAGGTCGAACGTGAACAGCACCTCCGTGACCTGGCCGGCCCACTGGCGCAACTGGTGCGGCAGCGTGTGGCGAGCATGCGGCAGGTCGGTCGGGGCCACGTTGACCTGCAGCGTGACGGGCGGCGGCGCCATCCCGCGCTTTATCGGCAGATCAGGTCGTACGGATGATCAGCACCGAGCAAGGCGCGTGATGGGAGACCTTGTTGGGGACCGAGCCCAGCAGGAAGCGCTTGGCGCCGGTCATGCCCTTGTTGCCGACGATCACCAGGTCCGATCCCTGCTCTTCGGCGACGTCGAGGATCGCGTCGGCCGGATCGCCCTGGCGTGCGTAGGTCTCGACCGCAACGTCCGACTGCTGAGCCAGCTCCGCGGCGGCCGCGAGCGTCACATCGATGTCCTCGCGCGGGCTGATCGTCCACTGCAGATCCTCGGGCGCCTGGCGCCGTTCCTCGGCGAGGCGCTGCGCGGGGACGGGCTCGTAGGCGCTGACGATCTGCAGCTTCGCGCCGAGGTTCGAAGCCAGGCCGACCGCTTGGCGCACCGCCTCGTTTGCCGTCTCCGAGCCGTCGGTGCCGACCAGGATCGATGTGAACATGCTCCTCCCTTGCTCTAGCGTCGCCGGGAGGGGACGGCGCCGGGCGCGTCCCCGCCGCGATCATATACCGGCACGCGCGGCGCGCTTGGGCGGGCGGCTCGCCACGGCCGCTCACCTATCGTTGCAGCCGCTGTGATCGATCTTCACTGCCACGTGCTGCCGGAAATCGACGACGGCCCCGACTCGATCGAGGGCTCGCTGGCGCTGGCGCGCGCCGCCGGCGCCGCCGGCATCTCCACGCTGGTCGCGACGCCGCACGTCGACTCGAGGTACGGCAACGACGCCGGGCGGATCGCCGCCGGCGTCGCGGCCGTGAACGAGCGGCTCGGCGCGGAGCAGATCCCGGTCGAGGTGCTGCCCGGCGCGGAGATCGCCGCGACGCACCTGCCCGAGCTGCCTGCCGCCGAGCTGGCGCTGCTGGGGCTCGGCGGCAGCCGATCGCTGCTGATCGAGTTCCCGTTCAGCCCCGTGATCCACGGGCTGCCGGAGGCGCTCGGGGAGCTGCAGCGCGCGGGCCACCGCGTGGTGCTCGCGCATCCGGAGCGCTGCCCCGCCTTCCACCGCGACCGCCGCACACTGCGCGCGCTGGCCGACTCGGGCGTGCTGATGTCGGTCACCGCGGGCTCGCTGATCGGGCGCTTCGGCAACCAGGTGCGGCGCGTCGCATTCGAGCTGGCGCGCGAAGGGCTGATCCACAACGTCACCTCCGACGCCCACGACGACGTGCGCCGCCGTCCGCGGCTGCGCGAGGAGCTGCAGCAGGCGAAGCTGGGGGCGCTGGCCGAGTGGCTGACCGAGCTGGTGCCGAGCGCGATCCTCGCGGATCAGCCGATCCCTGCTCGGCCGAACGTGCCGCTGGAGCGCAGCGGCCTGCTGTCGCGGCTCCGCGTCCGGCGCTGAGCCGGCTGCACAATTCGTCTAGGCGAGCTTCGTGATCGCCACGATCATGCCGATCAGGACGAATACGACGATCGCGACCTGCATCCAGATCCATGTCGGCGACATGCTGCGTTCAGCCTAGCTGCCGCCCGCCGATCACCCCGCGACTATGGTTCCCGCGATGAGAAGCCGCCTATGCACCGCCGCGTGCGCGCTGGCCGCCGCGCTGTGGCTGGGAGCGCTTGCGCTGCCCGCGCAGTCCGGCGCCGCGCGGCACCCGGCGCAACAGGCGACAGCACATGTGCTGGGCGGGCTCAACGTCGGCGGCCTGGACTTCGCCTCCACGCCCGCCGACGCGGACCGCTCGATCGCGATCGCGCGGTCGGTGAAAGCGAAGGTCGTGCGCGCACTGATCCCCTGGGCGGTGTTCGAGCCGCGCGAGGGCAGGGGCCCGGACGCCCAGGCCCTGGCCTTCACCGACCGGCTCGTCAACGCCGCCGCCGCAGCGCGCATCAAGGTGATCATGACGGTCGAACGCACCCCGTGCTGGGCCTCTTCGGCGCCCGCGGCGCTGCTGCGCAAATGCAGCGCCGGCACGATGGGCCGCGCCAACGCCTACCCGCCGAAGTCGACCGCGGCGTACGCCACCTTCATCGCCTACCTCGCGAAGCGCTACGGCACCAAGCTCGCGGCGCTCGAGGTGTGGAGCGAGCCCGACCAGAGCAACGAACAGTATTTCGCGGGCCCCCGCAAGGTCGCGCGCTACGCGGCGCTGCTGCGCGCGGCCTATCCGGCCGTGAAGGCGGCCAATCGTTCCGTGACGGTGCTCGGCGGGTCGCTGACGGGGTCCAACGGGCTGTTCCTGAAGGCGCTCTACGCGGCGGGGGTGAAGGGCTACTACGACGGGCTCTCCGTGCACTACTACAACCTCACGCTCGCCTCGATCCGCTCGATCCACGAAGTGCAGCTGGCGGCCGGCGATGACCGGCCGATCTGGCTCGACGAGTTCGGCTGGAGCAGCTGCTGGCCGCGCCAGCGCGTCCAGCAGGAACAGGGCTGTGTGACCGCGCCGGTGCAGGCGCGCAACCTCGCCGACACCTTCCGCTCGCTCGCCCGCGCCCCCTATGTCGCGGCGGCCACCGTCTACAAGCTGCAGGACACGCCGAACGAAGACTTCGGCGTGCTCGCCGCCGGCGGCGCGCGCAAGCCCGCCTTCGTCGGCCTGGCGCGCTCACTCGCCGCGCCGCTCGGGCCGATCACGCCCGTGCGGCTGTCGCTGCGCGCCCGCCATGGGCACGTGATCGCGAGCGGCTCGGGACCGGTCGGCGACTACATGCAGCTGGAAGTGCTCTCCGGTGGCGTGCTGCGCTATCGCGTGCTGTTCACGCTCGACCGTTTCAACCGCTTCTCGGTCCCGCTGCCCGCTGCGCTCGGCACGCGCGGCCTGCAGGTGCGCGTCTTCCAGTACTGGCAGGGCGCGGGCCGCGCCGCGGTGCGCTTCCGCTGAGTCCTCAGGCCGGCGTCGAGCGCCGGCCGACGGATCGCTACTCCGCGTTGAGGAACAGCGCCCTGAACGTGAGCGCGAGGATCTTCAGGTCCAGCCCGAGCGACCAGTTGGCGATGTAGTAGTTGTCCCACTCCACGCGTTCGGCCAGCGAGGTCTGCCCGCGCAGGCCGTGCACCTGGGCCCAGCCGGTGATCCCCGACTTGACGCGGTGCCTGTCGCCGTAGCGGACGATGTCCTGGCGGAACAGCTCGACGAACTCGGGACGCTCCGGACGCGGGCCGACCAGGCTCATGTCGCCGCGCAACACGTTGAACAGCTGCGGAAGCTCGTCCAGCGAGGTGCTGCGCAGCAGGCGGCCGACCCGGGTGCGCCTGTCCGCGCCCTCGACGCCGCCGGGCGCGATGTCGCCGGCGAGCAGGAACTCCAGCGCGCTCGCCTCCTGCTCCTCGCCCTGCGCGCGTTGGTCGGAGGGGCGCATGGAGCGGAACTTGTAGAAGTCGAAGACCTTGCCGTCGCGCCCCACGCGACGCTGGCGGAAGAGGACGGGCCCCGGCGAGGACAGCCGCACGGCCAGCGCCGCCAGCGCCAGCAGCGGCGAGAGCAGCAACAGCAGCAGCAGCGCCAGCGCGCGGTCGAGGGCGTGCTTGACGGCGAATTGCACGCCCTTGGGATCGACTCCGCGGAAGGACATGAGCGGCAGCCCGCCGACCGTGTCGTAGCCGACGCGATCGTTGATCGTGTCGAACATGCGCGGAACCACCGAGACGACCACGCCCAGCTCGTGGCAATGCTGGATCAGGCGGCTGACGCGAGCATCGGCGACCGATGAGAACGCGACGATCAGGTGCTTCACGCCGGTGTGTTCCACGGTCGCTTCGAGGTCCTCGATCGTGCCCAGCACGGGCACGTCGCGACCGCCGACCTCCGCCACCGAGCGCGGATCCTCGTCGAGGAAGCCGATCGGCGTCAGGCCGTACTCCGGGTGCGCCTCCAGCCGCCGCGCCACCTGTGCGCCGACCAACCCTGCACCCATGATCAACACCGGCTTGCCGACCAGGCGGTTGGCTCGCGCCCAGCGCTGCAGCGCCGACAGCGCGGCGCGCCCCAAGCTCACGCCGATCAGCGAGAACAGCCAGGCTCGCAGCCAGTCCTGCTGGCTGGGAACGCTGCCGTTGGCGAACATTCCGAGCACCGCGACGGCCATCGCCCCCACGGAGACGCCGCTGAGAACCGGCACGAGGCCGTCGAGCACGAGCGCGCGCAGCCGCGTGCGGTAGATGCCACGCAGCTGGAACAGCGCGGTGACGAACAGCGGCAGCGCGAACAGCGGCGCCTCGCTGGCGGTCGCGCTGCTTGCGCCGACCGTGCCGCCGACGGCGGCAAGCACCGCCACGCACACCACCAGGAAGTCGACGGTGCGCCTCACGACGCCCCAGCCGTAGCCCTCCAGCGCCCATTGCAGCGGCCCCTGGAAGGCCGCCCCGCGCGCCGCGCGCGGCCGCGGAGCCTCGCGGCCGAAATCCGCACGGAGCGGAAGCGTGGTCGATGTCTGCTGCGTGATTCGGGGCTGGTCCATGTGTGCTGAAAACCTGTCTCTAGGGCGTTACTCGGGTCGTGCCGGCGATGTCTTTAGTTGTGTCCACCCGCCGGCCTGGCCGCAGGAGTGCAACGGCACGCGCTGAGGGCCGAGGGTGTCGGGGTCCGGTTGCGGTTGCCGGAACGTGCAAGCAGCCATCAATGGGGGCGGCGAGCCATTTGCCGGGTGAGCCCGCCCGTCAGCGCAAGCGCCGCCAGTGCGAGCAGCAGGTACAAGACGTCTCCCCCCGACAGACCGAGCAGGCCGCCGCCGGATGCGGCGGTGGTCGCGGCCGCGTTACGTACCAAGCCCCCACTCGGCACGTTCGCGTGTGATGCAGCATTCGTCTTGGCGCGCCCCGCGGCACCGGTGCTGCCCGCGTGCCGCCGGTGCGCCTTACGGCCCGTCGCCGGGCCGCCGGCAGCGCTCGCGTTGCTCGCCGAGGCGACCGTCAGCGAGGTGGCACCGGCCGCGGGCGAACCGCCGCCGGAGGAGCTCGAGCCGCCGCCGCCACGCGGCGTGTTCAACATCGTCGCGCCGAGGATCGCCTGGTCCCCCTGGCCCGGACCGCCGTATCCGCTGAGCAGCGGATTGGCGGCAGCGACCGCCGGCGCCAGGGCTGCAACAGCCAGGGTTGCCGGAACCGTGGCCCAGATTTTTCTGCGACGACTGCTCATGCATCCCTGCCTTGCTTGGCTGCCACGAGGTGTCCCGCGCCGCCTGTTGTCCGTGATCTGCAATTGCCCCCGATCACCGGACTTCAAGCGATTTCTGTGCGGCGCCCAGCCCAGCGAGGACCGTCTCGAAAGCTATCGCACGGTGCGGGCGCTCAACCCGACTTTTGTCTAGCCCTCGCGCGATTTTTCACGCGAATTGCTGAGCTTTGCTCAGGATCGCCTCGTCGAGCGCCCTCACACTGAGCCGTCTGCCCGCTCGCGCCAGCGCCAGCGCCTCGGCCGTGAGCGGGTCGCGCGGGTCCAGCCGCGCCGCCCGCGCGAGCAACTCGACCCCTCGGCGCCCTTCGCCGCGGTTCGAGGCGACGGCCCCCAGCTCGAGCGTCGCGTAGGCATCGTGCGGGCTGCGCGCGAGAGCTTTCTCGAAGTCCGCCGCGGCGCGGTTGAGCTGGCCGAGGCGCACGGCGATGCCGCCCGCGACCAGGTAGGGCCGGTCGCTCGAGGGGTTCAACCACGCAGCCGTGTCGAGCCGCTCGTAGGCGCTCGACGGCGAGCGCGGCCACTCAGCCGCCGCGCGCTGCACCTCCAGTTCGCTCAGCAGCGGCGCCGCGAGCGCCAGCGCGGCCGCCACCGCCAGCACGGCTGCTCCGAGCGCCAGCGCGCCTCGCGGCAGCCCGGATCGCGGCAGCCTCGGCCGCGGCAGCCGGCGAACCGCCGGCCGGGGAACCCGCAACAGCCAGGGCGCTCGCGCGCGGGACGCCACCGGCTCGCGCGGCGCGAGCGAGCAGGCGAGGCCCAGCAGCGCGAAGGCAGGAGCGCCGAGGCCGGCGAACTCCCAGAACCAGTCGAAGGAGCCATGCACGACCCAGTACGCGAAGCCGGCGAGGGCAGCTGCGGAGGCCATCGCTGCCAGCTCGTCGTCGCGGCGCCTCGCGGCGCGCGCGCCTGCGAGCAGCGCCGCGAGCAGCCCGGCCAACGCGATCACGGCGCCGAGCGCTCCGGTCTGCACGAGCGTTCGCATCTCGACGCTGTGTGGGTAGCGCGGCGTCTCGGTGCTGCGGCCGTGCAGCAGGTACTGCTGCTGGAAGTTGTCCGCGCCGACTCCCACCACCGGGTGCGCCGTGAATTCGTCGAGCGCGACTCGGAAGAAGTCGTAGCGATTGGAGCCGAGCCCGCTGACGAGCCGGTTCGAGGTCGTGCTGTTGGCGCCGTAGCCGCCCTTGAACGTGTTCCAGCCGTGTTCGAGCCGCGCGATCGGGTTGCCTGCCGCGACGAGTCCGGCGACGATCGCGGCCAGCAACGCCGCCACCGCCAACCCGGCCGTCGCGCGGTGCAGCCGCTCAGCCCGCCGGGGCCGGAGATGTCGCCGCGCCTCGAGCGCGGCGCCGGCCGCCACCACCAGCGCCGCGAGCACACACGAGAGCGCGATTGCCAGCACCGCGTGATGCAGGTTGGAGGAGGTGACCTGGCCGCGGCTCAGACGGTCCCCCACGCGCAGAACCGCAGGCGCAGCGGCGCCGACCGCACCCGCAACCGGTATCAGCAGCGCGAACGTGCGCGTGCGCTGCGGCAGCAGCGCGAACACCAGCACGAGCATCACCGGCGTCGCGTACAGCGACCCGCGGCTCTGGCTGAGCAGCGCCACCTCCGCCAGCAGCACCGCCGCGCCCGCCAGCAGACCTCGCAGCCACCAGAGCAGGCTGCGGCTGCGCGCCAGCAGCAGCGCCGGCCAGAACGCCATCAGCCACTGAGCCGCGTTGGCGTTGGCGTAGCCGCTGGGGAACACCAGCCGCCCGTCCGGAAGCAGCGCAGGCAGGCTCGCCTGGGAGGCGGAGGCGATGTGCACGAGCGTGTACAGGGCCAGCCCGGCGAGCGACAGCGTCCACACGCCCAGCAGCAGCACCGCGGTCAGCCCGTGCTGACGCCAGCCCGCGAACAGCGCGAACACCGCCAGGTAGAGCAGCGTCCGGTCCGCTCCTTCGAGCGCGTCGCCGGGCGCGCCGGCCCATGCGATCGAGATGTAGCTGAGCGCGGTGTAGGCGGCCAGGCAGGCGAGCGCGACGCGCACCGCCACCGGAGTGGCGGACAGCTGCGGCCTGATCGCGACCGCTGCGATCGACAGCAGCGCGAGCACGACCAGGCCGCCGGGCGCCCAATGCGTCAGCGGGTAGCCCGCTTGGTCGGTGGCCCAGAACACGAACAGGGCGAGCGCGACGAGAGCGGGGACCGTGGCGGGCGCTTCGCGAAGCGACGCGCTGAGCTTCCCCGTCATCGCGCCCACAATAATCCCCGCGGTGGAGGACTCGGCGAGCCTGATCGACTTCTACGAGCGGGCCTACTCGGCGACCGGCGAGGAGGCGGAGCTCTACGCGCGCTGGCGCCGGCTGGGCGCCGTGGGCAAGGCCGAGCACGTCGTCGCGCTGTGCCGCAGAGCCGGCATCGTTCCCGCCAGCACGCTCGACGTCGGCTGCGGCGACGGCGCGCTGCTCGGCGAGCTCGCCGAGCGTGGGTTCGGCGGACGGCTCGACGGCGCGGAGATCAGCGAGCCGGCCGCGCGCATCGCCGAGACACGTCCCGCGGTCACCTCCGTCGTCCGTTTCGACGGCGTCGAGCTGCCGCTCGGCGACGCCAGCCGCGACCTCGGCGTGCTCTCGCACGTGCTCGAGCACGCGCCGCAGCCGCACACGCTGCTGGCCGAGGCCGCGAGGGTCTGCGGCGCCGTGATCTTCGAGGTGCCGCTCGAGGACAACCTGTCGGCGCGGCGCGCGGGCAAGCGCTCGCACTCGCGCGAGATCGGGCACCTGCATCGGCTCGACCGCACCGCGGCGCGGGCGATCGCGCATCGCGCGGGCCTCCGCGTGGCCGCGGAGCTGGAGGACCCGCTGCCGCTCTCCGTGCAGAGCTTCTTCGCGAGCGGCTCTCGCGCCCGCGCCGCCGCTCTGGGCAAGTGGGCGCTACGCGCCGCCGTGCACCGCGTGGCGCCGCCGCTCGCGCGGCGCTTGTTCACGCTCCACTACGCGTGTCTTTGCGTGCCGCGGGACGCGTGACCGCCGAGAACAGCAGCGACAGCACCGTTCCCATCAGCTCATCGGGCACGGCGCCCGGGTCGGCGAGCCGCTGCCGCGCGATGCCGTCCGCGAGCGCGTCGATCGCGATCGCGAGCTGCTCGGCCGGCAGCGCCAGCTCGAGATCGAAGTCGCGCACGCCGTCGGCGATCAGCTGCGTCAGCGTCTGGCGCACCTGCGCGAAGCGCGCCGCCACCTTCGGCCGCACGCCCGGGTCGCGCACCCCGTAGGCCCAGAACTCCATGAACAACAGCAGCAGCTCCGGCTCGCGGTCGATCATCGACATCCACAGCCGCGCGCCGCCGGCAGCGCGCTCGGCGACCGAGGCGCGCGCGCCGACCGCCTCGGCGAGCTCGCGCGTGTGCGCGGTGATCTCGCGCTCCATCAGCACGAGGAACAGGTCCTCCTTGCCCTCGAAGTTCGAGTACAGCGCGCCGGTCGAGAAGCCGGCCTCCGATGCGATCTCCTCGACGGAGGCGCCGTGGAAGCCGCTGCGCGCGAACACGCTGCGCGCCGCGGCGAGCAGACGCTCGCGCGTGTTCGCCCTGCTCTGCTCGCGCGTCATGCGCGCCGACCGCTCCATTCCCCGCCATGTTAGTTGACAGAGCGCTCGATATTTCGATAACGTTCATTATCCAGAGCAGGCCGGCCGGCCACATCTCGGCGAAAGGCGACAATCATGGCGAGCGCGACAACCCCCCTCGAACGCGAGCAGACTGCGAGCCTTCCCACC
>DASWSH010000113.1:0-8395 GCA_036402735.1 Solirubrobacteraceae bacterium | reverse complement strand
CTGCAGGAAGCCGCGCGTCACGGCCTCGCCGGACCCGCCGGTGCGATCTGCGCGTCGTCCAGCGAGCTCGCGGCCTGCGGGGAGGAGGTGGGCTACCCGCTGATGCTCAAGCCCGCCAGCTCGGTGCGCACGGACGGCGCGTGGAGGCAGCAGCAGTCCGTGATCGTGCGCTCGCCGGAGGAGCTGGCGCCCGCGAGCGCCACGCTGGCGGCCCCCTGGACGCTGCAGCGCTTCCACGAAGGCGCGCCGGTCGTCTCGGTCGCCGGCGTGATCGACGAGGGCGAGCTGCTCGGCACCGCGGTGGCGCGCTACGAGCGCACGTGGCCGCCCACGGCGGGCTCCGCCTCCGCGTCGATCACGATCGTTCCGCCGGACGGGCTGGTCGAGCGCAGCCGCGACCTGCTACACGCACTCGGCTGGCGCGGGATCTTCGAGCTCGAGTTCCTCGAGCTCGCTCCCGGCCGGCACGCGGCGATCGACCTCAATCCCCGCGTCTACGGCTCGCTGGCGCTCGCCATCGCGGCCGGCGTGAACCTGCCGGGGATCTGGGTCGCGCTCTTGCAGGGCGAACGCCGCCCGCCTTTGGTGACGCGCCCCGGCGTGCGCTACCGCTGGGAGGAAGGCGAGGTCCGCGCCGTCCTGAGGGCCGCGCTCGGCGGCCGCCTGGGCGAGCTCGCGCACGTCGTGCGACCGCATCGTGACACCGTCTGGGCGCTCACGCGGGCGGCCGATCCGGCCCCGCTCCTGGCGCGCAGCCTGGCGCTCGGAGGCGTGCGCGGCGCACCCGCGCTCAAGCGTTTCCTGCGCCCTGCCGATGCCTGAGGCGATGACAGAGCAACACGACCTCGGACGCCTGCTCAAGACGCTGCGCCGCTCCGCCTGGCTGATCGTCCTGCTGGTGGTGATCGCGGGCGCGGGCGCCTATGCGGTCTCGCTCGCGACCCCCAAGCGCTACCGGTCTGCGGAGACGCTGATCTACCTCCCGGCCGGCGGCACGACCGAGGTGACGTCGGACGTCGCGACGCGCGACCTGCAGACCGCCGTCGGGCTCGTGCAGGCCGCCCCGGTGGTCGCACCCGCCGCGAAGAAGCTCCGGATCGCGCAGGACGACCTGCGCACGAGCGTCTCCGGCGTCCTGCCGACCGACTCCAATCTGCTCAGGATCGAGGCCACGGCGGCCACCGCGCGAGGTGCGCAGAACCGCACGATCGTCGTGGCGCAGGTCTTCCAGTCCTTCCGGCTCGCACTGCAGCGCCGCGCGATCGATTCGCGCGTCCACGCCCTCAAGGCGCAGATCCAGAAGCTGACGCCGCCGGTCAACAGCGACGCGGCTGCCACGATCCGCAGCCTGCGCGACCAGCTCTCGCTCGCGGCTGCCGACCGGGCGGGCGCGACGGGCGACTTCGTCGTCGGCGATCCGGCACGCCTGCCGACTGCGGCGTTCGAGCCCAAGCCTGCGCGCAACGCAGTGCTGGGAGCTGTCGCCGGTCTCCTGATCGGCGTTGCCGCCGCCTTCGGACGGGCCCGCCTCAACCGCCGCCTGATCACGGTCGCCGACGTCGAGGGCGCCTACGGGATGCAGGCGATCGGAGCGATCCCGCCGCCGGGCTTCCACGAGAAGGACAAGGCCGGGCACATCGTCGGCGACTTCGAGGGCTCCTCGCCGCTCGTCGAGGCCTTCCGCTCGACGCGCGCGACGCTCTCGCTCTACAGCGTCGGCAACGGCAAGCCGGTGGTGATCGCGGTCACCTCCGCGAACGGCGGCGAGGGCAAGACGACCGTCGTCGCCAACCTGGCGCTCGCGATGGCGACGAGCGGCAAGCGCGTGCTCGCGATCTCCGCCGACCTGCGCAAGCCGTCGCTGCACTCCTACTTCCCGGATCCCACGCGTGCCGGACTCCTGGACGTGCTCAGCGGTCGCCGCGCCCTGCGCGAGGCGACCGGCTGGGTCTCGCTCAACGGCTCGAGCGCGAGCGGCGGCCGGCTCGGCGTGCTCGCCACCAACGCCCGCTTCCGCGATCCGGCGCGCCTCTTCGAGTCGACGGACATCGGGCTCGTGCTCGACCACGCGCGCCTCGAGTACGACGTCATCCTGATCGACTGCCCGCCGCTCCTGCAGACGCCTGAGGCGTCGATCATCGCGGGCATGGCCGACGCCAGCCTGCTCGTCGGCCGGGCGGGCGAGCTCACGCGCGACGACGCCCGCCACGCGCTCGAGCGCCTGACCACGGCGAACGCCCAGACGCTCGGCGTGATCGTCTCGGACGCCCGGGAGCGGCGCTCCTCGTACGGGTACGGCAACGAGGACGAGCCCTCGTGACCCACCCGGCGCGATGACCGCGCTCGCCGGCGCCGTCCGGCCGCATCGCGGCCTCTTCACCGGCGGGGCCGCACTCGCCGGACTGGCCCTGCTGGCCGCGGTCTGCGGTGCCGCCATGGGCCGCGTGCCCCTGCTCGTCGGGGACTCCAAGGCGACGCTGCTCGTGCCCGCGCTGGGGATCGGCGTCGTGGCGCTCTGCCTCGGCTACGTCAAGCCGCTGCCGGTGCTCTGCGCCGGCATGGTGCTGCTCTCGATCGGGCGCATCCAGCCGGTCACGCCGGCAGACGGGGCGCTGGGCGTCTGCATGCTGCTCACGGTCGTGGGGCCGCTGCGCTTCCGCCCGTCGCTGCCGGCCGGCCCGGCGCTGGCGCTGACGCTCTTCACGCTCGGCACCGTGCTCTCGCTGACAGAGGCGCGCGACACCACCTACGCGCTCTCGTTCGAGGTGCACACGCTCTTCTTCGTGCTGCTGGCGGTCTGGCTCACCTCGGCGCTGCGCATGCCCGGCTGGACGCGCGCAGCCATGCGCTGGTATCTCGCCGGCGCCGTCGCGACGGCCGCGCTCGGCGTGCTCGCCTGGGTCGTCCACTACCCCGGGTCCGACCTGTTCGTCTACGCCAACGGCAAGCGCATCCAGGGCCTGTACGCCGATCCGAACGCGTTCGGCCCGTATCTCGTGCCGGCCGCGGTGATCTGCCTCGAGGACCTGATGCGGCCTCGCCTGCTGCGCTGGCGCCCCTCGCTCATCCTCTGCTGCTTCATCACCATCGCGATCGCGGTGGTGCTCTCCTTCTCACGCGCGGCGACCGCGAACCTGGCGCTCGCCTGCCTCGTCACCGTGATCGTCTACGCGCTGCGCAGCGGACGCCGCAAGGCGCTCGTGCGCGGAGTCGCGATCCTGCTCGCGTGCATCGTCTGCGCCGGCGGCGCGCTCGTGCAGACGGGGGCGATCACGGTGCTCCAGCAGCGCGCGCAGGCGCAGGGCTACGACTCGGAGCGGTTCTCGACGCAAGCGCTCGCGCTCGACAAGGGCTCGACCCGCCTGCTCGGATACGGCCCGGGTGCCGTGCAGACCGAACTGTCGCTGAACACCCACTCGACGTTCGTGTGGAGCCTCTTCGAGAACGGCATCCTGGGCTTCGCCGCGCTGCTCATGCTCGTGTTCTCCACCGCCGCGGCGGCCTGGCGCAGCGCCCGGCTCGACTTCGAGCGCGAGGGGCTCGGCAGTGCGGCCCTGCTGGGCTGCTGGCTCGGGCTGTCCTTCAACGGCCTGGTCGTCGACACCTACCACTACCGCGTGCTCTGGCTCCTGGCGGCGCTCGTCTGGGTCGTGGCCAGCGTTCCGACGTCAGGCGCGCGTGCTAGCATCATCAGAGATGGGCGCGGAAGCGCGCTCGTCCCGAAAGACGCCTGAATATGCGCATGCCGACCGAACCCACGCCAACTACCCCGGCCCCGAGGGCCGGCGTAGCGGTGCGTACGGTCGCTGCCCGCGCGGCGTACTGACACCACCACTGCGCTTTTCTTCGGGGCTGAGGTACCGGCGAGCGCCGGCGTCTCCGTCCACCTTTGCCCGCAAGGCCGCCACATGCACAGCACCACTCCATACAAGACCGCAGTCCAGCGCCTCTCGATCGGCCGCATGCTTTCCGCTGCCGGCGGCGAAGTCGCCTTCGTCGCGCTCATGGCGCTCGTCTTCGGGCGGACGCATTCGGCCGTCTGGGGATCGGCGGCGCTGCTCGCCGTGATCGGCACCTACGGCCTGGCCGCGCCGTTCGCCGGCATGCTCGGCGACCGTTTCGACCGCCGCGTGGTGATGATCTGGTCGGACGGCCTGGGCGCCGTCGTCAACCTCGCGCTCGTGTTCGTGCACGCCCCGACGGTGCTGATCGGGCTCGCCGCGCTGGGGGCGATCGCGCAGTCGCCGTACCTTTCGGCGTCCACCGCCGCGATTCCGAACCTCGTCCCCGCCGAGGAGCTCGTATGGGCCAACGCGACGCGCTCGCGCGCCAGCAACGTCGGCTTCATGGTGGGCCCGATCGCCGGCGGCGTGCTCGTCGCGAGCGTGGGCGGCTCCTACGCGTTCGCCTTCAATGCGCTCGCGCTCGCGGTCTCCGCCGCGCTCGCCTGGAGCGTCGTCGGCTCGTTCAACGAGAGCACGGGCGAGAAGCTGCGCGGCGGCCTCGCCGCGGGCTTCCAGTTCCTCTGGAACGACCGCGTGCTGCGCTGGATCACCGGCGCCTGGGTGCTGATCCTGTGCGGCGTCGGCGCACTGCTTGTCTCCGAGTTCCCGCTCGCCGAGCTGTTCCACTCCGGCTCGCTGGGCTACGGCCTGCTGATCAGCTCGTGGGGCGCGGGCACGCTGGTCGGGTCGCTGTTCGCGGCACGCGCCGTCAGCCGCTCGACGTACTGGTCGCTCGTGGTCGGCACCGTCGGCCTCTCGGTCATGCTCGGCAGCGTCACGATCGCGCCATTCCTCTGGATCGTCTGCCTGACCCAGCTGGTCGGCGGCTTCTTCGACACGTTCGTCAACGTCGCGGAGGAGACCGTGCGCCAGCAGCGCACGCCGGACGAGCTGCGCAGCCGCGTGTTCGCGGCGGGGGAGGCCATCGTCGTCGTCGCGATGTCGGTCTCGATCGCAGTCGGCGGCCCGCTCATCCAGGCAGCCGGCCCCCGCGCGGCCTATGCGCTCACGGGCGTGCTCGGCCTGCTCGCGGCCGTCACGATCTGGTGGGGCGCCTGGGAGCTGCACGAGCAGCAGGGCGCGGCGGACGCTGCCGCCTCAGAGGCCGCGGCGGAGCCGGGCGAGCATGCGCCCGGCGGCGTGCTCGAAGCCGCCGACCGCTACGCGCACGTCTAGAGGGTCGGGCCCGCGGCGCCGAACGCGTCGCGGGCCGTGACCGTCTCGCGCAGGCGCAGGAGCTTCGGGTAGGGCGTCAGGTCCATGCCCGTGTTGCGTGTTCGGAAGAGCACCGGCGCGGCGCAGCAGTCGGCGATCGTGAACGTTCCGAGCACCGTGCCGTTGTCGGCCACGAGCTGCTCGAACAGCTCGATCTTGGAAGCGATCTCTCCGGCCTTTGCGCGTGCGCCCTGCGCGTCGCTCGGGCCGGCGCCGAAGCCGATGCCCTGCACGAAGCCGAGAGCCAGGCTCTCGACCTGGAAGAACGGGCCGCGCAGGGTCGTCGCGAAACGGTCGAGGAACTCGTCGACGCGCGCCCGCTCGGCGGGAGCCGCCGGGTAGAGGTCCTCGCGGCGCTCGCGTTGTGCGAGGTAGCGCAGGATGGCGTTCGACTCGCCCATCACGAGACCGTCGTCCTCGAGCGCGGGCACGCCCCCGAGCGGGTTCTGGGCCAGGTACCAGTCGGGGCGCGGATGTGTCAGCGGCACCTCGCGGCGGTCGTAGGAGAGGCCGAGCTCGGCCAGCAGGAAGCGCACCTTGAGCGCGTTCGTGGAGACCGCGTTGTCGTACAGCAGCATGCGGCGAGCGTAGCCGCACGCGGGCGCTCGCGCGCTGCGATGCGCCGCTAGGATCGGCGCGACCACGGCAGGAGGAAGCATGGCGGGAAGGCCGAGCGCAGTCGTCACCGGCGCGGCGATGGGGATCGGGCTCGCAGTCGCCCGGAGGCTGTCCGCCGATGGCTACCACGTCGTCGGAGTCGACTGGAACGCCGACGCGCTGGAGCGAGCCGTCAGCGGTCTGGGCGGCGGGACGAGCGGGGTCGCGGGCGACATCGGCGACTGGGCGACACACGAGCGCGCGGCCGAGGCCGCCGAGGCCGCCGGGCCCCTGCGCGCCTGGGTCAACAACGCCGGCATCGACTGGACGTCCGGCGCGCACGAAGCCAGTGCAGAGCACATCGACCGCGGCCTGCGCGTCCTGCTCAACGGCCCCATGTACGGCACGGCGGTGGCCGTCCGCCGCATGCTCGCGTCGGGGGGCGGCGCAATCGTCAACGTCGCCTCCATCCAGGGCGTGGCCGCGTTTCCCCGCTACTACGTCTACGGCGCCGCGAAGGCCGGCGTGATCCAGATCGCGCGCAACGTGTGCATCGACTACGCGCATCGCGGCATCCGCTGCAACACCGTGCTGCCCGGCACCATCGCCACGCCGATGACCGAATCCCTCCTACCCGCCGGCATCACGCGGGAGGAGGCGTTCGCGATCGAGGGCGAGCTGGCGCCGATGGGTCGCGTCGGGCAGGCCGAGGAGGTCGCGGCGTCCGTCGCCTTCCTCGTCTCCGGCGAGTCGTCCTACGTCAACGGCACGAGCCTGACCGTGGACGGCGGCTCGATGGCTCGCTGCTACTCCTACGACGACGAGCAGAGCCGCTTTCTCAGCTAGAGCGGTTGTACTCCGAGCTCCGCCGCGAGGGTCTCGAGCGAGCGGGCCAGCGAGGGCGCGAGCTCGATCGGCGCGTCCGGCTCGAGCGGCAGCGGCGGCAGCCCGCTGCCGGGTGCCCGCAGTGGATCGGCGCCGGGCTCGAGCGGGACGTCGAGGACGTAGGCGAGCATCGCCTCGAGCCGCTCGGCGATCTCCGGCGCAGCGCCGAAGCGCCCCGGGTCGAAGGCGAGGATGAAGACGCCCTGATCGTCAGGGCCGGGCGTCGCCGAGGAGGCGCCCGCGCCGGAGATCACTCCGGCGAGCGCCTCCACCAGCAGCGCCAGCGCGAACCCCTTGGCGCCACCGAGCGGCTGCAGCAGGCCGTTGCGCATCCACGCTTCGGGCACGGGATCACCCGCGTCCTCCAGCACCTTGATCTTGCCGTGGGCGACGACGCTCGTCGAGAGATCGATCACGAGGTGCGGCGCCTGCGTCCGCGGCACGCCACCGGCGAGCGGGTTCGTGGAGAGACGCGCCGCGAGGGCGCCAGGCGGTGCGACGCCCTGGGCCGCGCCGGAGTCGTTGGCGAACAACAGCACCGCGGCACCGTGGCCGCAGACGCGATCGGCGTAGTCCGCGAGGCGGCCGGCATGGGCGGAGGAGCGCACGGCGACGGCGGCAACGCCGAGCTCGAGCGCCCGCTCGGCGGCCACGTCGGCGGCAAGCGTGCAGACGACCTGGCCCAGCGCCCGCTTGCCGTCGAGCGTGAGCGTGGCGCCGTCGTCGCGGACGATCTCCGCCCGGGCCGACGGCACGATGGTGCCCGCGCGCCAGCCCGTCGCGTACTGGCGCAGGCGGCGCAGCCCGTGGCCCGGATGGCCCCCGACCTCGGCCCGCACGAGCAGCTCTGCAAGCCGGCCGGCGTCCTCGCGCCTCGCTCCCATGTGCTCCGCGACGTCGCGCGCGAAGCGCTGCCCGCCGGCTGCCGTGATGGAGCCTTTCACCGGCGGGACTGTAACCCCACAGCAGGGGTCGGGGGCGCTAGATTTTGTGACGGATGCCACCGAGTACCGAACGCCCGTCCCCCGTCAACCGCACGGCCCTCACACCGAGCGTCGAGGGCTACCTGAGCGCCATCTACGCGCTCGCCGACGGCGAGGGGCCGGTCGGCACGCAGGCCATCGCCTCGGAGCTCGGCATCGCCGCGCCGTCGGTCACGGAGATGCTGCGGCGCCTCGACGCCCATGGGCTGGTCGATTACCGCCGCGGCAGCGGCGCACGGCTGACGCGCTCGGGCGTACTCGTGGCACGCCGCCAGGAGCGGCGCCGCGTGGTCATCGAGCGCTTCATCACCTCCACGATCGGCCTCCCGCCAGACGAGGCCGCAGAGGAGGCGCGCACCCTCGAGCATCACCTCAGCGACCGCCTCGTAGCCCGCATCGGCGAGATCGTGGGAGAGGCGCCGGGCGAGTGGTGCCGGCGCGTCGGCAGCTTGCCTGAATAGGGGCCGGCTCGGGAACGGCGCTGCGCCTGGGACTGGGCAGAGACTGCCCGCGCAGCGTGGCCCGAGCCGGCACGGCCAATCCTATGGCCGCTATAGCGAGGGTCATATGTTGCAACTGCCTCGAATGCGGTCAGGCCAGCGAGAGGCGACCGGGCGGGCCGGGGACGATCTCGCCGATCACCCAGCCGGCGGTGCCGGCGCGCTCGCGGGGCACTGCGGCGAGCAGCCCGCCCGAGGTCTGCGCGTCGCA
>DASWSH010000112.1:0-4418 GCA_036402735.1 Solirubrobacteraceae bacterium | reverse complement strand
GGCTCGATGCCCGCGGACAGCCGCACGCTCGCCGAGGAGGGCGTGGTGATCTCGCCGCGACCGCTGACGGACGCTGCGATCGCGGAGCTGACCGCGCAGATGCGCCAGCCGGCGCAGCGTCGCGCCGACCTGCTCGCGCAGCTCGCCGCCAACAGCACCGGTGCCGAGCGCCTGCAGCGCCTCGCAGAGCGGCTCGGTCTGGAGCGGCTGCGTGAGGGAACCGACGCGGTGCTCGACTACTGCGAGCGCCGTACGCGCGCATGCCTGGCGGCGATGCCCGACGGCACGCGCGAGTTCGAGGACGTGCTCGAGGCGCCGGAGGGCGAGTTGCGGCTGCGGCTCAGCGCGACCGTCTCGGGCGAGCGGCTGCTGCTCGACTTCGACGGCAGCGCAGCCCAGCACGCCGGCAACCTCAACTGCCCGCTCGCCGTCACCAGCTCGGCGTGCCTGTTCGCGCTGCGCGTGCTCACCGATCCCGACATACCCGCCACCGCGGGCGCGGCGCGGGGCGTCGAGGTGCGCGCGCCCCTCGGCAGCCTGCTGAACGCGCGTCCGGGCGCTGCGGTCGCGGCCGGCAACGTCGAGACGTCCTCGCGCGTGGCGGACATGGTGCTCGGCGCGTTCGGCCTCGCTCAAGGCCAGGGCACGATGAACAACCTCACGCTCGGCGACGAGCGGTTCTCCTACTACGAGACGCTGGGCGGCGGCCAGGGCGCATGCGACGGCGCGCCCGGGCCCAGCGCTGTGCACGTCGCGATGAGCAACACGCTGAACACGCCGATCGAGGCGCTCGAGCGCGAATTCCCGCTGCGCGTCCTCGAGTACGCGGTTCGCCGCGGCTCGGGCGGCGCCGGTCGCTGGCCGGGCGGGGACGGCGTGGTGCGGGAGCTGCAGGCGCTGCGCGAGATGAGCTTCTCGCTGATCGCCGAGCGCCGCCGCAGAGGCGCGCGCGGTGCGGCCGGCGGCAGCGACGGGCAGCCGGGACGCGATCTGCTCGACGGCAGCCCGCTCGCCGGCAAGGCCACCGGCCGGCTCGCGGCGGGACAGCGACTGCGCATCGAATCGCCCGGTGGGGGAGGATTCGGCCATGTCGAGCAGTGAGCGCGAGCAGATCGGCTTTCTGGGCCTGGGCATCATGGGCTCGCGCATGGCCGCGCGCATCGCCGCCGGCGGCTATCCGCTCACCGTGTGGACACACACGCCCGGCAAGGCGGAGCGGTGGGCGGCCGAGCATGGCGCCGAGGCGGCGCCCACCCCGGCCGAGGTCGCCGCGCGCTCGGACATCGTGATCAGCATGGTCGTCGACGGCGAGCAGGTCGCCTCGGTGCTGCTCGGCGAGCACGGCGCGATCGAGGCGGCGCGTCCGGGCCTGCTGTGCCTCGACATGTCGACGATCGCTCCGCCCGAGACGCGGCGCATCGGCGCGGCTCTGCGCGAGCGCGGCGCACGCATGGTCGACGCACCCGTGACGGGCTCCTCGCCGCGTGCCGAGGAGGGCACGCTGACGATCATGGTGGGAGGCGCGCGCGAGGACTACGAGCGCGTGCTGCCGGTGCTGCGGAGCATGGGCACGGTGGTCGAGCACGTGGGCGAGCTCGGGCAGGGAGAGATGCTGAAGCTGATCAACAACTCGATGGGTGCGGCGAATGCGGCGGCGCTTGCGGAGGGCCTGCTGCTCGCCGACGCCTGCGGCATCGACCTGACTGCGCTGGAACGTGTCGTCTCGGCCGGTTCGGGCGCCTCGGTGCAGCTGCAGCTGAAGGCAGCTGCGATGCGCGAGCACGACTTCAGCACGCTGTTCAAGACCGCGCACATGCTGAAGGACGTGCGGCTGTGCCTGGAGGAGGCGCAGACGGCCGGTGTTCCCTTTCCCGCAGCCGCACACGCGCGCGACCTGCTGACGGGCGCGATGGCCCGCGGGCACGCCGACGACGACTATGCGGCGATGATCGAGGCAGCTGAGGGACTGGCGGGCCGCAAGCTCTGAGCAGCGTTGCGCAGCTTTGCCGTGGAACGACGCCGGATGGACTGGCTGACGCGCCAGTCAATCACGTTTCCGACTGCGAATCCTCCCCGAAAACCGCCTGATTTGCAGGCCATTTGGGATTTCCTCGCAGTTTTCGTATCTTTAACGCCGCTGTCGTGCCGGGACACCGGCGCAACGGCCAGAGCAGGCGTTTTCCCTCTCACCGAGTTTCACCATCTTCGATGCCGATCGCTTTCAAAGAATGGGCAGTCACCGTCCGCGCGCTGGCGGAAGGTGAGCAGCTCCTGACAATCCGCCGTGCGGCGATGCCGCAGCCCGGCAAGCCGTTCAGGCTCGCCCACGAACGTTTCTTCCTGTACCCCACGTTCGAGCACCAGACCGGCGACCTCGTGCGCGAATCGCATCAGCCCGAGCTGCGCCGGGCGCTCGAGGAGGGCGTGTGGAGCGACGGCGAGCCGGCGCTGCAGAGCTTCGTCTCGGGAGCGCCGCTGCAGCAGCCCGACCGTGTTCGCATCCGCGCCTGGGCGGAAGTCACCGACCACTTCACGATCGCCGACCCGCGCTGCGTCGATGCGCTCTCGCCCTTCTACGTGTGGACGCCCGACTACGCGGAGAAGCGCCTGGGTTGGCGCGGCGGCCAGCCGCTGCACGTGCTGCTGCTGCGCACCTACCGCATCCCGCGACCCGTGACCGTGAAGGTCAAGGACGAGTACATGGGACCCAGTGCCTGGGTGGAGCTGCAGCGCGAACTGCCCTTCGAGGGCACACCGGTGCTGGCCGACGCGGAGTTCGAGCGCGCCTCCGAAGAGATCCGCTCGATCACCAGCGAAGCCGGCCAGCCGGTTCTCGTCTAGCCAGGCTCCTGCCCGGGAGTCGGTGTGCCGGGCTGCGGCTCCGGCTGCGCGAGCGCTTCACGCGCCGCCTGCGCGGCGGATTCTGGCACCAGGATGTCGCGCGGCCCGGCGGCGAGGAAGTCGGGCACGTCGAAGCCGCCGGAGCGGCGCTGCAGGCTGGGGATGCCCTCCTCGAGCAGCAGCATCTCGATCAGCTCGGCCTCCGGCTGGTTGGACGCGCGCGCGATCTTCACGAGCGCGCCTTCGGTGTACTGCGGCTTGACCTTGCGCGCGCGGCGCTGCCGCTCGGTCGTGTCGCGCTCACTACCGGGCATGAACACCAGCGGCATTCCGCAGTCGGCACAGAAGCGCTCGCTGCGCGGGTGCGCGCGGCCACAGCCGGGACACACGAGCGGCCGCTCGCTCACGCCGGCTCACCGACGGGGACCTCCTCGATCGTGCCGTCCGCGATCAGGTAGGAGCGCACCTGCGGCTCCGAGCCGGCGGCCAGGCCGACGATCAGCCACTCGACGCCGGGCCAGTTCGCGGCGAAGTTGACATCGGTCTGCGAGGGGTACGGCGCGCTGCGCACGTGCGAATGGTAGATCGCGCCCAGCTCATCGCCGCGGCCCTCGATCTCGTTGTACAGCGCAAGCAGCTCCATCGGGTCGATCTCGAACTTCATAGGGCTGGCGTGCACGTTGGTGGCACGGTGCACGCTCCTCGCCGCGCGCTCGCCGTCGGCGCCGACCGCGATAACGCCGCACACCTCGTTGCGGGGGTCTTCGAGGGCGTGGTCGACGACCTCCTGCAGCAGCGCCCGCGAGATGTTCATCGTGCGCGGCGGCGGCGGGCCGCTACCACCAGACCGTCGTTTCGAGGTTCTCGACCTCGTCGACGGGCAGCGTGTAGACGCCGCTCGACAGGTACTTCCAGCCGTCGTCGGCAACCACGAACACGACGTTGCCCTCCTCCAGCTCGCCGGCGATGCGCACGGCGATGCTCGCGATCGCTCCGGTCGAGACGCCCGCGAACAGCGACTCCTCGTCGAGCAGCTTGCGCGTCCACACGATCGCGTCGCGGTTGGTCACGAAGATCTTGCGGTCGAGCAGCGACAGGTCGATGATCGGCGGGATGAAGCCGTCGTCGAGCGAGCGCAGGCCCTGCACGGGCTCGCCCTGCATCGGCTCGGCGGCGACGATCTTCACCGCGTCGCCGAACGCCTCCTTCAGCCGGCGGCCGTTGCCCATCAGCGTGCCGCCGGTGCCGAGGCCCGCGACGAACGCGGTCACCTCGTCGAGCTCTTCGAGGATCTCCACCGCGGTGCCGTTGTAGTGGGCGCCGGGGTTCGCCTCGTTGCCGTACTGATAGGGCATGTAGTAGGAGGAGTCTTCCGCCGCCATCTCGAGCGCCTTGGCGACCGCGCCGTTGGAGCCCTGGTCGCCGGCCGAGTAGACGATCTCCGCGCCGTACATGCTGAGCAGCTGCGTGCGCTCGGGCGTGACGTTGTCGGGCATCACGACCTTCAGCTTGTAGCCCTTGCGCGAGCAGATCATCGCCAGCGAGATGCCGGTGTTGCCGGAGGTCGGTTCGAGGAT
>DASWSH010000111.1:0-6135 GCA_036402735.1 Solirubrobacteraceae bacterium | reverse complement strand
TAGCGCGTCGGCGGCGCCCAAACTGCTGGTGTTGGAAACGGCAGCCGGCCCGGTCGC
The DNA here is from genome assembly GCA_036402735.1 of Solirubrobacteraceae bacterium. Taxonomy (GTDB): domain Bacteria; phylum Actinomycetota; class Thermoleophilia; order Solirubrobacterales; family Solirubrobacteraceae; genus Palsa-744. The sequence goes on along the minus strand of DASWSH010000111.1, from coordinate 6,078 downwards.
GCCGGGCGCTGCGATCACGTTCTTCTCCAGCGACCTGCAGCTCACCTCAGACCGGGGCATCGATTTTTGCTCGAAAAACGTGCTCGCGGGAACCGTCGGTGTGAACGGGGCGAAGAAGGACACCATCAACATCGAAGAAGCATCCTTCACGGGGGAACAGGGAGACGAAGCACATCCGACCGAGTGCCGCGACATAGAGCCGGCAGGTCCGGCGGTGTGGACTTCCGAAGATTTGCCGTGGCCACTGACGCTCTCCAGCAAGGGCTCGGGAAAGCTGACAGGCAGCACGAAGATTTTGATGGCGGAGGAACATCCCTTCATGAGTGGCGAACATTGCGTGTGGCAGGCGAGCAAAATTGCTGAGACGTTCGCGCAGACCGGAGCGGCCCGTGAACCGCTCACGCTGCAGATCACCGAACAGGGCATGAAGAGAAGCCAGAAGACGAGCAACGCTGCGTGTCCCGCCAGCGGCAAGCTCAATGGCACCTTCACCGCCACCTCTGGCGGTGAAACGGTCCTCGCGCACACCTGAAGCCCAAGACGCGCTTCGCATCAACGGCGTGCTTTTAGTGTTACCGGTTCATGGCCACCGGCCGACTCGTGTCGCCCGTGAAGCTGCTGAGTCTCTGCGCCGTGCTCGCGCTGCTGGCACCCGACGACGCGCCGGCCCAGTGGAGTGCACCCCGTGCGCTCGCGAGCTCACGGGTGTGGGCCTACGTCGAAGTGGCGGTCGCGCGTGATGATTCCGGCACGCAGGCGGTTGCCTGGCGACGCGAAGAAACGCTCGAAGCAGCACTCGACGGCGTGGAAGCAGCCACCCGCAACCCGGGCGCCCCGTGGTCGGCGACGGCGGTGCTATCAGCCACCCGGCGAGACGGGCCGGCCTCCCTGCACCTGGGTATTGACGATCGAGGCGAAGCGCTCCTGTTCTGGCAGAACGCGTTGCCCAACCGGCCGGGAGCACGACCGGAAGTTCTGAGCAAGCCGCTCGGCTCACGCTGGAGTCGACCCTCTCCCCTGGCGCGACCCGGCAACGGAGAATCGGAAGAACAGAGCATCGCGGTGCTGCCCGACGGCCGCGCAGCACTCGTGTTCGAGCGGCTTGGAGGCATCTGGCTCGCGCGGCGAGCCGCGGATGGACGATGGCAGCAGGCGCGCAAGATCATCGCGGTCCACGAAGGGCTCTTCAACAAACCGCAGCTGCTTCTCGAGCGCGATGGTTCTCTGGTACTCGCCTGGATCCGCGGCAGATCCCATAGCGCCTACGTCCAGAGCCTGGTAATAGGAGCGAGTGGCAGGCGAGGACGCATCCGAACGCTCTCGCCTGTGAACAGAGCCGCGAGCGAACTGCGACTCAGTGGCAATGGGCGCGGGAGCGCCCTGCTCGCATGGCGCCGGTCCGGTCCGGGCTTCGGTCTCGTGGAAGCGTCTGTCATGGGCCGCAAGCGACGATTCGAGCGCCCCGTCCAGTTGTCCGCCGGGACGGACCGCGAACTCGTGACGGCGGTCGATGCCAGCGGCGAGGCGACTGTCCTCTTCACCCATGTGGTCGGCGTGCGCAGAGCCGACCAGCTGCCACAGGACGCCGGCGAAGCTCCCACCCGCGCAGATGTCACGGCCGTGCAGCTTGTCACCCATACCCCGGACGGAGACTGGGATCGGCCGCGAGCGGTTCCCTCGCCGCCGGGCGAATCCACGCTCCACCCCACGGTCGCGGCAAGCAAGGACGCGAATCGGTTGCTGGCCACCTGGACGCAGGCGCCGTTCAGCGTGTCGTACTCCGGAGGGAACCAGGGCTGGCCCACCGAAGCAGCTCGCGACGAGGCCTCTACCCGCGACTCGGCCGGCGTGTGGGAAGCGCCGACGCAGATCTCTCCGCTGAGCAGCGGTCCCGCCTCAATTGCCATCGACAGAACCGGGAAAGCGACGGCGGCCTGGATCGCCTACAAGTCGCAGTCCAAACCGGAACCGTCATTCGTCACCGTCGAGGTGGCCGAATACGAACCGGGCTGACGCGGGTGCGAGGGTCAGAGAAGACCGAAGAACCCCCGCCGGCATCGGCGGCCGCCGTGCCCCGCCCGCGCGGGCTCGCAGCCGTCCTGAGCGCGGGGCCCAGCAGCCTGCTCAGGGGAACGACAGCGGCCCCGCCGAAGCGGGGCCGCTGCTGTCCACCGAACCGTCGCAACGCGCGCCCGGCATGAGCCGGGTGGCACGCTGAGACGTGTTGCCCTCCGGGCCTACGCGCCCGCTCCCGCGGGAACCGTCGCGCCGCCCGCGCCCGCACCCGGCTGCCAAGCCGGAGCATGCGGACCGCCGAGCGTCGGAACGTCGGAGGGGTAGACCTCGTTGCCGTGGATCGCGTGATCGCCGATCTCGAGCTCCTCGTCGGAGAGACGAAGCGGCAGCAAGATGCCGACGATCTTCAGCAACGCGAACGTCATGATCCCGCTGAAGAGGATCACCCACAGGCCGGCCTCGGCCTGCCAGCGCAGCAGCGTCCAGCTGCCGCCGTGGACGAGGCTCGACTTGCCCGGCAGGTCGCTCGCGCCGCCAAGCCCCTTGTAGAGCACCATCTTCGGGTTCGCGAACACGCCAACCAAGAGCCCGCCGGTCAGTCCGGCGAACCCGTGCGTATAGATCACGCCGAGCGTATCGTCGACTTTTCTGAACACCGGCGCTCGGCTGACGAAGCGGATCGCCATCCACACGATCGTGGACGCAATGATGCCGATCCAGATCGCACCCCAGCCGGTCACGAAGCCGGCCGCGGGCGTGATCGCTACCAGCCCCGTGATCATGCCGTTGACCGAGCCGATCAGCGACGGCTTGTCGCGGAACGCGTAGTCCCAGCCGATCCACACGAGCATCGCTACAGCCGTGCAGAGGTTCGTGTTGACGATCGCCGCCGACGCGTTCGCACCCGCGTAGTAGGAGTCCCCGCCGTTGAAGCCGTTCCAGCCGAGCCACAGAAGACCCGCGCCGGCCGCCACCATCAGCAGGTTGTTCGGCGCATCGATCTCACGATCTCGCTGCAGGCGCGGTCCGATCACAGCCGCCGCGACGAAGCCCGAGACGCCGGCCGCCAGGTGGATCACGTAGCCACCCGAGTAGTCCAGCGCGCCGTGCGCGGACCAGAAGCCGCCGCCCCAGATCAGGAACGCGTTGACCGTGTAGACGAACGTGATCCACAGCACCACGAACGGGATCCAGGCCTTGAAGCTGATCCTCCCGAGCACCGACCCCAGCATCAGGATCGGCGTGATCGCCGCGAACACGAACTGGAAATAGACCAGCGAGCTCTCCGGGAAATGGAAGGGTGGACCTTCCGTTATCGACGGAATCACCGCCTGCCCCTGCAAAGCCCCGCTCGACAGCACGGTCCCCGACTTGCCCCAGAAGGTGTCGAAGAACCCTTTTCCGCTGCCGATCGGCGTGCCGAAGCCCATCTTGAATCCCCACAGCACCCATGCGACGAGCACGAGTGAGAAGGCGACAAAGGTGAGCATCATGCTGTTGACCGACCAGCGCTTCTGCATGACGCCGCCGTACAGGACCGCGAGGCCCGGCAGGCTCATCAGACCGACGAACGTCGCGGCGGTCATCTGCCACGCGTTGTCGCCTGGGTTCAGCCAACTTGGGTATGCGGCCCAAGAACCCAATTTGCCTCCATTCCTACGTTCGGTTACTCGGCGGTAGCCCGAATGCGGCCCCCGCCTAGGACAGTGCGGGTATCAAAAACCTCCACCGGCGCCGCGGGTAGGGCCATCCTGGCCAACACTTCCGCGCGCGCTTTCGACATTTGTCGAGAACACCTCCGCAGAGGCCGCAGCGACGGGCTTTTTAGATGGAGCGGCGGGCCGCCGGCTGCGCCCGCCGGGGGGAGCTTTCAGGCCGGCGGGCGCCGGTACGGAAAGCCCGCTTTACGGCAGGCCAGCAACATTTCGCGCTGGATTCCGCGATATGCGCCCGAGGCGCAGATCTGACGCGCCTTCACGCCGCAGCCCTTCACCTCCGCGGCGCCGAGCGTGCTGGGGAACGAGAGATCGACGCAGTCGGCACGCGCGGGCGCGCCGCTGGAGAGCGCGAACGCGATCAGCGTGCCGGAGCCGGCCAGCATCAAGCTCGCGAGCACAGCGGCGACGATCTTCTGGGGGCGGCCCCACGGCAGCGGCTGCGAGAGCCGGCGCGCCTGTTCCTGCATCACCATCCCCGAAAGGCTAGCTCGCGCCGCTGCGCCGGCGCGCGAAGGCCGCGCTACTCGGCGCTGTGCTCGGGCTCGAACTGCAGCGCGGCCGAGTTGATGCAGTAGCGCTGATGCGTCGGGCCGGGGCCGTCGTCGAAGACATGCCCGAGATGCCCGCCGCAGGTGCGGCAGAGGACCTCTGTACGGCGCATGAAGAGCCCGTTGTCAGCTCGCAGCTCGACGGCCGCGGCAACAGCCGGCTCGGTGAAGCTCGGCCAGCCCGTGCCCGAGTCGAACTTCGTGTCCGCGCTGAACAGCACGGACCCGCAGGCCGCGCAGCGGTAGTCGCCCGAGTCCTTGTTGTAGACGTACTCGCCGGTGAACGGCGCCTCGGTGCCCGCCCTGCGCAGGACCTCGTACTGCTCGGGCGTGAGCTGCTCGCGCCACTCGTGATCGCTCTTCTCGACCTCGCGCGTGGTGTCCGCCATGACCTGAGTTGTAGCACGCCGATGCTATTCTGATCCTTACGTTCACGTAAACTTCATGGAAGGATTGGATGGCGGGATTCAGCAGGATGCAGAGCAGGGCGAACGGCGCGAGCGAGCGTTTCGGTGTGGAGGCGGGGCACGAGCACTACCGCTGGTGGGCGCTGTCCTGCACGAGCCTCGGCATGCTGCTGGCGGCGACCAACTCGGGCACGCTGATCATCGCGCTGCCCGACCTCGAGCGCTCGCTGCACACGAGCCTGCTCTCGCTCGTGTGGGTGATCCTCGCCTACCTGATCGCCGCGACCGTGCTGGTGCTGATGGCGGGGCGCCTCAGCGACCTGTTCGGCCGCAAGCGCGCCTACGTCGGCGGCTTTCTGCTGTTCGCGCTCGCATCGCTCGGCGCCGGCTTCTCGCCCAACGGCACGGTGCTGATCCTGTGGCGCGTGCTGCAGGGCATCGGCTCCGCGTTCCTGTTCGCGAACGCCGCCGCGCTCGTGACGGACGCCTTCCCCAAGGAGCAGCTCGGTCTCGCGATGGGTGCGAACACGATGATCGCCGCGGTCGGCCTCGTGCTGGGCCCCGTGCTGGGCGGCGCGCTCGTCGCGATCTCCTGGCACTGGGTGTTCTGGTTCAACGTGCCGTTCGCGCTCGCCGGCGCCGTCTGGGGCGCGCTGATCCTGCGCGAGCTGGCCAAGCCCGACAGCGTGCGCGGCTACGACGTGCTTGGTACGAGCACCTTCGTGATCGGCCTCACGGGCCTCGTGCTCGCGGTCTCGCGCGGCGGGCTGACCGGCTGGAACAACTCGATCGTGATCGGCGGCCTGGCCGCGGCCGCCGTGCTGCTGCCGCTGTGGGTCGTGATCGAGCGCCGCTCGCGCGCGCCGATGCTGGACCTGAAGATCTTCCGCAACCGCCTGTTCGCGGCTGCCAGCGCCGCCGCCTTCATCAACGGGCTGGCGCGCTTCGCGCTGATGTTCCTGTTCGTCTTCTACTACCAGGGCGCCCAGGGCAACACGCCGATCACGGCGGGCCTCAAGCTGATGCCGCTGGCGCTGGGGATGCTTGTCGCCTCTCCCCTCGCCGGCATCCACGCCGACCGTCACGGCTCCCGAGCGCTGGCAGCGATCGGCATGTTCGTCAGCGCCGCCGGCCTCGCCGGGATGACGACGCTGCAGGTGCACAGCGCGTACTGGCAGAGCGCGCTGTGGCTGGCAATGGTGGGCGTCGGCTCCGGCATGTTCAACAGCCCCAACACGGCCGCCATGATGGGCGTCGTGCCGGCATATCGGCGCGGCGTGGCGGCCGGCGCGAGGACGCTGCTGCAGAACACCGGCGCGGTGCTCTCGATCGCCTTCGTGATGGCGATAGTGACCTCCTCGATCCCCAAGCCGACCTTGTTCGCGATCT
>DASWSH010000110.1:0-11224 GCA_036402735.1 Solirubrobacteraceae bacterium | reverse complement strand
TGATCGGCGTCCGGATCGCGCGCGCCGCGCAGCAGCGCTGTGTACTGGCCGTCCGCGGCGGCCAGCTCGTCGTGCGTGCCGCGTTCCACGATGCGGCCGCCGTCGAGCACGAGGATCTGGTCCGCGTCGCGGATCGTCGAGAGGCGGTGCGCGATCGCGATCGTCGTGCGCCCGCGCGCGAGCTCGTCGAGGGCCTGCTGGACGGCGCGCTCGGTCTCGTTGTCGAGCGCCGAGGTCGCCTCGTCGAGGATCAGCACCGGCGGGTTGCGCAGGATCGTGCGCGCGATCGCGATGCGCTGCTTCTCGCCGCCGGAGAAGCGGTAGCCGCGCTCGCCGACCGGCGTGTCGTAGCCCTCCGGCAGCGAGGCGATCAGGTCGTGGATCTGTGCCGCGCGCGCGGCGCGTTCGATCTGCTCGTCGCCGGCCTCCGGGCAGGCGAAGCGGAGGTTCTCGCGGATCGACGCATGGAACAGGTAGGTCTCCTGGGAGACGAGGCCGACGGTCGCGGCGAGCGACTGCAGCGTGGTGTCGCGGATGTCGAGGCCGTCGATCCTGACGGCGCCGCGGTCCGCCTCGTACAGGCGCGCGACGAGGTAGGCGAGCGTGGTCTTGCCCGAGCCGGTCTCACCGACGAGCGCGGTGCGCGTGCCGGGCGGGATCTCCGCGCTGACATCCGAGAGCGTCCAGGGCGCGTCGGGCGCGTAGCGGAACCAGACGTGGTCGAGGCTCACATCGCCCTTCACGCCGGCAAGCGCCCGCGCGCCGGAGCGCTCGACGATGTCGACCGGCAGGTCCAGGTACTCGAAGATGCGCCCGAACAGGGCGAGTGAGGTCTGCACTTCCAGGCCGACCGACAGCAGGGACTGGATCGGGAACAGCAGTCGCGTCTGCAGAGTCGTGAACGCCACGACCGTACCGATCGAAATCGAGTGCCCGCCGGCGAATTCCACGCCGCCGAACAGGTAGACGAGCGCGGGCATGATCGCGAAGCTCATCTGCACCGTGGCCATCCGCCAGCGCCCGGCCATCCGCGCCCGTACCTCGAGGTCGGCCAGTTCGCCGGACTCGTCGCTGAAGCGGCGCACCAGCTCAGGCGAGCGGCCCATCGTCTTGCCGAGCAGGATGCCCGAGACGGAGAGGGACTCCTCGACGAGGCTCGACATGTCGGCCAGCCGGCTCTGGCGCACCGACTGGATCCGCCGGCGCTCCTCCCCGACGCGACGCGTCAGCCACACGAAGAACGGCAGCAGGATCAGCGAGAACACCGCCAGGCGCCAGTCCAGCAGGAACATCGCGACGATCGTGGCCGCGACCGTCGTGACGTTCTGCACGATCGAGGTGGCAGTCGAGGTCACGACGCTGTCGATCCCGCCGATGTCGTTGGCGATCCGCGACTGCACCTCTCCCGTGCGCGTGCGGGTGAAGAAGGCCAGCGACATGCGCTGCAGGTGCGCGTACACCGCGGCACGCAGGTCGTGCATCACGCGCTGGCCGACCTGGTTGGAGATCCACGTCTGCGCGACCCCGATCACGCTCGTGATGACCGACAGGGCGATCATGCCCGCGACCAGCTCCGCGAGCAGCGTCGTGTCGTGCCTCGGATATGCGGTGTTGAGGATTTCCCGCAGCAGGAAGGGGCTGATCACGCCCAGACCGGCGGCGAGGAAGATCAGCGTGAGCAGCAGGCCGAGCCGGCGGCGGTAGGGGATGAACAGCCGGCCGATCCGCCGTAGCGACACGGGTGCGACGGGGATGTCCTCGGGTCGCAGGTCCGGCGTCCGGCCGTGCCGGCCGTCCCCCGCGCGGCCCGGCGAGAAAGGCTGGGCGCTCACCGTTTGACTTTAGCCTGCACCTCCTGCACCTCGGCCTGGAGCAGCACGAGCGCGAGATCTTCGTCGGCCAGGCAGCCGGGGCAGACCACGCCCAGATACTCGCCCGGAGGCGTCAGTCCCACATACCAGCGCCGGTACGCGCGCGCGGTCCAGGCGGGAGCATCGACGAAGCACAACTCGCAGTTCTCGATCGCCTGGCGACGGCGCCGCACGCTAGCGGCGATCCCACAGCCATTTCAAAGTCAGCAGCTCGAACAGTTTCCTGAACATGTCTTCCTCCTTGCCACGGATCTACCCGGGCAGGCGGCGTTCATGCGGCCGGCGGCCGGCGCCCTATGCGGCGGGCTCTCTCAGTTGAACAGCACCATGAAGCTGACATCGGCCGGGGTGCTGGCTGCGGAAAAGGTCGTCACCTCGGCCTGATTGCCGGGTTCAGTGCAGTCGCTTGCCACGCCGGGCGCCTGCGCTCTGGCGAAGTCACCAGCGGGGTTCAAAGTGAGCGTGACCTGGACGTTCGCGGGCGTGAACGGGAGGCCGTGGAAGCAGAAGACGCCGGTCGCGCGAGGAGTGATGTTCGCGGCCGACACGTTCTTCGCGTTGGAGACCGTGAGCGTTTCCCCGGGCAGGACGCGGGCATAGCCGAGCGCCGTTCCGGCGGCGCCTTCAGGTCCCCTCGGCCCTTCTTTGCCGGTCGCGCCGTTGGCGCCCGTTTTGCCCGTGCCCCCGGTTTTGCCCGTGGCCCCGGTTTTTCCGGTGAGCCCGCGCGCGCCCTGGACGCCTTTGGCGTTGAACACGAGCGCAGTCGTGTGGCGCGGGCAGTGCGCGCCGGCGCGCACGACCATCAGCACGCCGCCGTGCCTCACGCAGCCCTGGATCGCGCCGCTGCCGGAGACGAACGTGCTGCTGGCCGCGTAGGCGCCGCCGCCGATCGCGACGAACAGGGCCAGCATGGATACGACGTTGGCGAAGCTCAGACGTTTGCGCACTGCAGACACCGCCTTCCGAGAGTCCGTTCCCGCCACAGGGTACCCGCGTGCAACGTGGCCCAAAAGCGGTGAGCGCGCCTAGACTTCGAGATGCCGTGCCGGTCAGCCAGATCCATCTCTCGCCCGAGCAGCTCCGCGTGCTCGGCTGCCTGCTCGAGAAGCAGCGCACCACGCCCGACGCCTACCCGCTGTCGCTGAACGCCCTGCGCTTGGCGTGCAACCAGTCGACGAACCGCGATCCGATCGTCGAATACGACGAGGCGACGCTCCGCGACGCACTGCACCGCCTGGAGCGCCGCGGCCTCGTGCGGCTGGCCAGCGGCGCCGGCAGCAGAGCCAGCAAGTACCGCCACCTGCTGGCCGAGCAGCTGCCGATGGACGACGCCGAACAGGCACTTATGTGCGTGCTGATGCTGCGCGGCGCGCAGACGCCGGGCGAGCTCAAGCAGCGCGGCGAGCGCATCCACGCGTTCGCCGGCCTGCAGGAGGTCGGGGAGACACTCGAGCGCCTGCAGCAGCGCGCGCTGGTGGTGCGCCTGCCGCGGCGCCCGGGGCAGAAGGAGGAGCGCTACGAGCACCTGCTCGGCATGCAGGACGACGAGCAGGCTGCGCCCGCGGCTCCCGGGGCAGAAAGCGCTGCCTCTGCGCCGGTCGGATCGTGGCGCGCCGCGCCCGTCGCGGCCGCGCGCGATCACGACGGCGCCTCCGTTGCAGACCTGCAGGAGCGCATCGGCCGCCTGGAGAGCGAGGTCGCAGAGCTGCGCCGCCGGCTCGACGCTCGTGAGGGCGCGGGCAACGGCGGCGCTCCCGCGGCTGCCTTCGCCATGGGCGCGCCGGAGCCCGCGCCATGAGCCAGGCGGGGCTGCTGCTCGCCTCCGCATCGGACACGGCCAGCGGAGTTGGTATCCCCGTCGCGCTCGCCGCGGGGCTCGTGTCGTTCCTCTCGCCGTGCGTGCTGCCGCTCGTGCCGGGCTACCTCTCGACCGTGATCGGTGTGACGCCGGCGGACCTGAAGGAGGGCGAGGTGGGGGTGCGCCGCGTGCTCGTGCCGAGCCTGCTGTTCATCGCCTCCTTCTCGCTGATCTTCATCCTGCTGGGGCTGAGCGCGACCGTGATCGGCTCGTCGCTGAAGGAACACAAACACCTGCTGGAGCAGATCGGCGGCGTGCTGATCGTCGCGCTGGGCGTGTTCTTCCTCGCGAGCCCCTTCGTGGGTGTGCTGAGCCGCGAGTGGCACTCGCAGACGCTGATGAACCTCGCGAAACGAGGCGGCCCGCTGCTCGCGGGCGCGGCCTTCGCGATCGCCTGGACGCCCTGCACGAGCATCACGCTCGGGGCGATCCTGACGCAGGCGGCGATCTCCAGCTCCGCCGCTCACGGCGCGCTGCTGCTGGCCTTCTACTCAGCCGGCCTGGCGATCCCGTTCCTGCTGATCGCGCTCGCCTTCGAGCGCATGACCACTGCGCTGGCGGTCGTCAAACGACACTTCCCGGTCGTGATCGCGGTCGGCGGCGCGGTGATGATCGCGCTCGGCCTGCTGATCGTGACGGGCGAGTTCACGACGCTCAACAGCTGGGCCTCGAAAGCGCTGCCCTGGCAGGAAGGCGTCTGAGCGAGCGCTACGCGGCCGGCGCGCCGGCGGCAGCACGACCCGCGCGGAACCGTGCTTCCCAGGCTTCCTGGTTGCGCTTCGCGTCGAGCACGAACGGCGAGTAGCCGATCGCTTTGACGATGCCCTCGTTGATCGCCGACTCGGGGGAGGGGAGAGGGCGCATCACGTCGACGAACAGCACCACGCGCGTCTCGTCGGTGTCGTTCCACACCTCGTGGTTGAAGGTGTCGTCGAAGATCAGCGAGGAGCCCTCCTCCCAGTGCCGGTAGTCCTCGCCGACGCGGATGCGGCACGACTCCGCGTCCTCGGGCACGATCAGGCCGAGGTGGTAGCGCAGCACGCCCTTGTAGGGCCCGCGGTGGTCGAGGATGTGCTTGCGCGGCGACAGGATCGAGATCATCGCGGTCTTCATGCCGGGGATCTCGCGCATCAGCGCGGCCGTGCGCGGGCACAGCTCCACGCCGAGCTTCGCCTCGAACCCGTAGCCGTAGATGAAGAACGTCTTCCAGCGATCGTCGTCGGTGATCTCGATCTGATCCTTGGAGATGTCCTGGAAGTTCGCCAGCTCGCTCTGGTGCGCGAGCAGCGCCTGCGCCTCGTCGCGGATCACCTCCCAGTTGTCCTCGACGTGAGCGACCCACGGGAAGCGCTCGAGCGGGAAGAAGGTGGCGTCGCCCACGAGCGAGCGCTTGCCGATGAAGCGCTCGATCGGCGCGAGGATCGCTTCGCCGAGCTTGATCGTGAGCTCGACCGTTCGGTCCCACAGCGACTTGCTGGCCATGCGGCTGCCTCCTGACTGGTGTGGGGGGTCAGCTTAGAGCGTCGGTCCGACCGCCAAAAAAACGACCCCCGGCGAGTGAATCCGCCGGAGGCCGTTCCCAATCGGGGGGAAAGCCGTTTCTCAGGCCGCCTCGCGCAGAGCCGCCAGCTCGGGCGACTCGGCGAGCTTCTTCAGCGCGCGCTGCTCGAGCTGTGAGGCCCGCTCGGCCGAGAAGCCGAGGCGCTTGCCGATCGCGGTGAGCGTCTGGGGCTCCTCGCGGCCGGTGCCGAAGCGCAGGGTCAGCACCTTGCGCTCGGTTTCGGGCAGCTGCGAGATCGCACGATGCACGATCTGCTCACGCTCGTGCTCCCATGCCGTCTCCTCGGGCGCCTCCGCGTCCGAGGGCAGCAGGTCGCCGAGAGCCGTGTCGCCGTCCTCGCCGATCTGCTGGTCGAGGCTGACGAGCGCGGCACGCTGGTGGCGCACCTCCTCGACCTGCTCGATCGGCAGCCCGGTCTCCTCGGCCAGCTCCTCGAGCGTGGGCTCGCGGCCGAGGCGCACGGACAGCTCGCGCTCGACCCTGCCCACCTTGCGGGAGCGCTGCGCGACGTGGACGGGCAGGCGGATCGTGCGACCGGAGTTCTCCAGGCCGCGCTGGATCGCCTGACGGATCCACAGCGTCGCGTAGGTCGAGAAACGGAAGCCCTTGCGCCAGTCGAACTTCTCGCTGGCCCTGATCAGGCCGAGCATGCCCTCCTGGACCAGATCCGCCAGCGGCAGGCCCTGGTTCTGGTAGCGGCGCGCGTTCGAAGCGACGAGACGGAGGTTCGAGTTGACGAGCAGTTCCTTGGCGTGCAGGTCGCCGCGCTCGATGCGCTTGGCCAGGTCGATCTCCTGGTCCGGCGTCAGTAGCGGGTAGCGGCGCGAGTGCGCGAGCAGCTGGTCGACAGACTCGGGGATGAACGTGTCGGGTGTCGATGCCTCGATGGCTCGCTCGACGGGGCTGTCCAGTCGGGCGCGGTCGGGGACAGGGGCGTCCGCTTGCGCGGCGGCCTGAGGCTCGAGCTCTAGTGTGGTGTTGAGGGAGTCTGACATTTGCGTCCTTCTAATCCGATGCTTACGGTCGGAATTATAAGCCAAAATAGTTGCGTTGTCAATTATCTATAGCGGAGCGGCTTCTCAGGCTCGTTCGACGCCGGGTACGGGTCCCCTGCCGTCCCGGGCCTTGGTCTGTGCGGATTGCGCACAAACTTACGGTGCCCACCTGATCGCAGGCTAAAACCCGCAGCACGAGCTAAAAGACCGAGCAATCAGCGGATCTACGGGTCCGCCGGCTGATCTGCCGGGCGGCACCGGCCCCGGGCTGCGCTGCCGGCGCCCGATAAGCTCGCCGCAATGGAAGTACCCCTGAAGGACCGCGTGGTTGCAGTCACAGGGGCCTCCTCGGGGATCGGCGAGGCGACCGCGCTGGCCTGTGCGCGCGCCGGCGCGGCGGTCTCGCTGGCTGCTCGGCGCCTCGAGCGCATCCAGGGCCTGGCGGAGCGGATCGAGGCAGAGGGGGGACGGGCCCTTGCGATCGAAACAGACGTCGGTGAGGAGGAGCAGGCGCGCGCGTTCGTGCAGCGCACCGCCTCCGAGCTGGGGCGCCTCGACGTGCTCGTCAACAACGCCGGCGTGATGCTGCTTGGGCCGATCGAGGCCGCGGACACCGAGGAATGGCGGCGCATGATCCATGTCAACGTGTTCGGCGTCCTCTACTGCACCCACGCCGCGCTGCCGCTGATGAAAGCGCAGGGCGCGGGCCATGTCGTCACGGTCAGCTCCGTCGCGGGCCGCTTCGCGCGCGCCGGCTCCGGCGTCTACAACCTCACGAAGTTCGGCGTCGGCGCGTTCTCGGAGGCGCTGCGCCAGGAGGTCGCGCCGGAGGGCATCCGCGTGACGCTGATCGAGCCCGGCGCCGTCGCGACCGAGCTGAGCGAGCACAACCGCCCTGAGATCCGGGACATGATCCGTGGCATCTTCAAAGACGTCGAGCCGCTGCAGGCGCAGGACATCGCGAACGGCATCCTCTACGCGATCGCCTCGCCGCAGAACGTGGCGGTCAACGAGGTCCTGATCCGCCCGTCCCGCCAGGTGCGCTGATCTCGAGCAGCTCGCCGCCCTCGTGGTCGACCTGCAGCGTCGTGTGGTCGAGCTCGAAGCGCTCGTGCAGCATCTGCTCCATCCGCCGGCGCGCCCGGTGGCAGTCGCAGTCCGCCGCCACCAGCACGTGCGCTGACAGCGCGGGGAAGCCGCTCGTCACCTCCCACACGTGCAGGTCGTGCACCTCGACCACGCCCGGCTGGCCCGCCAGCGCCAGGCCGATGCGCTGCGGATCCAGCTGCTCCGGCGACGCCTCGAGGAAGATCCGCCCCGAGGCCTTCACGAGCGCGTAGCCCGAGCGCGCCATCAGCGCCGCGATCAGCAGCGAGACGAGCGGGTCCGCGCGCTGAAAGCCGCTCAGCAGGATCACGCCTGCCGCGACCGCGGTGCCGAGGAAGCCGAACAGGTCGGTCAGGAGGTGCTGGAAGCTGCCCTCGATGTTGAGGCTCTCGCGGCCGGCGCCCGACAGGATCGCGACCGCGACGAGGTTCACGAGCGCGCCGCCCAGCGCCACCGCCAGCGTCAGCGCCGCGTGCACGTGCGGCGGCGAGAACAGCCGTGCGACCGCCTCGTAGACGATCAGGGCGGCCAGGATCAGCAGCGTCAGCCCGTTGGCCTGGGCGGAGAGGATCTCGACGCGGCGCAGCCCGAAGGTCAGCGCGCCGCCGGCGGGCCGTGCCGCCAGGCGCAGCGCGAACAGCGACAGCGCCAGCGCGCCCGCGTCGGTGAGCATGTGCGCCGAGTCCGACAGCAGCGCGAGCGAGCGGGCGAGGATCCCGACCGTCAGCTCCGCCGCCATCAGCGCGAGGATCAGGCCGAGCGCCGCGAGCAGGCGCGGCCGGTCGGCCACGCGCGCGCTCGCATGCGTGTGGCCCGCATGAGCGTGTGCCATCGATCTCACGATACGCGCCGGCCAGGACCAGCCGCCAGGGCAGGATCTAGGCTTGGCGGATGCAGCGTGCGGAAACGACGCGCCAGCGCACCACGCTGGTCTCGATCGCCGTCGCCACGCTGCTGGTCGCGCTGAAGCTGGGCGTGGGGCTCGGCACCGGCAGCCTTGCCCTGATCTCGGCGGGGATCGAGTCCAGCGGCGACGTGGTCGCCGCGGTGCTGACGTTCTTCGCGGTGCGGCTCGGCGGGCGCCCCGCCGACAGGGGCCATCCCTACGGGCACCGCCGCGCCGAGAACCTCGGCGCGCTGGGGGAGGCGGCGATCCTGATCGGCGGCGGGCTGCTGGTGGCGGTGGAAGCGGTCAGGCATCTGATCGACGACAGCGCTGCGCCTGCGATCCACTGGTACCAGTTCGCCGTGATCGCACTCGCGATCGTGCTCGATCTGAGCCGCACCGCTGTCTCGCTGCGCGCGGCGCGGCGGTTCAACAGCCCTGCGCTGCGCTCCAACGCGTTCCATTTCGCCGCCGACATGCTCGGCTCGCTGGCGGTGCTTGCCGGCCTGCTCGCCGCCGATGCGGGGTTCCGCGAGGGCGATTCGGTGGCGGCGCTGCTGGTCGCAGCGATCATCTTCGGGGCGGCGCTGCGCCTGCTGACCGAGAACGCCAACGTGCTGATGGACCGCACGCCGACCGAGGCCCGCGAGGCAGCCGAGGCGGCGATCGGCTCGCTCGCGGAGGACGTCGAGCTGCGCCGCCTGCGCCTGCGCGAGTCGGCCGGGCGCTATTTCGCCGACGTGGTCGTGTCGGTGCCGCCCGGCCAGGCGGTGGTCGAGGGCCACAAGACGGCTGATGAGATCGAGCAGGCCGTCGAGCGCGCGCTGCCCGACAGCGACGTGGTCGTACACATCGAGCCGCGCCTGCGCGGGCTGGACCTGCGCGACCGCGTGCTGGCGATCGCGCTGGCCGAGCCGCTCGTCAAGGAGGCGCACGACATCACGGTGTTCGAGCACGGCGACGGCGCGAGCGTCTCGCTGCACCTGAAGTTCCCCGACGAGCTGTCGCTGGGCGAGGCGCACGCGATCGCCGAGCGGGTGGAGCGCACGATCGCCGCGCGACCGGAGGTGAGGGACGTGCAGACGCACCTCGAGCCGCTCGAGCGCCCGCTGCAGGCGCGGCCCGCGACCGCGCAGGAGCAGCGCCGCCAGGCCGCTGAGATCGAAGCGTTCGTGCGCGAGCTGAGCGGCAGCGCACCGCGCCAGCTGCGGCTGCTCGCGACCGACGCCGGCAGCGTCGTGTTCCTCACGCTGGCGGCGCCGCCCGGCTCCACGCTCGTGCAGGCGCATCAGCTCGCCGGCGAGCTGGAGGACGGCCTGCGCCAGCGCGTCGAGGGGATCGCCGACGTGGTCGTGCACACCGAGCCGTAGCCGAAGGGGAAGGTTTTCGGGCCGCCGGCATCTCTCACCCGAAGGCTCAATCCCGAGAGATCACGGAGGTCACGGTGAAACGACGCTCATCGCTCGCAGTCGCGCCCGCCCTGCTGGCGCTCGCCATCCTGGTGGCCGGCTGCGGCAGCAGCAGCAAATCTTCGAGTAGCACGAGCGCGGCCGCCGCGGCTCCCGCCACCACCGCGACGACGAGCAGCTCGCCCGCCGCGAGCACGCCCTCCGAAAGCAGCTCCTCCGCTGCGGGCGAGATGATCGCGACGAAGCACGACAAGCTCGGCACGGTTCTCGCCGCGGGGCCCAAGAAACTGACCGTGTACCTGTTCGAGGCAGACAAGAACGGCCAGTCCGCCTGCTCGGGCACGTGCGCGAAGTTCTGGCCGCCCGTCACGACCAGCGGCGAAGCGCAGGCCTCCGGCGCCGCCGTGGCCGCCGACCTCGGCACGATCACGCGCGCGGACGGCACCAAGCAGGTCACCTACAAGGGCCACCCGCTGTACCTGTTCGCGAAGGACAAGGACAGCGGCGACGCGTACGGCCAGGGCGTGAAGGCGTTCGGAGCCAGCTGGTACACGCTGCGCCCCAACGGCAGCAAGCTCGACGAGAGCTGACGCAGCGGCCGAGCAGCGTACGATCACAATCCGATACCCAGCCCTCGACACTGGAGGCCCGACCGTGAGGTTCGCATCCCACCCATCCGTCCGTAGCGGGCGCACACAGATCGCCGCCACGGCTGCGCTGGGGCTGTTGCTCGCGGCGCTCGTCGCCGGCTGTGGCAGCTCGTCGAAATCGACCAGCTCGAAAGAAGCGGCGGCGCCGGCGGCGACGAGCTCGAGCACTCCCAGCACGCCCGCGGCCGCGAGCGAATCGAGCAGCTCCGCCGGCGGCGGCGAAAAGGTGAGCCTCGAAGCCGACAAGGAAGGCCAGCTGAAATACAACACCAGCACGCTGAGCGCGAAGGCGGGCAACGTCACGATCGACTTCACGAACAGCTCGCCCGTGGGGCACAACGTGACGATCGAATCGTCCTCCGGTCAGACGGTGGGAACGACGCCGACCTTCCAGGGCGGCTCCAAGACGCTCGCCGTCAACCTCAAACCGGGCACCTACAAGTTCTTCTGCTCGGTCCCGGGCCACCGCCAGGCGGGCATGGAAGGGACGCTGACCGTCAAGTGAGGCGCTGCTGAAGGGCGTCCGTCGCACGCGAGCGGCGGACGCACTCGGCGCTCAGGGCAGCTCGACCACGTAATCGCGCGGGGCCGCGCGCTCCGGCACGCGCTGCTCCTGAACGGGCTGACCGAGGTACAGCAGGCCGACCGGGAGCTCCTCGTCGGGGAGGCCCAGCAGCGCGCGGGCGCGGGGATCCTCGAGCAGCGGCACGGTGCGCCAGTAGGCGGCGAGCCCGCGCGCGTGCGCGGCGAGCAGCACGATGTAGGAGGCGACCGCGGTTGCCAGCAGGTCCTCGCGGTCCTGCGCCTGATCGCCGCTCTGGCGCACGGCGACCGCGACCAGTGTGGGCGCGCGGCGCAGCTTCGCAGCGGCGCCCGGCTGCTCGGAC
>DASWSH010000109.1:0-7395 GCA_036402735.1 Solirubrobacteraceae bacterium | reverse complement strand
TCGGTCTCGACGTCGAACGTCCATGCGTCGTCGAGCACCTGCGCCGGCACGATCTGCCGAACCTCCGCCGGGTTCCTGCGCAGGTGCTGGCCCCGTGCGCCCACGCGCACACGCGAGGCGAGGTTCAGCGTGTAGTAGGTCTTCGGTCCACGCTGCTCGACGTAGACCGATGCGGGCTGGTTGTTCACGTGGTACATCCAGCACAGGCCCTGTGCCAGCACCGCGCTGTTGGTTTTGATCGAGTCGCCGTTGCCCCGCTTGAGCCCGTCCCCGTCGTAGTAGCCCTTCAGGAACGCGCGCTGAACGTCACTGGAGGCATTGAGGATCAGCGGCGGAACCCGCTTGAGGCGCTGCGGCGTGTAGAGCTGCTCCCGCAGCCACCGGCCGGCAGCCCCCCCTCCGGACAGGCTCACCTTCTCGACCGGCTCGCCGGGATTCCAGCCAGACGTGCCCGTCCGCTCTCTCGAGGTGCCCATGAACAGGCGCGCCCACAGCGATGCGACACGAGCACGGAGCAGTGGATCGTTGTTCGTGAAGCAGATCCTGGGACCGTCGATCTCCACGTAGCCGTCCGCGGCCAGCAGGCCCAGGAACTCCGCCATCTCGACGGTTGCAATGCTCCAATCGGACGGCGCGGGCATGTCCTCGGCCAAGGCGAGCTCGTCGCCCGCCTGCACCTCGCGCGCCGGCACCTTCTCGAAGTCGGCGTCGAGCATGTTGTGGTGGGCCGTCACCTCGACCACGCCGGCTCGCGCCTGGACCGACAGCAGCTGGTGCTCGGGGTCGGCGGCGCGCCTGCGCGTGGCCGTGATGGCGGTGATCCCGCTCCACCGTTCGCCGTCCCAGACTTCCAGTAACGACTTCGGCAGGAAGTTCTGCACCGACCCGCCCTTGCGGGCGAGGGGGACGAGTTCGCCTGGCGTCTTCACGTCGATGACGCCGTCGTCGCGGATCAGCAGCGGCGTGTTGATTGCCACGGACTCGTGGTTGAACAAGATCCCAGAGGTCGCGTGCAGGTCATAGGACTCGCGGTAGTTGACCGTGATGAAGTGGCCGTACGCCTTCGCCACGCCGTATGGCGAGCGCGGGTAGAAGGGGGTCTTCTCGGTCTGCGGCACCTCCAGCACCTTGCCGAACATCTCGCTCGAGGAGGCCTGGTAGAAGCGGGCCTGCGGGCAGACTTCGCGCATCGCCTCGAGCATCCTCGTCACGCCCACGCCGGTGAACTCCGCCGTGAGCGTGGGCTGGATCCATGAGACCGCCACGAACGACATCGCGGCGAGGTTGTAGATCTCCTCCGGCTGCGACGCACGTAGGGCGTCGACCAGCGAGCGCTGGTCGAGCAGGTCGCCCTGGTGCAGCGTGAGACGGTCGCGCAGATGCTCGATGCGCTCGAACTTCTCGGTCGAGGCGCGCCGCACCATCGCGTGCACCTCGTAGCCCTTGTCCAGCAGCAGCTCCGCGAGATAGGAGCCGTCCTGTCCGGTGACGCCCGTGACGAGCGCTTTGCGAGCTGGCATCGGCGGAGCTTATAAACCTCCGCCGACCCTAAGCCCCCGCAGCCACGCCACGGTCGACGCGATCCCTTCCGCCGGCTCGATCGCCGCCTCCCAGCCGAGCAGCCGCTGCGCCTTCTCCGCGGAGGGCCAGCAGCGTCGTTTCTGCCCGTCCGCGGAGCGCAGCTGCTCGAGCTCGTGCTCGTCGGGATCGTCACCGATCGCCTGCCATGCGAGCCTCGCGATCTGCTCGATCGTGAGCTCCTGCGCGAGGCAGATGTTGAAGTCCTCGTTCACCCCCGCCGTGCTGCTCATCGCCGCGACGATGCCATCCGCCACGTCCGCGACGTGCGTGGGCGCCAGCGTCCGCTCGCCCCAATCGCGCAGCGGCAGCGGACGCCGACCCGACACCACCGCGTCGATCAAATCGTCTACGAGGCGCGCCGCGCCCGGCTCCGAGGCGGCAAGCCTGCCCCGGCCGTACACATCGCACGGCCGGCAGATCGTGAAGGCGAGGCCGTGCTCCTCGTAAGCCGACCTGCACAGCAGCTCGCCATAGAGCTTCGAGCGCCCCAGCGCAGAGCGCGGCATCGCGCAGTCCAGCAGATGCTCCTCGGGTGTCGGGAACAGCTCCGCTCGCTCGAACACCGCGCCGCAGGAGACGTACACCAGCCGCTCGATCTGCAGCTCGACCGCCGCCCGCACGAGCGCGCCGTCGAGCGCGACGCCCGCATCGAGCAGCGTGTACGGCTGCGCGCGCACCGTCTCATGCCCGCCCGTGACGCCTGCGAGGTGGACCACCGTCTGGCAGCCGGTGCTCGCCGCCAGCGCCTGGCCCGGCTCGCGCAGATCCGCGACGTGCACCTCGCAGCCCTCGCGCATCCACTGCGGCACGGGCTGCACGTCTGCCACCCGCACCTCGTACTCGGGGTCGGCGAGCAGCCGTCTCACGACGGCGGCGCCGATCGCGCCGGCGCCGCCCGTGACCAGCACGCGGCTCACGCAGACGTTCCGGCGCGCTGGCTCATACCGACGGGAACGTTAGCGGCGGCGCGCGCGCAGATGAGCTGCGTACTGGCGCGCGAAGGCCGCGACGAACATCGGGTTGTAACGGGCGTAGCGCCGCCACAGGCGGCGTGGCTCGCGTGCGAGCCGGTAGCTCCACTCCAGCCCGTTGCGCTGCATCCAGGGCGGCGCCTGCTTGACGAGCCCGGCGTGGAAGTCGAACGCCGCGCCCACTCCGACCAGCATCGGCGCCGCCAGCCTCGGCCGCAGCTTCGCCATCCACATCTCCTGCCGCGGCTGCCCGGTCCCGACCCACACCACCGCTGCCCCCGATGCGTCGATGCGGCGCACGTCGTCGTCCTCCTCCTGCGGCGTCAGCGCCCGGAACGGCCGCGTGTGGCTGCCGGCGATCACGATGTCCGGGAAGCGCTCGCGCAGCCTGCTTGCGAGCAGCTCGCGAGCGCCGTCGTCGTGGCGGCCTCCGTACAGGTACATCGGGATCTGCTCGCGTGTCGCGCGAGCGCAGAAGCGCAGCATCAGGTCCGGTCCGTACACCCGCGTCGCGCCGCGATGACCGAGCGCGCGCAGCGCCCACACCAGCGGCATGCCGTCCGGCACCGCCAGCGTCATCGCCTGCACCGCCGCCATCGTCTCCGGCAGCTCGTGCGCGCTCATCACGAGGTTGACCGCTGCCGCGGTGAGCGTCGCGCGGCCGCCGGACTCGATCGTCGCCAGCATCCAGTCGATCACGTGCTCGTAGTCGCTGATCGCGAGCGGGATGCCGATCACCTGCGCTCGTGGCGGCAGCGCCGTGGACGCGCCCGGGGGGGTGGAGGCTGCAAGCTCGGAGATCGCGTGAAGATACCCGCGCCGCTCCCGTAAACGGACCCGTCCCCGCGTCATTTGCTCCGAGGGCGAGCACGGGGGCGCCAAAGGTTGGCGCGCTGCAACAAGAATTTTTTCTCGGAATATGGAAAGTTGTGAAACACTGTCCGGCATCCCAGACGGTTCGAGCTCCGCTGATGCGGCTTGAACCGGTGGATGGAATCCGGCCCAGGGAGGGGTCGGATCGAAAATGAGATCGACGCCAGCCACGGTGCAAGGGGTCGATCGGGGGCCCGAACGGATAGCGAGACACGGAATGAGCGCCGCGCACAACGGGGGAACGGAGATCCCAGGGTCCGAGCAGACGGAGGCTGCGCTGCGGCCGCTACGCGGGCAGCTCCTCGCCGCAGCGCCCTCTCCGGTGCCGCATGACCGTCGCCGCGGCGGCGGCCAGGAGCACGGCCGCCGCCTCGCCGACCTGCAACGCGCCGACCCGCGCCTCTCGCACGAGCGGCGTCGCATCGCCGCCGACGTGCACGATCTCGTGATGCAGGACGTCGCCTTCGCGCTGGCGACAGCACGTGAGATCGCCGGCAATCCGGCCGTCGCCGAGCGATATGCGGCCGCCGCCGTGGCTGCGGCCGAACGCGCGCTCACCGGCGCCCGCTCGATCGTCAGCGAGCTCTCCCACCGCCACCGCCGGCCGCCCGTGATGGTGTTGCGCGAGAGCGTCGTGCTCGCTGCGCGTGCGACGCCGCTCACGCTCGCGATCGTCGTACCCGACGACAGCTTCGCCGACGAGACGACGACCGACGCGCTGGTGCACATCGCGCGCGAGGCGGTAACCAACGCCGTCAAGCACGCCGGTGCCGGGGCGATACACGTCACGCTCAGCCGCCCCGACGAGTGGCATCTGGGCGTGCACGACGACGGCCGCGGGTTCGACCCTGCCGAGGTGCGGGGCGGGTTCGGCCTTGACAGCTGCCGTCGCCACGCCGAGGAGCTCGGCGGGCGCGTGCTCCTCACGAGCGCGCCCGGCGAGGGCACTGCGGTCCAGGTGTACCTGCCGTGAGTGGCGCCGCGCCCACAGTCGTCGTCGCCGACGACCACCAGATCACCCGCCTCGGCGTGCGCATGGCGCTCACGAGCGGCGGCTTCGACGTGGTCGCGGAGGCCGCCGACCGCGACGGCGCCGTCAAAGCCGTCGGCTCCCATCGTCCCGATGTGTGCCTGCTCGACATATACATGCCCGGGAGTGGGCTGGAGGCTGCCAGGACGATCGCCGCACAGGCGCCGCACACCGCGATCGTGATGCTGACAGTCTCCGATTCCACCGAGGACGTCCTCGCGGCACTGCGCGCCGGAGCTGTCGGCTACCTGCCGAAGGACACGCGACCCGATCGCCTCGCCGCCGCTCTGTGCGGCGTGCTGAAGGGCGAGGCGGCGCTGCCGCGCGCACTCGTCGGCCGTGTGCTGGCCGAGTTCCGCGGCCTGACCGCAGGCGGCGGCGAGGACCCGCTGCGCGTCGGCGAGGTCGAGCTGACGCCGCGCGAGTCCGAGACCCTGCGCCTGCTCCGTGGCGGCAAGTCGACGATGGAGATCAGCGCGCTGCTCGGCCTCTCGCCGATCACCGTGCGGCGGCACATCTCCAGCGGCGTGGCCAAGCTCGGCGTCGCCGACCGCGACGCGGCGCTGCGTGTGATCACCCCGCTCTCAGCGGCCTAGACCAGTCCCTCCCGCACCGCTCGCACGGCCGCCTGCACGCGGCTGTTCACCTCGAGCTTGCCGAAGATGTTCGTCACGTGCTGCTTCACGGTGTGGCGGCTGATCGAGAGCTGGCGCCCGATCTCGGCGTTGTCGGCCCCCGCGATCAGCAGCCGCAGCACCGCCTGCTCGCGCTCGCTCAGCGACGGGTCGGCGGCGGGCGCGCCGGCGCGGTCGCTCTCGCCGGGCAGACGCGCGAGCACCGCTCGCATCGCCTCCGGCGAGAGCACCGCGCTGCCTGCCGCCGTCTGGCGGATGCCGCCGACCAGCTGCTCGGCGGGCGTGTCCTTGACCAGGTAGCCGTCCGCGCCCGCCGCCAGCGCTTCCAGCACGTCCTCGCCCTCCGTCGAGACCGTCAGCACGAGCACGCGAGCTCCGGTCTTCGTTGCCGTGATCCGCTCGATCGTCTCGGCGACGGTCCCGCCGGGCATGCGCAGGTCGATCACGACCACGTCCGGCGCCAGCGACGCGACGAGCGACACGCACTCGCGCCCGTCCGCGGCCTCGCCGACGACGGCGATGCCTTCCTGTTCGAGCATGCCGCGCAGCCCCTCGCGCGAGAAGTGGTGATCGTCCGCAAGGACAACCCGCAGGGCCCCCCGGTCGCGGCTCATGCTGTCGAAGTTATCGAATTGCCCGTTCCGGACGACAGCGCGTCGTCCCACATGAACAACGGTTCACCCGTTTAGCGGGTAAAGGAAAACTTCCCCTTCGTACTCGTGCCGCCGAGGCCCGTCCGGCAAGCAGCACCACGTCGCGAGGGGGCCCAAGCATGGAACAGCGTCGTCGACCCAGCTTCAAATGGTTTCTCGCAGCCTTCGCGCTGCTCTTGCTTGCACCACCATCGGCCGAGGGCGCGGGCGGCTCGCATGCTGGGCAAGCGCTTGCAAAGCACCGCCGAGGCCATGCCCATCTCCGGCGCACGCACCGCGCCGCGCAGCTCCTCACCGGAGCCGCCGGCAGCCGCGCCGCGCGGCCCGCGGGCCTGGTCCTCCTGGGCGAAGAACACGTCCGCGACGAAGTGAGCGTGCTCGCCGCCGGCGAAGCGCGCGCGTTCGAGTTCCGCGCCCGCAGCTCCGGCGCGGCGCTGAACGTGCACGTGTACCTGGGCGGGCGCAACACCGCCACCAGCATGGTCGCCGGCCTCTACGCGACGAGCGCGGGTCAGCCCGGCGCGCTGCTCACGTCGGGCACGCTCTCCTCGACCGCCGCAGGAGCCTGGAACTCGGTGCCCGTCGCCTCCCGGCAGCTGATCGCCGGCAGCACGTACTGGCTCGCCGTGCTCGGCAACGGAGGACAGCTGCGGATCCGCGACCGGCGCGAAGGCAGCTGTATGGCCGCCGCCAGCCTCCAGCGCAGCTCCGTGCTGGCCGGCAGCTGGCGCACCTCCTCGCTCGCACGTACCTGTCCGGTGTCCGCCTACGTCACCGGCTCGCCGTCCGAACCGAAACTCGAAGAACCGATCGGCGAACGGCCGCCCGTGCCCGAACCGCCGGTCGAAGAACCCCCCGCGAAAGAACCCCCGGCGAAAGAACCGCCGGCGAAAGAACCGCCCGTCACAGGACCGCCGGTCAACACCGCGCCTCCCTCGATCTCCGGGCTCCCGATCGAAGCGCACACGCTGAGCGCGACGAGCGGCGCCTGGAACGGGACGCCGACGTCCTTCTCCTACCACTGGCAGGACTGCAACCTGACCGGCTCGTCCTGCGCGAACGTGCCGGCCGCCACGGCGTCGAGCTACATGCTCGCCGCCGGCGATGTCGGGCACACGGTAAGGGTCCTCGTGACCGCTTCGAACGCGGGCGGGGGGACGAGCGCGAGCTCGACCGCCACGGTCCCGGTCACGGGGATCCCGCCGGTCGCGCCGGTCAACACCGTCGCCCCCGGCGTGGCCGGCACAACAATCGAAGGCCAGTCGCTGTCGGCCTCCAAGGGCACCTGGAGCGGCTCGCCGACGTCGTTCGCCTACCAATGGCAGCGCTGCAGCGCGGCCGGCTCCTCATGCGCTGCGATCAGCGGCGCCACCGCCTCGAGCTACGCGCTGCGCGCCGCGGACGTGGGGCACACCGTGCGCGTGGTCGTGACGGCGATCGGAGCCGGCGGCTCCACGGAAGCGCTCTCCGCGGTGAGCGCCGTGGTGAGAGAAGTGCAGGCGCAGGGCACCGGTTGTTTTGTGCGTCCGTCGGTTTGTGGTTTTCCGGATGGGTCGAATACGGGTGTGCGGGCTGGTGGTGCGTTGACCGAAGAACGGGTCGCGGAAAAGGTGTTGCATTCCGGCGAAACGTATTCGCACAAACGGCTGGTC